>JAPCJO010000068.1 GCA_027886905.1 Nitrososphaerota archaeon
GGCCTTGTCGTTCGCCTTTAGGAAGATTCCGATGTTAGGGCTTCTGTAAAGGTCGACTAGGTGAAGACCCATTTAGGATGACTCTTCGGCGGGCGGCAATCGGACTGAGACCACTCCATCCTCGTCTCTTTCCATCTCGAGCTTGATGCGCCGAGGCGGATTCGTTATGCCCCGCGACCAAAGCAGGAGGTTCACTTCCTTGTCGATCTTGACCTCTTTGGCCTTCATGTGGCGCGTGGTGAACTCGCGGATGACCCTTATCGCAACCTTCGTCCTCCTGTACTTGGGCGCCTCGAAGGCCCGTCTGAGCGGGACCATGTGCACCCTTGTCAGGGGCTCGACGTTTGTTGACGACATATTTGCTCTGCTCTCTAGCTATCTCGGTCTGAGGGGACTACTTGAACCCTAGCTTGGTCCTTCTCCAGCCCCTGTGCTTGCTGTTGGTCCTTACCTTCCTGTTGGTCCTCGCTATGACCCAGGTCGGCACGGAAGCGTTGTCCTTCCTCGCCTTCATCAGGCGGTTCTTCTTTGACGCGTCCTTGTTTCTTCCCATTGCCCTATATCCTCCTGATCTTGAACTCCCTCTTGGCCGTCCCCTGGATGGTGGTGAGGAGCTCCTTCAGCTGCTCGTCGTCTATCGTCCTCTTGAGCCTCCCGGAGGAGACCATCTGGACGATGTACTCCTCGATGGCGTGCGCGACCTCCGGCTTGACCAACCTGACGTTGGCCAGCCTCTGCCGAGCCTCCGACGTGAGGGCGACGCGCATCACGTTCTCGCGCATGGCCCGCCTTGAGGCGTCCTCTTGCGAAGCCGCCCTCGGCTGAACCTCCTTGTGCTGCTCGTCCATCATAGAATCAACTATACCTTTCTAGCGCTGGGTTCTGCTTCACGAGTTCCTTAAAAATGTCTTTGCTGACCTTGTCGAGAAGCGCTACTCCCTTTGGGGTCAGCACCCTTCCGGAGGTGCCCTGCTTCGAAACGAGCTCTGCCCGCTCGAGGCCCTTCAGGATGTTCCTGATCGCGGAGCTTCCCGCGTCTCTGTGGTGTTTCGGGAAGTAGCCGAGCTGCTTGCTCCCGCCGTAGGCTATCTCGAGCTTCTCTATCCCGATGGGGCCCTGCATGTAGACCTTCCTCATGAGAGACGCCGCCCTGACATACCACCAGTCCTGCCTCTGCGGCGGCCTGTCGGCGTGCGAGCCCGTCTTTACGAACGACGCCCACGTGGGAGGCTCAATCTCGGGCACGCGCTTGAGATGTGACGCGAGCTCCTCGATTAGCTTGTCCGCGGGGACGTCGTAGACCTTTACCATTCTCTCTTTCTCCGGGTTAGTAGATTGTCCAGCCCTTCCCTTTGAATATTTAAGCCTGCCCCAGGCTTTTTCTGTTTACGTGCCCGCAGTTGGCGCAAGTCGTCAGGACCATCCCCCCAGCGAGCCTCACTCTCGCGTTCACCCCGGGGACGATGAGCTCCTTGCAGCCGTGGCAGTAGAGCCTCTTGAGGTCCCAGCCGAACCTGATGTTGTACTTCAGCATGAGCTTCCTGGCCAGCGCCGCCTGCTCCTTGGCCAGGCCGAGGTCGTCGTGCGCGGTCGAGGCGGAGAGCTCGAGCAAGGTCTTCGCCGCGATCGTGGCCTGCCTCTTCGCCTCCTTCCGCTTCACCTGGGGCGTCTCTTTCTTCCCTCGCGCAAAGTAATTAATCGCGACTCGAAAAGTCTTGCTCGACCCCTTGAATCTCCACTTTGTCATCGCGGAGGCGGCCCTAGAGCTCATCCCGGAGGCCCTCTGGCGCGAGTCGTCGGTCAGGAGGGACGCGGAGCGGCGGGCCCAAGAGCCGGGCGGCATCCTGCTCGACAGGAGCGTCCACCACTCCGCGATGCTCAAGCTCGGCGACGGCTACAGGAGGGGAAGGCCCGACCTCGTCCACCTGACGCTCCTGAACGTGACCAGCACCCCGCTGCACCAGGAGGGGAAGGCCAGGGTCTACATCCAGACCGTCGATGACTTTGTCCTCGAGTTCGGGGAAGGGACGCGCCCGCCGAAGAGCTACGCGAGGTTCAGGAACCTCATGGAGAAGCTGCTGGTCGAGAGGCCCGAGGAGGGGCTGGTCAGAGTGAGGAAAGCCACGCTGCCTCAGCTCTTGAAGGGGATAGGGACTGATTTCTCTGCCGGCCTGTCGGTCCAGGGGGCGCCCGAGCGCTTGGAGGAGTTGGCCGGCGAGCTGGCCCCCCTGAAGCACCCGGCTGTGGTCGTCGGCGGCTTTCCGCGAGGGCACTTCCTCCCAAGGGACCTCAAGGCCTTCGACAGGCTGGTGAGGATCGACGACAGGGCGCTGGACGCTCACGTCGTAGCCGCGCGGGTAGTTTACGAGGTAGAAAAGGCGACCAAAGACCAACGGTAAAAAGGGGGATGTTCGAGGCTCGCGCTCGCGCGGTCGTCGTCCAGTCTGGATCCTTCGGGAGGACAGTCTAGGACTTCAGCCCTCCAAGCTGGCAATTCCGTCGTAAAAGGCGGGACCGGAGACCAGGGTTCAAATCCCTGCGACCGCATTCTTTCTAATTCAACAACTATGGTTGTGACGTGAGATCAATCGATGCCGTAACACTTGCGCGGCTAGTGCGAATCCGACCTGCCACCCACTACTTTGGACCAATGCCGAGTTGATTGAGGACCGCCAGGCGGTCGAAATATACCCGGGACTCGACTATCTTGCTCCCCTGGACTCTGTAAACGCCGGAGCCTTGAACTCGAATCAGCTTTTTCGTGACCGGCGTCGACCCCTCTTTGGAAAACGGGAGGGGTCCGCTGTGAGTCCCCGTAAACGTGAACTCTGCGCACATCAGTTCGCCTTGACCGAAGAGACGGTCCAGGTCCCAGCGGAAGTCTGGAAACCCCTTTGCGAACGCTACGAATCGCTTCCGCACGGCCAGACTTCCCTTGATCGGCTTGTCTAGGCCGGAGTCGTTCCACAGGACGGAATCATCGTAGAACCCCTGGAGGCGTTCCCAGTCGTGGGCATTCACAGCATCATACCTTGCCCGGATTAGCGCCAGATTCTCTTTCAGACCCATATGCAGTTCTCTGGGTGTCCGAGCCAGTAAAGGTCTTTCGGTATGGGTCAGCGTTCAGGCACCAGATGAAGGGGACGCCCGGAAACTACCGGGGTCGAAAAGGATGTCGTCGTGGCAAGCCGGGACTAACTTCCAGGCAGCGCGACCGTCGCCACCGTCCCGAACGACGACAGGTCGCTCACCATGACCTCGCTCTGCGAGATGGTGTAGAGGTAGTTCCCGATGATTACGCTCCTCTCTATCTGCAGGTTGTTGTCGGGCGAATCGCCGTAGTTCATGCCGGCGGGGTACTGCGTGACGTTCCCGAGCAGCGTGAACCCAGAGGCGTTGACCCTGAAGACGTAGGCGCCCTGCCAGACCGGGTTTCCTTCGGGCGGCGGATTCTGCGAGCTGCCCTGCTGGTTCGCGCTCACCTTGGCTAGCAGGACGGGTATCACGGTCACATTGTTTGCGGGGTCCCACGTGAGCGCCAGGTGGTTCGTGAGGACCGGCGAGTCCGTCCCGCGGTCCCCGATCAAATAGTCCTGGACGTCGGAAGACGACCCGTTGACCGCTACGTGGAAGAGCGAGAGCTTCAGCCCAAGGTAGTAGGCAAAGTCCCCTGTCGAGGAGGCCACCGTGTCCTTCCCGACCCCGAGCAGGTAGTTGCTGAAGAGCGGCTGGAGGTAATCCGAGTAGCCGTTGACCTTGAGGGCGCTTAGGATGGCCGGGTGCGTCATGTCCGCGAAGGATATCGCGAAGAGCGGGTCGATCTGCTCGAAGGTCACCACGTAGCCCATGTCGCCCACGAACCTGACCGCGTAGAGGTTCTCCCCCGGCGCGATGTTCTGGAGCGCCGAGACCTGGCTCATGTTCGCGTTCAAGACATAGACGTCGTCGCTCTCGGTGGCGTTCCCGTTTATCGTAGCGATGCGGCTCGTCGCCACCTGGAAGTATCCTTCGTACTCGTTCATCGAGAACTGGTTGAGGACGCTCCCGGGGACGGAGCCCACCGCCTGGACGGCGACGGTCCCGTTCGTGTAGGACGCGCGGAATATCGTGCTGTTCTGCTCCTGCCCGGCCGAGGGCGAGGTGATGACGCCTCCCGAGAAGACGTCTCCAGGGATGTTGTC
>JAPCJO010000069.1 GCA_027886905.1 Nitrososphaerota archaeon
TCAGCCGAGTTTGCAGTGAATTATCTTTCTGTTATTGTTGTATTTAAGGGTTTGAGCAGACTCGGCCCTTTTTCAGCGACCAGGGCGCTCGCCAGTTGGGCCGGCCAAGAGTAATCTAGGAAGGAGATGGTATGCAAGCGGCGAGACGAGAGAGAGCTGCCAGAGATAGAGACCATCATCGCAGGTTTTCTCGTCCTGACGGTCGTCGTGTCGATATTCTCGCGGAGGACCAGCATCCCCTATACCGTGATGCTCGTGGTGGTGGGGATCGCCCTCGCGACCTTTTCCGCCTCCTCCATCTTCGGGGTAAACCTCATCTTCAACAACCTCGTCGGGGGCGGGTATTTCGTCGCCCTGATCCTCCCCCCGCTCCTCTTCGAGGCGATGATGAACATCAGGTCGACCGAGCTAAGGTCGGTCATCAACCCCGCGCTCGCCCTCGCTACGCTGGGAGTGGTGATATCGACCGTCGTGGCCGGCCTGGCGCTCTGGACGCTCGCCGCGCTTCCGCTGAGCACCGCCTTCATCTTCGGCGCCCTAATCGCCCCCACGGACACCGCCACCGTCCTTGAGGTGTTCAGGAGGGTGAAGGTCCCCGCGAAGCTCTCCGCGCTCCTCGAGACGGAGGCGGCCTTGAACGACGCCACTGGGATAGTCGTCTTCTCGGTGGTCCTGGCCGCCGTGACCGTGTCGACCCCCTCCCCCCTCGCCGCCACCGGGCAGTTCGCCCTGCTCCTGGGAGGAGGGGCCGCGGTCGGCCTCCTCGTCGGGTTCGGCTCGGAGGTGCTCTCGAGCCTCGTCGACGACTCGCTCTCCGAGACGATAATCACTGTAATCTGCGTCTACGGCTCATACTCCCTGGCGACCTACATGGGCGTCTCGGGGCTTATCGCCGTGGTCGCGGCGGGACTCTACTTCGGGAACCTGACGATGCAGACCACCCGGGTCCAGAAGGCGAGAGGGACGGTGAAGTCCTTCTGGGCGATAATCGCGTTCGTCGCAAACTCGGTGGCCTTCCTCTTCATCGGGCTGAGCACGGACGTGACGCAGTTGGTCGCAGGGGCTCTCGCCATCGGAGTGGCGTTCCTCGCGGTGAACCTAGCGAGGGCGGCCTCCGTCTATCCCATACTCGCGGTCTTCTCCACGGCCAAGTCCAAGATCCCGCTCTCGTGGAGGAACACGGCGATGCTGGGGGGGATGAAGGGGGCGCTCTCGATAGTGCTCCTCGCCTCGATACCCAGCTCCGTGGAGCATCGGGACACGATAACCACGATGGTGCTGGGGGTGGCGTTCCTCTCTATCACCCTGCAGGGGTCCCTGCTCTTCAGGTACACGGACTCGAGGTTCCCGAGGAGCCAGAAGAGCCTGAAGACGGAGGCCGACGCGAAGCTCTCGGCCACGCTCGCGGAGCTCGAGGAGCTGAAGAGGCTCAAAGAGCAGGGCAAGATCCCAGAGGACGAGTTCGCCTTCTGGATGGGCCAGAGGGAGAAGGAGCTCGCCGAGCTGGTCGAGGAGATGAAGGTCACCAACCAGACCGAGAAGCTCCTGAGGTCCAGGTGGAAGGGGCTCGCCTCCCTGTTCAAGAGGAGGGACAGGAAGAAGAAGACCCCCGCGTAGGGGCGAGGGCGTCCAAACAGTTATCTCGATTGCGGGCCGCGAGGAGGGGATGAACCCCGTAGACACCTCGAAGGTCTACCGCCTCCTGTATCCGGCGGTCCCCGCGATACTCGGCTGCAGCGACAAGAGCCTCGTCTACGCCATGCCCGTAGTCTCGATGATTTCGCTCTCTAACAGCCCGCCGCTCATCGGTGTCGCGTCATCCCCCGAGCACTCCACCCACCAGGCGATAGTCAGCGTGGGGCGCTTCTCCCTGTCCTGGGTCGACGCCTCGATGGCGCGAGCCTTGGAGGTGCTCGGGACGACTCCGCACGACGCGGCCGACAAGCTCCACTCGGCGGGCCTCAAGCACTCTCGGGGGAGGACGCTCGACGTCCCCGTGGTCGAAGGGGCCATGGCTTCGCTGGAGTGTGCCCTCTACGCCAGGCAGGCCTTAGGAGACCACGAGCTGCTGGTCGGGGAGGTGCTGGACGCGAGCGCTTCGGACGACTTCCAGGAGTACTGGCGATTCCAAAAGTACGACCCCGTGCTTTACGCCGGGATCCAGGGAGGCTCGTTCAAGACGTACCGGCCTCGCCCGAGCGCCTAGCCGGCGAGCGGCGTCAGACCAGCTTTATGGAGGGTGGAGGCCTTAGCTTGTTCAGCCTCTCGGCGTTTATCAGCGCGGGCGTAATCCCCTCCACCAGCCGAGAGACAGCCAGGGGCCCCGCGTAGAGAGGCCTCAGCTTGCCGACGGACGAGACGACCTTCGCCGCCTCGTCGAAGACCGCGCGGGAGTCGGCAGTGACCAGCACGTCGTAGGCCAGCTCCTCCTCCGGCCGCGCCAGCCTGACGGCGGGGACCGTGTGGAAGGCGCCCGCGACCCTTGACGCGGGGAGGGCCCTGGCGACCCGCTCGGCCGCCGATTCTCCGGGGGAAGAGAGCGAGAAGACTCCGCCTTTGAGCACCATCGGGACGATGGGAGAGATGACGAGCTTCTCCGTCAGGCCCGGAGCGAGGGAGGCGAGGAGGTCGGCCGAGGGGAGCTCAGGGACGGCGAGGACGGCTATTTCGCACCCCTGCGCGGCCTCCACGTTCGTCTTCGCTCCCACCTGCGCCCCGGACAGGGCGCTCGCCTTTGCCGCTGTCGCGGCCGCCCGCTCGGGGTCCCGCGACCCGATGGTCACCTCGTAGGTCTTGGCGAGCCTCATCGCGAGGCCGAAGCCTAGGTCGCCGGTCCCGCCGATGACCGCCACCCTCGTCTTGCCCTCCCTACTCATCTTCCTCCGCCTCCTCGGCCTCGAGCTTCCCCTGCTCGGCGCCCTCTTGCTGTTGCCACCCGGCATACTTCTCGTCGAGCACGTGGGCAATCTTCGCCGCGCGCTTCGGGCCCACACCGGGGATCATCGCCAACTGCGACTCGGTCAGGGCCATGACCTTCCTCGGGGTGCCATACCTCCCGAGCATCCTCTTGGCGGTCTTCGTGCCCACCCCCGGCAGCGACGAGACGAAGTAGAGCTGCTGCTGCGCCTCGTCCTTGCTCTTCGGCGGGGCCTGCAGGAGTCCCGGCGGGATGGGCTTCGCCCTGCTGTTCCTGACCAGCGCGGCTATCGCCTGCGCCGTCTCATCGGCGTTCGCGGTGTGCATCAACCTGAGGTCGTAGGCGAGGGTCACGGATGCTATCGCCCCGTAGTAGGAGGCCAGGTTCTTGACCATGCCGCTGATCTTGCTTACGTCCCCCTCCACGATGATGTAGGGCTTCCTGTAGGAGGAGGCGAGGGACGACGCCTGGGCGAAGAGCCTCCCATCGTAGACGGAAGACACGAAGTCCCCGATGGACTTGCGCTCGGCGGCAATCTCGGGGTTGACGACGTAGTCCCCGACCACGAGCCGGCTGTAGTAGACGCGGACGTCGAGCTTCGAGAGCCTCTCGGGGACGCCGCTCGCCCTCTCCCTTTCGTCCGCTATGACGCGAGGAAGTATCATCGGTCTCAGACCCCGAAGGAAATGCGGTGGTAGATATAGAGTGCCACGACTAAGAGGAGGAGCAGGCTCCCGAGCGCCACCACGCGGTCATACCACCTGGTCCGCATCCCGTAGAGCGACGTGGGCTTCGGGGTCGAGCCATAGGCCCTGGACTCCATCGCCTCCGCGAGCTCCCCGCTTCTGATCACGGAGTTCACGACGAGTGGGATGAGGATCGGGACCATGTTCCTGACCCGCCTCACGACGTTCCCCCTCTCGAACTCGAGGCCCCTGGACTTTTGCGCGTCCATGATCTGGAAGGCGTCCAGCATCACGACGGGGATGAACCTGACCGCGGTGACGAAGGCGAAGACGACGTCGCG
>JAPCJO010000008.1 GCA_027886905.1 Nitrososphaerota archaeon
TCCCTGAGGAGTCTCACTTGAACTCCACCAGGGGGTGCTTCTCCTTCAGCTTGACGACCTTGACGTAAATCGAGCCGTGCTCGTCTATCCTCTTGCTAAAGTCCGTGTCGACGAGCCTCGAGGCCGAGTACCTCACGAATCCCGAAGACGGCTCCTTCTCGAGCCTCGCGTAGAAGAAGAGGGAGGCCTCCTCGAAGTCGTCGAGCCTCGCGAAGCACCCTGCGATCCAGCTAGTCCCGTTCTTGAACGTGTAAAGGGGGAGCGGCGGCTCCTCGTAGAGCATCTTGTAGGATGCAATCTTCATCAGGTTCGCCAGGTCCGAGACCTGCGCCGCCAGGAACCTCGCCTTGAAGCCGCGCTGCCTCTCGAGGACGCGAGGGAGCTTGAGGACGTGGACTATCGGGGCGTACATGTAGGAAGGGTTGAGAGCTGCATCGACGAGCAACGCCTCCTCCACCTCGCCAGAGCTCTTGTAGGCGAGGAACTCCCCTCCCTTCTCGACCTCGATGTGGTAGAAGATCGGGATACCCATGAAGAGGTCGGTCTGGACGGCCAATCTGTACTTGCTCCCCTCCTTGGACATGAAGATCGGGAAGGGTGCCCTCTCGAAGGCGCAGGACAGGCGCGCGAGGTCGGTGAGGCTCACGAGTTCGACAAAGCACGCGCCCACGATCCGCCTGGGCGCCGCTCCCTCGCCTCTGGCTTTGGCAGACAAACTCTGCGCTCGCAATTCCTGCTCTTTAATAATGTTCGCAATCCAAAAGGCGCCCGGTCTTACAAACTGCCCTCTTCAACCGTAGAAAACGAAGGGAAAGTGGGCAAGGCCGACCTCGAGAGATACAGGGGCGAGGTCCTCTTGCTCGCGGAGAAGCTGGCCCTCCCCTCGCCAAGCGAGGACGTCGTCTGGGGCGTCTACGCGGAGACCGAGAAGCTGATCGCCATGCTGAGGTTCAGGTTGGACCACGAGACCCCCGGGGTCTTCACCAAGCTTCCCGAAGCCAGCGACATGGCCCATCTTCTCGAGGACGCCAGAGAACTCCTCACGAAGGCCTCTGAGGAGATCGCGCGCGACAGGCTGCCTGCCTCCATCGCGACCCTGAGGAAGGCGAGGAACGACCTCAGAAGCTATCTCACCGAAAAGAGCAAGTCGGCGACCAAAGGAAGGAAGACCCTCGCGCCTAGCAGTCCGGAGGGGGTTGCTACGAGGAAGTAGCGGGCTTCGCCGGTTCCGCGACGGCTTCCTTCGCTTCCGGTTCAGCCTCCTTCTCGGCGGGCTTCGCCGTCTTCGCCTTGCTCTTCTTCTCTTCCTTCTCCTCCTCTTCCTCCTTGGTGCCCTCTAGCTCCACCAGTCTGAGTTCGCTGCCGTCGACCAGCACCCGATAATCGTCCCGAACCTTCTCAATGCTGAGAAAGCGCTTGACATACGTCTTGACGTGCCTGGAGCGGATCCCCTTCTTCAGGGACTTGTCCTCGATGTCGAGCTCCCCTCCGCTCACCTCTCCCTTCACGCCGATTCTAGGCTCGAGAAACGCGGCGAGGTCGTCCCCCTTCTCCTTCAGGGTGCCCAGGAGTATCTTCATTCTTGTTCGGAGCACCTCCTTCCGGGTGTCATTATAACGGTTATCTTCCGAGCCTGCGCTGCCTCCGCTGGTATATCCTCACCGCGCGCAGGAGGTCTATCTTCCGGAAGGCTGGCCAGTAGACGTCGAGGAAGACCAACTCGCTGTAGGCCCCTTGCCAGAGGAG
Organism: Nitrososphaerota archaeon; assembly: GCA_027886905.1. Lineage (GTDB taxonomy): Archaea > Thermoproteota > Nitrososphaeria > Nitrososphaerales > Gagatemarchaeaceae > Gagatemarchaeum. The sequence goes on from JAPCJO010000008.1 coordinate 1,747, forward strand.
GAAGCCGCTCATCCTCTCTTCCCCCGACGTCCTGATGATCAGGTCGGGCTCGGGGTTCGGGAGGTGCGAGGTATAGAGCCTCTGCGCGATGGTCTCCTCCGTGATGTCTTCGGGCAACAAGAGGCCTTTCCTCACGTCCTCGGCTATGCCCTTGACCGAGTCCGTTATCTCAGTCCTCCCGCCGTACGCCACCGCGATGTTCAGGAAGTGGCCCTGGTAGGCCGCGGTCTTGCTCTCGACCTCGTCGAGGATCGCCCTCATCTCCGGGGGGAGGAGGTCGAACTTCCCAATCCCCTTGACCCTCACCTTGTACTTGTAGATCCTATCGTCCGTCAGGAGCCTCCTCAGCCTCTCCTCGATGAGGCGGAAGAGCTCCGCGACCTCCTCGGACGACCTGCTAAGGTTCTCGGTGGAGAGGACATAGAGGGTTATCGACTTTATCCCTATCTCGTGGCACCAGTCGAGCAGCCTCTCCACCACGTCGGCTCCCTGCGTGTGGCCGAGGTCCACCGTGAGCCTGTGGTTCTGCGCCCACCTGCGGTTTCCGTCGAGTATTATCCCGATGTGCCCCGGGATGGGCCCGCCTTCTATCTGCGAGTTCAGGCTGCTCTCGTAGAGCCTATAGACGCCCAGGGACCGAAGGATGTCGTCAAGCACGGCCGTCACTCCTGGTGCTCTTCAGGCGCGTCCTGGTCCTCGTCCTGGGCGTGCGGCGGCGCGTCGGGAGACAGCGAAGGGCCGGGGGTCGCCGTCGTGGGGACGGGAGGCCTTCCTCTGAGTCGAGGGTAGAGGGTGCCCACGACGCTGAAGACCATCGCCAGGCCTATGAAGACATAGATCAGCAGGAGCGCCGAAGAGTTCGTCCCGCCCGTGACCAAGTAGCTGCTGAACTGGTCCATCGGAAAGAAGAGGAGAGCCAAGACGACGATTCCCGTGACGCTCCTCCACGCCCTCCGGCTCCCGCGCAGGAGCTGGGCCAGCAGGGCCCCCGCGAGGTAGACGCCGATGGCTGCCCAGACGAGGAGGAGGGAGCCCTGCAGGTAGTATCCGACGAGGACCCCTCCATACTGGAAGAAGTGGGATGGCGAGCCTCCGACCTCCGCTATCAGGTCGGGAGCCTGACTGGTCATGTTGGAGTACCCGCTCGAAATGCCCACGATGAGGATCAAGATGCTCGTGGGTATCGTGAACAGTCGGACGTAGCCGAAGGGCTTCTGGCTCAGCATCCCCGCCACAAACCTGTCGATGTTGAAGCCCCGCACGAGGAAGGCTCCCCCGACGATGATCAAGACCGCGAAGGTGGCGAGGGTCGCCTCCCCGGCGAGCACCAGGACGCCCGCGAAGAGGAGGATTATCCCGGGGACGCCGATCGCCCACTTTGAGTACCTGGGCTCGAAGACCAACATCCTCAGGTACCTCCCCAGCACCATGTAGTTCTCCTCGACCGACCGGCTGTGCTTGACGACCACCCGCCTGACCGAGACGATGGGCTTGAGCGTCTGGAGGATCGGGATCACGAGCTCGTCCTCCGCGCCGTCGCTTATCAGCACAATCCCCGAGTACTGCTGCTTGGAGAGCAGCGTCTCGACCTCGGCCCTTATCTTCCTGTCCGCCTGGAAGCCGCTCTCCTCGAGGCCGCACACCGCCCCCACGTCGCACTGCACACCTTGGGCGCGGAGCTGGTCGTATTCCTTGACAGCGGCGAAGAGCGCGTTGGCGTCAGCCTCCTCGGGGTCGGCGACCGCAAGGCTGGTGGCCGCGGACATCACCGCGTCCCTCCCGACGACGGGAGACCGGATCCCGGTCTTCCGCTGGAGGTCCCCGTCCCTGTCGACGGAGAGTACTAGGACGCGCTCTTGCGGGGCGGACATCGCCTTTTCTGGTCGCCAACATGCCCCCTCGCTACTTAAGGGCTACTCAACAGTGGTCCCCCACGAGGCGTTCGGAAAGACAAATTAGACGCCCGTCGAAGAACTGGGGCGTTGCTCGTCGAGCGCCCCTGGCGCAAGTCCTGGGCGAAGCACGTCATCGGGATTGGGGACGACCCGCCCGAGCCCAAGCCCCTCTTCGACCTCGTCTCAGCGAGGGCGGCCCGCGACCCGAAGAAGGTCTGCATCCGCTTCCAGGGAGCGAGCATGACGTACGGGCAGGTGGACGAGCTCTCCTCTAGGTTCGCCACCGCGCTGGTCTCGCTGGGGGTGAGGAAAGGAGACAGGGTTGCGATATTCCTGCCAAACATGCCGCAGTTCGTCCTCTCCTACTTTGGCACCCTGAAGGCCGGCGGCGTGGTGGTGCCTTGCAGCCCCCTCTACAAGGCGAAAGAGCTGGAATTCCAACTGAGGGACTCCGGCGCCTCCGTGGTCGTCGCCGCGAACGACATCGTAAAGGGAAACGACCTCTTCGCGAGCATCGACGCGTGCAGGCGGAACCTCGACCTTAAGGTCTTGACCGCCAGCCTGACAGACTACCTCCCATCGGCCAAGCGCGCGCTGGCCGGCTTCGCGGGCGTAAAGGACGCGGAGAGGAATGGCACGTCAGGCCGGTTCAGGGACATTGTCGCGAAGAGCGCGCCCCTCCCCACGTTCGCATCGGTAGACCCACGAAACGACGTCGCCGTCCTTCAATACACGGGCGGGACGACCGGGATCGCGAAGGGCGCCATGCTCACTCACGCGAACCTGTTCTTCAACGCGGCCGTCATCGCAGCGTGGTTCCCGCTCGCCGAGGACGACGTCGCGCTCGGTGTCCTTCCATTCTTCCACATCTACGGGATGACGGCCGCGATGAACGCCCCGCTCTACGCCGGGGGCTCCATGGTCCTCCTCCCGAGGTTCGAGGTCGAGGCCGTGATGGAGGCCATCCAGAAGGAGAAGGTCACCTCGTTCTGCGGGGTCCCAACGATGTACATCGCTGTGATCCACCATCCCGACGTGAAAAAGTTCAGCCTAAGGACTGTCCGCGGCTGCATATCCGGCGGCGCCGCGCTCCCGGCTGCCGTGATCAAGAGCTTCGGCGAGCTCACCGGAGGCACCCTGGTAGAGGGCTACGGCCTGAGCGAGGCCAGCCCGGTCACCCACTGCAACCCGATGGGGGAGGGGGCCTCTCTTAGGGAAGGCTCGATAGGGGTCCCTCTCCCATTCACAGACGCGCGCGTGGTCGACATGGACGACCCCTCCAAGCGGCTGGGCGTCGGGGAGGCTGGCGAGCTCGCCGTGAAGGGCCCTCAGGTCATGCTGGGCTACTGGAACAACAAGGCCGAGACCGAGAACGTCCTGACCGCGGACGGATGGCTGCTCACGGGAGACGTCGCGAGGATGGACGCCGACGGCTACTTCTACATCGTCGACCGGAAGAAGGACATGATCGACGTCTCAGGGCTCAAGGTCTATCCGCGCGAGGTCGAGGAGCTCCTCTTCACGCACCCGGCGGTGAAGGAGGCCGCGGTCGTCGGGATGCCCGACGACTATCGGGGGGAGGTGGTCAGCGCTTACGTCGTCCTCAAGCCGGAGAACAAGGGGAAGGTGACGGAGGAGGAGATAATCCAGTTCTGCAGGTCCAACCTCGCCACCTACAAGGCGCCGAGGAAGGTGACGTTCGCCGACGAGCTCCCGAAGACCCTCGTCGGAAAGGTGCTGAGGCGGAGGCTGAGAGAGGCGGGGCAGCCTAACAACGCTCGATGATCATCGCGAGCGCGTTCCCTCCGCCCATGCAGAGGGTGGCGAGGCCCCGATGCTTGCCGGTCCTCACCATCTCGTAGATCAGGGTCGTGAGTATCCTCGCCCCGCTGCACCCTATGGGGTGCCCGAGCGCCACGGCGCCGCCGTTCACGTTTAGCTTCTCTTCTGGGATGCCCAGCTCATCCCTCACGACTATGGAGGAGGTCGAGTACGCCTCGTTGTACTCCACGAGGTCGAAGTCGTCGATGGAGAACCCGGTCTTCCGCATGAGGGCCTTCACGGTCGGGATCGGGGCCTCCATCACGTCCTCGGGCTTGCACCCGCCGGCGGCGTACGCGACTATCCTCACCAGAGGCTTGAGCTTCATGCTCTTCGCCGCGCTCTCGCTCGTCACGACAAGCGCGCTCGCTCCGTCGCTTAGCTGCGAGGAGTTCCCCGCGGTGAGTATCCCGTCCGGGGCGAAGGCGGGCTTCAGCTTTGCCAGCTTCTCTATGCTGGTGTCGAAGCGGATGCACTCGTCCGAGGCGAAGGTCGTCCCCTGCCCCTCCGTTTGGACATCCACCGGCACGATCTCCTCGGCGAACCTGCCGGCCTTCTGGGCCTTCGCCGCCTTCATGTGGCTCTCGAACGCGTACTCGTCCGCCTGCCTCCGCGTCACGCCGAACTTCTTCGCGATCCTCTCCCCAGTCATCCCCATGTGGAACTCGTTGTAGACGTCCCAGAGCCCGTCGACTATCATCGCGTCCTCGAGCTTCGCGTCTCCGTACCTGTTCCCCCAGCGCATCTGTCTCACTAGGTACGGGGCGCCGCTCATGCTCTCCGTCCCGCCCGCGAGGACTATCTCCTGGTCCTCGGACTTTATCGCCTGAGCCGCCAGCATGACGGATTTCATCCCAGAGCCGCAGACCTTGTTGACGCTCAGGGCGCCTACATGGACGGGCACGCCCGCGTAGAGCGCCGCCTGCCTCGCCACGTTCTGCCCTAGGCCTGCCGAGACCACGTTCCCGATGATCACCTCGCCGACGTCCTTGGGCTTGATCCCCGCCCGCGCGACAGCCTCGCGGGCTACGGCGGCGCCGAGACGAGACGCGTGCACGCCGACTAGGCTCTTCCCGAACTTTCCGATGGGTGTCCTGCACGCCGACACGATGACTGGATTCTGCACCGATGGACCATTGCGAGTCTTCCTTTATAATGAAAATGAAACTGTGGAGAGGGACTGCCTGCGCCACAGAGCCGACGGAGCGACCGCTACGCCTCGCCGGCGAGCGCGCGCGGCCTCGCGAGCCGGGACGCGTAGAATATGATGAGGGGGGCGAGGACCGCGCCGGTGAGCAGGTCGCTCACCTCGTGCGAGACCATGAACGGGATCCCCAGGGCCTCGGTCGCCAAGAGCTTCTGCAGGGTGAGCGAGGGCCAGAAGGACAGCAACGCCGTCCCCGCGTTGGTCTCGAGGTCCCAGAGGAACGCGCACAGGGCGAGGGCGGCGCCGAAGTAGAGGTTGCGCGCGGACATCCGCGAACCCTCTCCTGCCCAGAGCCTCGCGGCCGCCCAGCCGGCGAGCGCATAGAGGACCTCTCCCCCCACGAGGAAGGGGATGATGTATCCGCCGAAGCCGTACGGGCTGAGGACCCCCCAGATGAACTCGGAGAGGGTGCCCACGTAGACCCCCATCTCGAGCCCGAAGACGAAGGCCACCGAGAAGACGATGGGGTCTACGAGCTTCACGTTCGGGACGTCGGCGAGAGCGAAGTCCGAGGCGATCGCCAGGGCGGTGAACGCCGCGACGAGAGCCAGGTCCTTTGTCTTCATGGAATGAGCGTTGGCTGGACAAACCAGCCAGCCCTTTAACGGTTCCTTCCTATCCCCGGGCCTTCGTCCGGAAGCCCTCGAGGTCGAGGATGGAGCCCTTGCGCCTCTCGGCCGAAACGAAGAGCGGCCTCACGGGGTCGCCGAGCCTTGGGTCGCTCCTCCCCTCGTGCAAGACCCTGTGCACCAGCCCGCCGCTCGCCCCCTCGAACGTAACGAACCCGAACGTCACCCTGGACCTCGCCGGGACCTTTGCCCCTCCCGCGCCCAGGTGCCGGGTCGAGAAGGCCGCGAGACGACCTGAGTGGAGCATCTCGACGTCGACCCTCGTCCGCCCGTAGCACTGAAGGCAGTACGCCCTCGGCGGGAGCCTCACTTCCCCGCACGTCCCGCACTTGCTGGCGATTATCCTCCCCTCCTTGAGTCCCCGGAGGAACGCCTCGCCGGCCGTCCCCGCCGTGTACTCATAGTGGAGGGGAATACCGTCCTTCCATGCGAGGATCCGGCCAGTCCTGCCATCGACGACGGAGCTCACGCCTGGGGCCCTCCTCTTACGGGCCTGAAGTACGCGATGTCCGTTATCGCGCCTCGCCTCTCGCCCCTTGGCTTCCAGACCGCCTTGACCCTCATCCCTACGGCGAGCTCGTCTGCCGAGACCTCGCCCAGCAGGTGGAGCATCCCCATCATGGGTGACGCTCCCTCTATCTCGACGACCGCCACGATGACAGGCTCCTCTCCCTCCCTCCTGCTCGCGTCCGCGTTCACGTAGCTCACGGAGTACGTGACGACCCTCGCGGTGTCCTTGAGCCTCACCCACGAGTCCGTTGGACGGAAGCACAGCTCGCAATACATACGGGGCGGGACCATCGTCCTCCCGCAGCCATCGCATCTCCTTCCCCAGAGCTCCCCGTCCCGCAGCCCCTCCAGGAACCTCGATATCGCCTTGCCCGAGCTCCAAGAGTACCTCAGCTCCGTTTCGTATCGCGTGAGAAGGTACCTCCCCGCCTTCGCCTGATCACCGGTGATCTCGGTCCCTGGGTAGCGCGTGACCTTGCTGCTCATCCGGAGGCCTCCCGTTCGGCCCGGTATTCGACGAAGGGCCTTATCGACTCGGGGTTCTTGAGCGAGCTCGCGCTCACCACCGCGGCCGGGTCGGCCCCCATGAGAATCCGCTTCACGGGGACCTCGACCTTCTTTCCGCTCAGGGTCCGGGGGACCTCCTCGATCTGGACCACCTCGTCCGGGACGAACCTCGGCGAGAGGTCGGCCCCGACCTTCTGCCTTATCCTCTCACGCAGCCCGTCGTCGAGGACCAGTCCCATCCTGAGGACGACGAAGAGCGGCATGAAGCTCCTCCCGCCCGGGTACTCGATGTCCACGATGAGCGAGTCCGCCACCTCGGGGACCGACTCCACCACGCCGTATATCTCGCTGGTCCCCGCCCTCACGCCCCGCCTCTTGATGGTCGCATCGGAGCGCCCGTAGATCACACACGAGCCGTCCCGGTCGATCCTGACCCAGTCGCCGTGCCTCCAAACCCCCTGGAACGTCGAGAAGTAGCTCTCCAGATACCTCGAGCCGTCCTTGTCGCCCCAGAAGTAGAGAGGCATCGAAGGCATCGGCTGGGTTATCACGAGCTCCCCGACCTGGCCCATGACTGGCGCCCCGGATTCGTCGTACGCCGCGACCGCGGCCCCCAGGTACCTGCACTGGATCTTGCCCGACGCCACGGGCAGCGCGGCGTTCCCGCCCACGAACGCCGTGCAGAGGTCCGTGCCACCGCTGATGGACGCGACCCAGAGGTCGTCCTTCACGTTCGCGTAGAGCCACTCGAAGCTCGCCGGGGAGAGCGGGGACCCCGTCGAGCCGACCCCCCTGAGGCTCCTCAGGTCGCGCTGCCGTGGGTCGAACCTAGCCTTCGCCACGGCGTCGAAGTAGGCGGCGCTGGCCCCGAAGAACGTCGCCTTGGTCCGCTCGGCGAGGTCCCAAAGGGCGCCAGGGTCGGGGTGGAGCGGGTCCCCGTCGTAGAGCACCACCGCGCTCCCCAGCATCAGCGCTCCGACGAGGTAGTTCCACATCATCCAGCCCGCGGAGGTGTACCAGAACATGGTGTCGCCCCTCCTCACGTCGTTGTGGAGGGAAAGGGCCTTCAGGTGCTCGAGGAGCGTCCCGCCGTGGCCCTGGACGATAGGCTTCGGGAGGCCCGTCGTCCCGGAGGTGTAGAGCACCCAGAGGGGGTGGTCGAAGGGGACCTTGGCGAACTCGAGGGGGTCGCTCCTCTCCCCGAGCTCCACCCAGTCCTCCGCCCCCGCGACGCCCTCCTTCTCCCTCGTGTCGGTGACTATCGTCGTGTCGATGCTGGGTATGGATGCCCTGACCTCCTCGGCGACACCCCGCCTGTCGAACCACCTCCCGCCGTAGCTGTAGCCCTCGACCCCGATGAAGACCTTGGGGGCGACCTGCGTGAAGCGGTCGATGACGCTGCGCGCTCCAAACTCGGGCGAGCAGCAAGACCACACTGCCCCCATGCTGGCAGAGGCAAGGAGTCCCACCACGGCCTCCGGGCAGTTCGGGAGGTACCCCGCCACCCTGTCGCCCGGCTTCACTCCTTCCTCCCTGAGGAAGGCGGCGAGCGCCGCGGTCTCTGCCTTCAGCTCGCCCCAGGTGACGCTGGAGTCCTCTTCGCCTTCGGCCGCCACGATGAGCGCCACGTCGTCGTCGTACCTGTTCCTGAAGACGTGCTCCGCGTAGTTGAGCTGCGCCCCCTCGAACCACCTCGCCCCGGGCATCTTCCTCTCGGGAAGGACCGCTCGGTAGGGGGTGCTGGACCAGACCTCAAAGTACTCCCAGACGCTCTCCCAGAACTCCTCGACCTCATCGGTGGACCACTCCCATAGGGACGCGTAGCTCGGGAACGACCTTCCCGTCCTCTTCTCGAGCCACCGGGTGTACTTGGTGATGTTCGCGTCCTCGACCCCTTGCTTGGTCGGCGTCCAGAGCGTCTCGCCCTCCATCTCTAGCGCCTCACTCATGGATCATCCCGAGGGGTCGTGAAATCTCAACGGAGAGGGAATCTGTCATCCAGACTCTGGCGGATTAGGAAGCCTAATGGGTGGTTAAATCTTCTCGGAGAATTGCGCATCCGACATTGCGCAGTCCCCTGTCTCTCGCTGAAAGAGAGACGATATTCAAAGAGGTTTCTCGAATGAGGCAGTCCAATCCTGAGCTTGGCTCGTCGGCGCTGAGGCGCCTACTTTCGTCTCGTTTCAAGCAAATTCCTTCGAGGGAGACAATCAGGCGTTGGAAAATTGGTGAGACCGCGCCAATGACGAGCGTAAACGAATTCAACGCGGAACCATCGGAGGAACTCAGTTTCTTCCTCGGGGCTTGGCTTGGGGATGGCTGGGGAGATGATGCCGATGGAGGAAAGAGGCTCTTGCTTAAAGTTAGATCATTGGACTTCGCGAACGAGTTCGCCGACTCGGCGACCGCGATTCTGAACAAAAGAGAATCGTATTTCGCGAGAAGCATTGTGGATGAAAACGGTCAGTGGTATCAGGTGAAGGTGACAAGTATTCTACTGTATGAGCTTGCAAATCGCCCGTTCGGGCAGCTTTCTGGTTATATCAAGCCACATCCTACTGGATTCCTTCGCGCCTTTTTCACGGCAGAGGGGAACCCCGCCGTCTCAGTCAATCGGAGTCGTGATTCACCTACTCTTGAGTTGACCGTCTGCGTCTCAAACACGGAGTTAGAATACGTTCAATATGCCATGGGGTTGTTGATAGGGCTGGGTTATCATCCTACAAGGATGACAAGAGGAGGTCGACCAGGCGTCGAAAGAACAATTGGCAAATATTCCTTCACAACCACCAAGACAGAGTGGCAATTCAGGATTGCGAGAATGGCAGAGATCGATACCTTCCTGAATCGAATCGGTTTTGCCGATTCAGCAAAGCAAGAGAAGACCGAAACTGCCCAGAGTCTAATCAGGGAATATGGGCGTCATCGTGCTTCGGTCGCTTGGACCAAGATGTATGAGAAAACAGGGCGAAAGTGGCAGAAGAAATCGACTGTCAATAATAGTCCTATCGGCGCAGGGTAATGACCGTGCCAACCTGGAGCAGATCTCCCCACCCTTGCGCGAGTCCTCTGTTCACCTCCTTTTTCACCTGCCTCTTCCCCGCCTCGCCTCTTAACTGCCAGAAGACCTCGCAGACCTTCATGAGGCCCGCGGCGGCGATGGGGTTCCCGACGCCCAGGAGCCCGCCCGAGGGGTTGATGGGGAAGTCCCCGTCCCTCTGCGTCACGCCGTCCCTCGTCATCCTGGGCGCGCCGCCCTTCTCAGCGAGCATCAGCCCCTCCATGTGGTGTAGCTCCTTGTAGTCGAACGGGTCGTAGACTTCGGCGAAGTCGAGGTCCTTCCGCGGGTCCTCTATCTTCGCCATCTTGTAGGCCATCCTCGCAGCGCGCTCGAGGTACTCGGGATAGCACAGGTCCCTGTTGGTCCAGTACTGGGTGTCCACGTTCCATCCCACGCCGTCTATCCAGATGGGGTCGTCGGTGTACTTCCTCGCCACCTCTTCCGAGGCGAGCACCATCGCGCACGCGCCGTCCGAAGGTGGAGAGACGTCGAGGCGTTTCACAGGAGATACAATCTTCTCGCTCCTCATCACGTCGTCCACGGTTATCTTCGCGCCCAGCTGCGCGCAGGGGTGGTCGAGCGCGTTGAGCTTGTTCTTGACCGCCACGAGCGCGATGTCCTCCTCCTTTATCCCGTAGACGTGCATGTATCGCCTCATCTCGAGCGCGAATATCCAGAGCAGAGTCACCCCGAGCGGCCTCTCCAGCGTGTGGTCGAAGATGCTCCAGAACGCGTACTGCGGGTGCGGGTGGAGCGGCGACATCTTCTCCTCCGCGACGACCATGCAGGTGTCGAAGAGGCCCGAAGCCACGTGCCACCATCCGCCTATGGGCGAGAAGACCCCCGTCCCTCCGCCGACATACACCCGGCTCGTCGGCACCCCGATGCCCCCCGCGCCCTCGAGCAGGTACTCGCCTTTCATGTGGACGCCATCGAACGCGTCGGGTGCCGAGCCCACCACCACTGACTCGACGTCCTTCCTCTCCATCCCTGCTGCCTCTAGGGCCATCGCGCTCGCCTCGAAAGAGAGCTCCCTCCCGGTCTCCAGGAGCCTTCTCCGGAACAGCGTCATCCCAGCTCCGATCACCGCCACCCTGCGTCTCATGGCGCTCCCACCGAGAGTATCGCGACCCCGCCCGTCGCGGTCGGGACGCCCCTCCACGACTGCACCAGCGCGCTCCTCGCATGCCTCACCTGCCTCCTGCCTGCCTGACCCCTGAGCTGCAAGACCACCTCGTAGAGCCTGTGGAGCGCCGAGGCCTCGACGAGGTTCCCGACGGCCAGCGAGCCACCCGACGGGTTGAGCGCAGGCCTGCGCCCGCCGAGGATGGCCGAGACCTCCTCCTTGCCTAGGGCAAGCGACATGAGATGCTGCAGCAGCTTGAAGGAGTACGTGTCGTCGATCTCGATGAGGTCGAGCCCGCGCACCCCGCGCCTCAGCCCTGCCTGCTCGGCCGCGCGCTCGAACGAGTTGCGCGCGTACCCGGCGAAGGCCGCATCGCCGCCGTCATACCACGGGAGCGAGGAGCCCCAAGCCACTCCGTCGACGCTCACCACCTCCCTGTTGTTCCTCCTAGCCCATCGCTTCGAGGCGAGGACGACCGCGACCGCCGCGTCCGCGTACGGGGCCTTGTCCGCCCTCCTAAGGGGCGAGGAGATCACCTCCGGCCTCGCGGATACGCCGCGCCTCCCCCTTGACCCGAAGCTCGCGAGCGGGTTCGTCGTCCCCCGCTTCCTAGAGTTCTCTATCACCACGTCGCAATCGGAGAGGTCAAGACCCGACCCCTCGAGGAACGCCCCCATCTCCAGCGCGGCCAGCGTATCGCTCCCCATCCCGAGGGGCCGCATCAGGGAGGGCTCCTGCGCGAGGTCCTCTACCGCCTCCTTGTCGAGGACGTCCGACGCCTTGCTGTGGGCCTCAAGTACGACGACCTCCGCGACGCCCGACTCGATCTGCATCACCGCGTTCCCCAGGCCCGTTATCCCGTCCCCGGGGATGGTGCAGACCGGCCTCCCCGCCCCCCCGAGCTGATCCGGCACCATCTCGTCAGTGATGCTCCAGCCCTCCCAGAGGTCCTCGCTCGTGGTGATGAAAGAATCCACCTCCCTCCGGGGGTCTATCCCTGCGTCCCTGTACGCGAGCGCCGCGGCCTCGAACATCAGCTCCCGCGTTGAGATGCCCGGGAGCGCGGGCTTGAACCCCGCCGCCCCCACCCCGACTATGCCGACCGAGGCTCGCCTCATGTAGCGCGCCGAAGGCCCGAACGATAGATAAGTTTGGCTGCCCTCGGACCAATTAATTTACCGGCACATTCTATCCCGCGCTGCCCATGGAAGAGGTAGAGAGCGAGCTGCGCGACAAGTTCGGGCTCAACTCCTACGAAGCCAGGGGCTTCTTGGCGCTCGTGGCCGCGCCGATGAAGCCCAAGGATCTGGCGACCGCCGCCGACATCCCGATGCCGAGGATCTATGACACCCTCCGCGCCCTCGAGATGAAGGGCTTCATCCACCAGTCGGGGGAGCTCTACGTCGCCGAGTCGCCCAACGTCGCGCTCAAGACCTACCTCCTCGGCCACCAGAGGTCGTTCGAGAAGGCAAGGGAGTCCAAGGAGGCCTCAATGCACCGGATAGTCGAGCTCCTCCAGCCGGTCGTCGCTTCCAAGGACGAGCTCTCCCAGGAGCCCGTCCTGCTCCGCGGGATCGACGCCATCGCCGGCAGGTTCTTCGAGATACTTAGCACGTCAAGCGACGTCACGCTTATGGTCAGGAAGGCGCTCAAGGTGAAGAGCGTCTTCAGCGAGTACCTGGAGGCCTTCCCCCTCTCCGGGAAGCGGATACGCCTCCTTCTGCCGTCCAAGCCCCCTATCAACGAGCGTGACGCGAGGCTCCTCTCCAGACTGAAGATAGAGACACGCTTCTACGACCACCCGGTGCTCGACATGATGGTGGCGGACGAGCTCGACGTGGTGCTCGGCGTCCCGGAGAGGAGCAACGACGAGCCCTTCAGCGCGGTGGCGCTCTGGGTGAGGAACCCCTCGTTCGCGAGGTCGACGAGGGCGGCCATCGACGAGATCTGGGACGAGAGCTCGAAGCGCAAGGGGAAGGCCTAGGCGAGATGCCCGGCTCGAAGGGGGAGGCGAAGTCGCTGGGCGACTCGCGGACCTTCAAGGCAGGCTACGCCCACATCAGGAAGAACGACGCCAAGCTTAGGCCTATCCTCGACGCCCGGGGCTTGCTTGAGTTCCACCCTCAGGGGGAGCCGTTTGAATCGCTCGTCGAGTCGATCCTCTCCCAGCAGGTCGCTGGGGCGGCGGCGTCAGCGATAATCAAGAAGGTCAGGGCGCTCTTCCCCGACGGGGAGCTTGAGGCCAAGAGGATCCACCGCATCGACCCGAAGAAGCTCCGAGCCGCGGGTGCCTCGCCGCAGAAGCTGTCTTACCTGAAGGACCTCGCCGCGCGGGTGGTCGACGGCATGCTTGACCTCGAGGCCCTTGAGTCGATGCCTGACGGGAAGATAATGCAAGTCCTCGACGAGGTGAGGGGCATCGGGCCTTGGACTGTCCACATGTTCCTCATCTTCACCCTAGGCAGGCCGGACGTCCTCCCGGTGGACGACTACGGCATCAAGACGAGCGTGCAGCGAATCTACGGCTTCGCCAACCCGCCGAAGAGTTCGGACATCGAGAAGGTCGCCGAGAGGTGGCACCCATACAGCACCGTGGCCTCCCTCTATCTGTGGCACTCGAGAGACAACGAAGGTTAAATGACCGGCCAGGCGGGTCCTGCAATGTCCTTTTGAAGATCTTCGGCGCCGAACAGGAGCGCACGCTGGGCTCGCTGTATGGGGCTGAGGCCGCCGAGGTCTACTCGGCCCTCCTCCGGAGCCTCTCGGTCGTCCTCGAGGAGGAGGTGGCGCCCCTCTCGCTCGCGCTGGACGAAGGGAAGGAGGGGATCTCAAGGCCTCGCCGCGTGCTCTTCGACCAGGGGCTGTGCAAGCTCCCGCACCCTGCCGAGTTTGGCGGGATGGACATCCCCTTTGGGGTCTACGCCCTCGCAATGGAGCTCGCCGGCGCGGCAGACGCGAGCACCGCGATGAGCTTGGGGATACACAACACGGTCGCTGACGCGGTCTCGAGGTTCGGGTCACCCGAGCAGAAGAAGCGGTTTCTCCCAGCCCTCCTCTCGGGGAAGAAGCTCGCCGCCTTCGCCCTCACGGAGCCAACGTCGGGCTCAGACGCGCGGGCGATGCACACCACGGCGGCGCGTGAGGGCAGGCACTATGTGATCGAGGGCTCCAAGATGTTCATCACCAACGCGGGCGAGGCCGACCTCTACCTTGTCTTCGCGGCGACGGGCGACGGGCACGGCGCCTTCCTCGTCGAGGGGACGAACCCGGGCCTGAAGGTCGGGAAGCCTTTGAAGGAGAAGCTCGGGATGCGCGCGTCCCACACCGCCGAGGTGAGGCTCGCAAAGTGCAAGGTCCCGGAGGACTCGCTGCTGGGGAAGGAGGGGGCGGGCTTCGAGCAGGCGAAGCAGCTCCTGGACTCCAGCCGCATCGTGATGGGGATGATCTGCGTCGGGATAGCGAGGGTGGCCTACGCTGAGGCCCTGGCCTACGCGAAGGGACGCGACCTCTTCGGGAAGAAGCTCTCCGACATGCAGCTCACTCGCGAGAAGGTCGCGAACGCCGCCATGGAGACGAACGCCTCCCGCCTCCTCTGCATGCACGCCGCGAGGCTCAAGGAGTCGGGGAAGCCTTACTCCTCCGAGGCAGCCCAGGGCAAGGTGCTCGCGACCGAGTCTGCCGCGAGGACGTGCGACGCTGCGATCCAGCTCCTCGGGGGGTACGGGTACACGAGCGCGGACGTCCACAGGCACTGGAGGGACGCGCGGCTCCTCACCATAGGCGAGGGGGCCTCTGAAGTCCTTCGCCTCCTCATCGCCTCACAAGAGCTGGAGAAGGAGCCATGAACATCGTAGTCCTGGTGAAGAGCGCGGTCGACGAGGCCGAGCTCAAGGCGGACCAGTCGGGGCACCCGGTTCTCAAGGGCGCTGCGACGAAGATGAGCGCCTTCGACATGAACGGCGTCGAGGAGGCGGTCAAGCTGAAGGAAAAGAACGGCGGGACGGTAATAGTGCTCACCCTCGGGGGCCCGGAGGCGAAGAAGGCGATCAAGGAGGCCATGGCCATGGGAGGGACCAAGGCCGTCCACGTCCTGGCCGAGGCCGCGGACGCGCCCGACTCTCTCGGCACCGCGTACTGCCTCGCCCAGGCCATCAAGAGGATCGGGGCGGTGGACCTCGTGGTCAGCTCCGAGGGCGCCTCGGACACCTATCAGGGGGAGGTGGGCGCGATGGTCGCGGAGTTCCTCGACCTGCCGTTCATCGCATACGCAAAGAAGGTCGAGACCGACGGGGTGAAGGTCAGGTGCGAGCAGGGCCTCAGGGGGACGGTCAGGGTCCTCGAGGCAAGACTTCCCGCGGTCGTGTCGGTGGTGAGCGAAGCCAACGTGCCTCGCTACCCCACCCTGCTGCAGGTCATGGTCGCCGGGAAGAAGGCCATAGAGGACGTCCCGATAGCCTCCCTTAAGGGTCCGGACTACCCGGACACGGGGACGGTGGTCGTCGACGTCTCGGTCCAGTCGGCCAGCAGGAAGAGGGTCATCTTCGACGGGACGCCCGAGGAGGCGGCGAGGAAGCTCGCCGGCGCGTTGAAGCAGGAGGGCGTCCTTTGACAGGGGCCGTCCTCTCATACTCCGAGAGCCCGGACCTCGCTGGCGAGGTCGCGGCCGCGGGCCAGGAGGTGGCGAAGATGCTGGGCGCGGAGGCCGTGTCGCTCGAGCTCGACGAGGTCAGCCCCGGCCTTCTCACCGCCAACAAGGTCGTCCTGGTGAAGGGGGAACTACCTCTCGAGGCCATCGCTGACTCCGCGGCGGCCGGCATCTTGGAGCTCGTGAAGGCGAGGGGCTTCGGTGCGCTGCTGATAGCGGAGACCCGGTTCGGGACGATCGTCGCCGCGAAGGTGGCCGCCCGGCTCAGGGTGGGTTCGCTCGGAAAGGGGAAGAAGCTCCGCGTCGACGAGGGAAGGCTCGTCATCGAGAGGGACGTTTACGGGGGGAGGTTCACGGCCACCGTCGCGTCGAGGCTGCCCTGCGTCGCCGTGGTCCAGGCGGGGGCCTACGAGGCCGCCGACGCGTCGCCAGGGCCCGCGGAGAGCGTGGCCGTGACAGTCGGCGAGCCGAAGGTCGCGATCACACAGACGAAGCAGGGCCAACAAGGGGAGGCTGGGATCAAGTCTGCTCTCAAGATCGTCTCAGCGGGCAGGGGGTTCGCCCGAAAGGAGGACCTTGTCATCGCGCAGGACTTGGCGAGCGCGCTGGGGGCCTCGCTTGGTTGCTCCCGCCCTCTCTCGTCGGACCTCGGCTGGATGGGCGAGGAAGCCCATATCGGGCTCACGGGGGCTTACGTCCACCCACAGCTCTACGTGGCCATAGGGATCTCGGGCCAGCTCCAACACGTCGCCGGCATCAAGGACTCTAAGGTCATCGTCGCGATAAACAAGGACGCGCATGCCCCGATATTCCAGGTCGCGGACTATGGCATCGTGGGCGACCTGTACGAAGTGGTGCCGGCGCTCACAAAGGCGCTAAAGCAGGGCTAGTCGCGCGACGCCCAGCCTTTTTATCACGTGGGCCGCGCCTGATGCGGGCAGCCCCAGCAGATGAAATTCGGAAGCAAACCTTGGATTGCAGCGCTCGCCCTTCTCCTGCTATCGCCTTCACAACCAGTCCACGGGGCTTCCCAACTCCCCTCCGCCCCCCAGGACGTCTTCGTCCAAGTCAACGTGCTGTCAGTGGGCCCGGCTGCGGCGACCTCGACTTTCACCGCATGGGTCGACGCGAACACCCCAATCACCACCGTCAGCTTGCTGAGCGAAACCCCCTCGACCACTTCAGGCCGCAGCCTGGAGATTCCGGTCGTCTTCGACCACTGGGATGGGTCGTCGGGCACCCTCACCTCGTCGAAGGAGCAGAGGATTCTGATACGGAACCAGTCATCATACTTCCCGTTCGAGAGCATAGGTCTGCAGCTGTGGGTGGGCTCCAACCTGACGCTGGCGCCTCCGATTGTAAGCTCTTCTCTGGCAACGTACGAAATCTCTTTCACGATGACCAGCGTAGCGCAGAACCAGCTCACCTCCGCCCAGGCTGGGGTGCCGTCGATAGTCCAGCTCTTCGCGAGCTACACCCACGTCAGCCTCGTGGACGTGACCATCCACCACTCGCTGAGCTTCCAGCTCTTCGCCGTGATATCGACCCTCATGCCACTGCTCGTGACCGCACTTGCGCTGGTGGTAGTCTACCTATCCATCTTCAAGAAGCCCCCTCGCCCGTCCAACACCGACTACGTCAGTGCGCTCGTGGGTCTCTTCCTCTTCTTGCCGATATTCACCTTCAGCGTTGACCAGATCGTGCCTGCCACTCAGAGCGAGTACGTCCAGAGCTGGCTGGGCTTGGTCGGCGCGATGACGGCGGCGAGCTTCCTCGTCGTCCTGGGCTCGTTGCTAGCCGTTCTCTGGAAGAGGGGCTGAGCTGCGAGATCTTACCTGACCTCGCGCAGCCGTCCGGTCTTGACATCGTAGACGAATCCACGAATCTTCCCCTTGCGCGGGATGAAGGGGCTCGCCTTGATCCTGCCAATGCTCTGCCGGACGTCGGCGTCCAGGTCGGGGAACGCTTCCAGGGCGAACGGAGGCCTGATCCCGGTCTCGGCCTCAATCTTGCTCTTTAGTTCGTCGTCCTTGAACGTGAGCATACCGCAGTCGGTGTGGTGGATAAGGGCCACCTCCTCTGTCCCTAACAGGCGCTGCGAGATCACCAGCGAGCGGATTGCGTCGTCGGTCGCCACTCCTCCGGCGTTCCTGATGACGTGGGCGTCCCCGAGATCCAGACCCAGTATCTTGTGAACGTCGAGCCGCGCGTCCATGCAAGCGAGCACGGCGAGCTTCTTGGCGGGCCGGAGCGGGAGGTTTCCCTCTGCGAAACTCTTCGCGGCTGCCTCGTTGTTTTTCAGTAGCGATTCTGTTTGACTCATCGCTTCCCGAAATTTCCGGTGCGATATAGTAATGCCTGACAATACTATTCTGTAAAGAATGAATATTCCTCATAGTCATTTTCCGACCGACGAAGGCGGTAATCTCTCGGCGACCATTTCGGCGATATCTCTCACCTCGAGGCCGCCGTTCGGCCCTTTCGCCGCGTCCTCGAGCATCGTGATGCAGAACGGGCACGCCACGGCGAGCGTCTTCGCGCCCGTCTTGACCGCCTCCTCCATCCGCAGCGCGCTTATCTTCGTCTTCTCTGGAACCTGATACCAGACGTTCGCCCCGCCCCCGCCACAGCAGAAGCTCTTCTCCCTGCTCCTCGGCATCTCCACGAGGTCGAACCCCTCTGCTGCCTTGATGACGTCGCGCGGCGCGTCGAACACCCCATTCACCCTTCCGAGGTTGCACGGGTCGTGGAAGGTCACCGACCCCTCGCGCTTCTCGAGCTTGAGCCTCCCCTCCGCGACCAGCTCGCCGATGAGTTGGGAGTGGTGGATAACCTGGAACTTCGCCCCGAACTCCGGGTACTCGTTGAGGAAGGTGTTGAAGCAGTGGGGGCAGTGGACGACCACCTTCTTCGCCCCTGAGCGGGCGATGCTCTCGATGTTCTTGAGCGCGAGCTCCTGGAAGCGAGCCTCCTCTCCCATCCTCCTCACGGGCTCCCCGGTGCAGGCCTCATCGTTCCCTAGCACCGCGTAGTTGACCTTCGCCGCGTCAAGGATCCTCACCATCGCCTGGGTGAGCTTCCTTCCCCTGGGGTCGTAGCTCCCTTGGCACCCCACCCAGTAGACGTACTCCGGGCGGGGGTTGCCCTTCAGCGTGGGGACCCCTGCCTCGACCAGCCAGGTCTGCCTCTCTTGCTGAGGGAGCCCGAACGGGTTGTTGGCCCTCCCGACGTTCTCGAGGAACGCACGCTTCATGGGGTCGAGCCTGTTCTCAGCGACCAACGTCCTCCGGAAGTCCACAATGTAGTCGACCTGGTTGATGAAGACGGGGCAGGCCTCCACGCAAGCGTTGCAGGTCGTGCAAGCCCAGAGCTCGCTCTCGCGTATCAGGCCACCGGCGAAGACGTCCTCCTCCGGGGCCGACCTCGCCTGCCTACCGAGGTCCTGGACGACGTCCCTGGGCGAGAGGTCCCTCCCCGCTGCGTTCGCCGGGCACACCTCCTGGCACCTCCCGCAGTTTGTGCACGCGTCGAGGGCGAGGAGCCTGAGGGGAGCGAAGCCGCCAGCGGTGTGGGCGTTGGGAGGCGCCTCCACGTTACCCGTCTCGAGCATCGCGGCGAGGCTGAACGGGGTGCTCAGCCGCCCGCGCGGCTTCTCTGGGGTGAGGACGATGTTGGAGGCCGAGGTGAAGACGTGGATGAGCTTCGTGTATGGGGTCGCCGCTATCAGAGCCATCACGGAGAACATGTGCGCCCACCAGAAGCCCTGGTAGACGACCTGCGCCTGCGAGGGCGAGAGCTCCAGCGTCCTCCCTATCGCCACGGAGAGCGCGTCGCCCACCGGCGAGAAGACTGCCCACTGCGAGGGGATGGCCACGAACCTGAGCGCCTCGATGATGAACCCGGAGACGCCTATCCAGACGAGCATGCCCAGCACCACGCGGTCGTCCCAGCCCGTCCTCAGCTTCGAGAGCCTCTGGACGTAGCGCCTGTAGACCGCTATCACCAGCCCGAGGATGAACAGGATGCCGAGGGTGTCTCCTAAGAACTCCAGAGTGAGGTAGAAGTCCCCCTTGATGAAGATCCCCCCGCCGAAGACGGGAAGGATGTCGCTCTGGACGAAGATCAGGCTGGTGTAGAGAAAGAGCATGAGGAAGCCGTAGAAGATGGCGCCGTGCATCACCCCGCCCGAGCCTCCCTTGAGGACCTTCTCCTGCCCCAGGTCGAACTTGGCGAACCTCGCGAGCTTCGCCTTGAGGTCCTTGGACGAGAGCGAGAGGAACTCCCCGACGCCCATCCCGTAGCTCCTCAGGTGCCTGTAGAGGCCGAAGAGCATGATGAGCCCCGCGACGAAGAACGTGGCGTAGACCAGAGCGGGCGCGTACGACGGGAGGAAGAGGTAGCTCTGCCGCACCGGCTCGGACAACTGATGGGCGCGTTCACCTCTATTCGGTTAATACAGCTTGCGACCGTTTGGCGACGGACCCTCCTCTAGGTTTATCTATCGTCGCTCCACTGTGACGACCTGAGACGGGAGCGACACCGGAAACAGGTGAAGCGATGCAGAGCATCATAGCATCCGGAACCCTGGCGGAGTGTCATTCATGAGCGATTCCGATGAGGAAAAGACTCCCTATGAGACTCTGGGCCTTCCTCCTGATGCCACCCTGGATCAGGTGAAATCGCGGTTCAGGGAAGTCAACGACGCCTATCTCAGGATACTCCAGGCGTCGAAGAGCGGCGCAAAAACCGTCACAGCCGGTCGACCTGGTCCAGCAGAAGACGGCGGGGCGCAACCCAAGCGGGAACCGGATGCCCCTGTGAAGCAAGGACCCTCGCCGCCGCAACAGGCGCACACGGAGCCGATAGGCAGGATCAGGGCGAGACTCGAAAAAGGGGAGATACAGAAGGCGCAGTTTGAGAGGCTGGCCAAGGAGCGATACAACTATCTCAAGAACAAGCCGTTCACCGACTTGACGGACTCAGAGTTTGAAGAGAGGCTTCACGGGTTCGAAGGGCTGAAGTTTCTATGACCTGGCTGCCCGGTCAGGATGATTCCTTCGCCTAGGCCCGCCCTAGGGTGCCTTCTTGTCGGCGCGCCTTCGGATGATCTTCCCTCCGCCGGCCGGAAGCATGCGGAGCACGTCGTCGACTCCAAGGCTGACCTGCGGGCTCGCGTAGGCGGTCAGCTCGTGGAGCACCTTCTTCGCTGTGTCCGAGGGCTTCTCCCTGCTCGGGACGAGCGTGACGTGCCCCCTCGCCGCCGTCATTATCGCCTCCTCAGGCCCTGATATTATCCTCCCCCCCTCATCGATCCCGACCGCGACCTCCACGGTGTTCTTCGTGACGAAGTTCTTCTTCCCGTTGATCGCGAACGAGCCGTGGGCGAGATATTCCCCGCTCGGTCCCGCGGCGCCCACCTGCTCCGGGGCGACCCAGTAGGCGTCGGCCGCCCCCAGGCCGGTCTTCCAGGCGCTGCTGAAGGTCGCAGTGGCCTTCGCCACCTCCTTGACCTCCTCCGCCGTCTGCTCCTTCCCCCCCTTTAGGATGAAGAAGGGCGAACCAAAAAGGTCAGCATGATAGACCGTGTCCTCATCCTGCATGTGCCTCCGTATCAGCGTGGTGTTGGTCTGCGCGTCGCGTCCACCTATGGCGAGCTTCCCACTTGTGGTGAAGAACCACCTGAACTTCTCGTACCACTCCTTCTTGGCCTTGGAGAGGGGAATCGCCTTCACGCGGGCCGTCTCCTCCTTCCCGCTCTCCTTCTTGAGCTTGGGCTGGAGCTTCTTGATAGCATCGTCTATGTCCTGAATGTCGCGCTCCGTCCTCTTTGCCCGGTCGAAAATGGCGGATGCGATGGACGCCTGCCCCTTCTCGGCCAGCTTGTCCAACGAGGACTGGAGGTCGCTGGGCAAGACCTTTGCCGCCTTCGCCGTTTCGACCGCCTGCTCCGCATCAGGCGCGGCCCTCACGAGCGGCGCGAGCTGTCTTAGGTCTCCCGAGAGCTTCGCCAAGCCCGTCTTCTTCGACTCTAGGTCGGCGATGGTGGCCTGAAGCTCCAGGGCTCTCCTCTTGTGGGCCCCGCCCTTGGACTCCTCCTCTTCCAATCGCGAGGCGGCCTCCTCCTCTGCCGTCAGGATGCCCGAGAAGAGCAACTTGTCGAGGAGCGGGCTCAGAGTGGGCGACGTCTCGACCACCTCCCGTCCCGTCGGCTCGATCACCATGACTTCGACCGAATCCTCGTCGGTCCTCACCAGGCAGGGCGAGGGGTGCGCTTCGAGGGTCGCGAGCATCTCCTTGACCGTGGCCATGATGCGGTCGACCTCGGCTCCGGGGATGTCAGTGGAGTCCTCCTGGCCGTGAGAGAGGCGGGCCAGGATCTCGTCGACGTAGCGCCTGGGGACGGAGAGCCCCCTCCCGAGGGCGCGGCCGAGCATCTTCTCCCTCGCCAGCGCGTTCGCCAGATCCCCCTTGGTCAGCGTCTCGAGGGAGGCCCGCGTCTGTGCGGGCGGGGCATACGGATAGCCCTTGGCGAGCCTCCTCGCTTCCGTCTTGACCTCGCGCAGGACGAGGACTATCTTCGCATCGGGCCCCGTCAGCACGAGGTTCCCGGGAGGCATCAGCTCGAGGACGAGCTTGAACCGGTCGTCACCCCTCCCTTCGAACTCCAGGATCAGCACCCTGTCGAGGTCGAACTGGGTGACAGAGGCGAGCCTCGCCCTGAGGAGGTTTGACCGAAGGGCCGTCGTGAACTCCGTTGTCTCCACGCGGGCCGGCTTCTCTGTTATCCACGCGCCGAGCTTCGGGGAGAGCACAAGGGAAACCTCCGTCGACTCTCCCTCGGCCCCGCCGGGCCTCCTCATCCTCAGGAGCTGGCTCTCGCCTATCGAGTAGATGTTTGAGACGTAGGTGCCCGCGAGCGCCGAGGCGATCTCCCTGGAGAGGACCCTGAACTCGAGCCCTGAGAGCGACCCCTTCGTCTTCTCCGACAACAACGACATTTCTATCAACCCACGCCTTCTGAGGCCGACGCCGTGCAAGTTTTATTAACCTACTGCGGGCTCGCCTGAATTTGAGCTCCTGAAATCGAGTGAATTTTGTTGGCCCTTACCCTGCTTGACAAGATATACTGGCTTAGGGTCTCGCTCGGAGCCATCGGAGGCGTCTCCGCGGAGCTCCTCACGGGCTGCAAGGTCCTCATCCCTCCGGCGGCGAGCGGCGGGGCCTGCGTCGGCGGGGCCAGTCCGGACTACTCGACCGGGATCCTCATCGGGCTCTTCCTATACATCGCCACGTTCTACCTGCTAAAGTGGAGCGTCGGGAAGAGCTTCGACAAGGACCAGCAACGAAAGCTCTACACGACTGGCGTGGGGAGCTTCGCGATGCTCTTCGTCTTCTTCTGGGTGTTGCTCTTCACCCTGGGCGTTACTTACTTGAATCTTTGACGCGCTTGGCCCACTTGCCCATCGTCTGAAGGTACCCCTTGTCCAAGTCGTCCGTCATCTGAATCTTGGGCAGCCTGTCCACCACGCGGAGTATCTTGTCGGCGTCGGCCATCTTGTCCGGGGTCCTGTTCTCGGTCACGTTTACTATCCCGTTGAGCGCGAGGAGCGCGCCCTTGCCGTATTCTGAGGAGACCTGGGGCGCCAGGTGCGCCAGCCTTTGCCGCGCGTCCTCGAGCTTGGAATGAACTAGTGACTCGATAATCTCATCCACCTCTTCCTTGATCATGCTGCTTGAGAGCAAAGCCACAGACGCATCGCTATCGTTTGCTTAAATGCTTATACCACGAAATCCAAAGAATTCCTCGCCCGGACGCGTGCGAGGCTGCCGCTACCCGCTCGGAACGAAGACGCTCAGGCTGGTGATCGGCCCGGGCGAGACCTCGGCTGGCCAGAGATAGAAGGTGTAGACCCCCGGCCCGTAGGCCGACTCGAGGGCGGCGATGGAGAACACGATGTCAAAGTCCCCGGTGTTGAAGTCGGTCTGCCACTGCTGCGCGTAGGTGTAGTTGCCCGAGCTGCTGCAGACGCGCCCTGCCGGGCATGGGAAGAAAACGGTGGAAATGGGCGTTCCAGGAGAGTAGGCGCCCTCGTACTGGCACGCCAAAGACTCGTTGAGCTCGCTGTATTGGTCGCAAGAGGTCATGGGCCTCAGCTCGCCGAGGGTGATGTTGCTCGGGGCGGGGTCGAAGTACACCGAGACCTCGGAGCCGGATTGGCTCTCCAACCATCCCTGCTGATACTCGAGGATCGTGCCTTGCAGGGTCAGCGTGCCCGCAGAGACCTGAAGCGACTCGCTGCCGATGTACACGTTCTCAAAGTCCTCCACGAGGAAGACCGTCGTAGAGTTGTAGGCTATGCCAAGGGAGACGCGGTTGTGCAGCGGGTCGAGGATGTTCTTCTGGTGTCCGTTCCCGCAGCAGGCCGAGTCGTTGTTGAGCATCATCCACTCGGAGCCGTTGATGGCGTTCTCCACCGTCTGGAGGGAGCAGGCGGCGGCGACCTGCTGAGTCGAGTCCGGCTCCGAGGTGGTGCAGTAGCTCAGCGCGGCGTTCTCCTCCACGCTCCCCGTCCCGCCCAGGAGGGTGTAGCGCATATACGGCTTGTATCCCTGATTGTCCCAGTGGCTGAAGTACCCGTAGTAGGCCATGGAGTCGGCGTGCTGCTGGCCCGACTCCACGCTGCTCGACGTGACCGAGGGCAGGCCGGCGGAGGTCCTCTCGGCGTTTATCACGCCCACGGTGAAATTGGCGATGGCGTTGTACCCTGGAGGGTAGTCGATCGTCGTGGAGCTCCCGACAAAGGCAGGGCTGTCTTCGAGCCAGTTACCCGAGGAGTTGCCGACGGAGACGGACGTCGCCACGATGGAGGGCGAAGCGACTCCAGAGAGGGTGGTCGTCGCCGTGCTCCCAGAGCCGGTCGTGGTGGAGCTTGGCGCGTCCGGAAAGTGCGCGGTAGCGGCCCATCCGACGCCGACGAGGAGGATGGCGACCACAATCACCGCTAGGGCGAGCTTGTTCATCACCGAAACACCTTCTTCTTCGAATGGTTGGGCGGTCCTATATTTGGGGTCCGTTGTTGATGGGCGACGCCGACGACTCGGGTCGTGCCGTCGGCACTATTCGACGCCCTTCTCCGAGAGCCGGCACTTGGTGGGCGGCACGCCACTCCGCGGGTGCTCGACGCTTGCGGCGACATAGCCTCCCTCCCTCCGCAGCCTGATGGACTTGCTGACGAACCTCCCCAAAGTGAGGCCGCCCACGTTGACGTCCTTGCTCATTCCGCCCACCGTTATCGAAGCCACCCGGTTGGTCAGGAGCACGACCCTCCTGTGGAGGTAGGCGTCGATGGCGACGCGGTTTAGGTACGCCCCGAGCGCGCCCTGCCTCCTCCCTGTCCTTTCCCTTCCCGGGAACTCGAGGGTGAAATTCTTCGTCACGGTGTCGACGACGACCAGCTTCGCGGAGCTGACCCGCGGGTCGTCCGCCATCCTTTCCAGCACTTGGGACTGGGCGTCGACGTCACGCGCTCGGAGGGCGTAGACGCTGTCCAGCGCCGACTTGGCCTCGATCCCCCTGGACTCGGCCATCTGCACGACCCTCTCGGGCCGGAAGGTCGACTCCGTGTCGACGAACACCGACTTCCAGCCTCGCGCGGAAGCCATCACGGTCGCCTGAATCGCCAGCTGGGTCTTGCCGGAGTTGCTCGCCCCGAACACCTCGGTTATCTTGCCCTCCTCGTAACCCCCGACCAGGAGCGCGTCCAGCCCCTCGGAGCCCGTGCCGAGCTTTCCTAGGCTCCTGGCGACCTCGAGCGCCTCGGAGAAGGTGAGCGACTTGAGACCGCCCACGCTCCCTTCGTCTTTCGTCACGAGAACCGTCCTCTGCGACGGCCCGGGACGATAATAGCTTTGACGTCCGGGCTCGAGCCGACAGGCCTGATCTTGTCGCCGGCCTGTCCGAGCGAAGGGGATCTCTGGCGCGGCGCGTGTGACCGAAGGCTGGGTTCAGAGCGTCAGGTCACTATGACGAACCCTTCCATGTATCCCTTGAGGCCCATCCCTGGGCCGCATGGGGTGTCGCACATGTACATGTAGACGCCCGGCTTGGAGAAGGTGTAAGAGAAGTTCACGACCGTGGTAGGAGGGATCGGGATGTTCAGCCCCAGCTGCGTTATCGTGAATGTGTGGCCTATCGGCATGTTCGAGATCGCCTGACCGGCGCTGTAGCTGGATGCGACCTGTCCGCTCGCGGTGTCGTTGTAAACCGTGAAGGGCGTGGTGACCTGGTCCGAGAAGTTCTGGAGGACCGCCGTGTCTATCGTCGTCAGCACAAAGTCCACCGTGGTGCCCGCCTTGACGGTGACGTTGTTGTCGTTCGTGCCCGGCGCCGTGGTGTTCGTTGCCGCCGCGGGAACAATACCGACACTGGCGTTCGCCGCGAGGACGAATGCGTCATACCCCGCCCCTCCGTAATCGGGGATTACGTCCATGTTGACCTGCGTGGCCGAAGGTTGACTGCTCGTTGTCAGCGAATTGGCTATCGTATTGGCGTAGAAGCCAAGAAGGCCGCTAAGGACAACGGCGGCGACCATCACGCCGACGATGATTCCATTCTCTCTGGTTCGCGGGTCCAACTACTCCACAGCCGCATCCGGGCCGTTTGAATATTTAGGGGTAGACCCGATTATCAAAACTGAGAACAACTTCAGGCCCTTTGGCATCGAAAGCCTCACGACCTTCCTGTCGGGTCGGCTCAAGGCTATCTGCCCGCGCGCCTGGGACGAACGGGGGAGAGCCTCGTTGGCGGTGAAGACGAAGAGCATCTACGAGCCGGCGGATCCAGGTGACGGGTTCAGGGTGCTGATCACGCGGTACTACCCTCGGGGAGTCAAGAAGGACCGCTTCGACAGGTGGGAGAAGGCGCTCTCACCCAGCCGTGAGCTGCTCGCGGCCTACAGGAGCGGCGAGAAGAGCTGGGACCAGTTCAAGAGGGCGTTCCTCTCGGAGATGAAGGCGAGCCCTGAGAGCGCCGAAGCGATCCGCGCGCTCTCCCCGCTCGCCAAGGCCCAGGACGTCACCTTGCTTTGCTACGAAAAGGCCGGCCTCAACTGCCACAGGTATCTGGTCGCGGAACTCCTTTCCACCCCGGGCACTCTCTCGAGCCACGTCGCTTCGAGACGAGGCCACACAGCCAGGAGGACGCCGGCACCGGCGGAACCCCAGAAAAGCGACCTCGACGATATGCCTTGAGGAATGTGGCATGCTGCGAGTCTTCATTTATGGCCGACAAACGTTTTTATTGGCGCCGAAAGTTCGCTGAAACAGCTCCAAAGTGAACGCTTCTCAACAGACGCCAAAGCGACCTCTAGCAGTCCTGCAGAAAGCGATAAGCAAGAAGGCCACGATACGCCTCAAAACCGACGTAGAGTACAGGGGAAGGGTATCCAACGTCGACGCGTTCATGAACGTGATACTCGAGGACGCCGAAGAGTTCGAAGGCGGCGTCAAGTCCGCGAACTACGGCAAGGTCATAGTGAGAGGGGACAACGTCCTCTACGTAAGGCTCGAAAACTCCCTGTGAGAATCCAAGTTTGATCGCTGCACCCGAGGTCGGCTCTAGATGAACAGGTCAATCCACTCAGAACAATTACCGGACTGCGTCTCCGACCTTCAGGTCGAGATCGTCGAGAGGAAGGGCATAGGGCACCCCGACAGCATCATCGACGGCGCTTGCGAGGCCGTCTCCATAGGTCTCTCGAAATACTACCTGGACAACTTCGACGTCATCTTCCACCACAACGTGGACAAGGGGCTCCTGGTGGGGGGCAAGTCGAACGCGGTCTTCGGAGGGGGCAAGGTCATCGACCCGATCTTCATCCTCGTCGCCGGAAGGGCGACTGACGTCGTCCCGATCGGGAAGAAGATGGAGGAGATTCCAGTGGAGAGCATCGCAAAGGAAGCGGTGGCGAACTACATACGGGGGACGATGCGCTTTCTCGACCCCGTGAAGCACACGAGGGTTGAGACGATGATCAGGGCGGGCTCCCCCGACCTCGTCGCGGTCTTCCTCAGGAAGCAGGCGATGCCCGTCGCGAACGACACGTCGATAGGCGTGGGGTTCGCCCCGCTCTCGGAGACTGAGAAGGTCGTCTTCTCCATCGAGCAGTTGCTCAACTCCTCGAAGTTCAAGAAGAAGTACCCCTCGGTGGGCGAGGACGTCAAGGTCATGGGCATGAGGGTGGGCAAGAAGCTCAACGCCACCGTCGCGGCTGCGATGGTGAGCGGCCAGATCAAGGACGCGAGCGAGTACGCCAGCATAATCAAGGACGTCAGGGACGAAGTGGACGACCTCGTCGCAAAGTCCCCCCTCGACGTCAACGTCAGGCTCAACCAGGGCGACGACCCAAAGCGGGGCAGCTACTACCTCACTGTCACGGGCACTTCCGCGGAGCAGGGGGACGACGGGAACACCGGAAGGGGGAACAGGGTGAACGGCCTCATCTCGCCGATGCGCCAGTACTCGATGGAGGCCACCGCGGGCAAGAACCCGGTCAACCACACGGGGAAGCTCTACAACGCCGTGGCGGTGCACGCGGCGGAGCAGATCGCGGAGGAGGTCAAGGGCGTGAGGGAGTGCTACGTCAGGATACTCAGCAGGATAGGGAGCCCCATCGACCAGCCGCAGATAGCGAGCGCGGCGGTCATCCTCGAGAAGGGGACGAAGATGTCTAGCGTGAAGGCGGAGGTCGAGTCGATACTCGACGACCAGCTCCGGGACATCCGCAACATAACCAACCTCATCCTCGAGAAGCGCGTCATACTCTTCTGACCGCGGGGAATCTCCCGCTCCCCGTCACGTAGCCCACCAGCGCGTCGATGTCGGCGGAGAGCCCGTAGCTCCTCTCGAAGAACTTCGAGACCGCCCCTACGTCGCGCCTCATCAGCTCCTTCGCGTTGGGGTGGTCGGCACCGACCCACTGGGGCCAGTCGATGAGCCAGACCGTCGCCCCGTCGGTCAGGATGTTGTACTCGCTGAGGTCGCCGTTGATCATCCCTGCCTTCGTGTATGCGTCCCGCACCGTGTCCATGATATCCCTGAGCACCTTCCTGGCGTCGACGAGCTCCGGTCGGTTCGTGAGCCTTACCCCAGGAAGCTCCTTGAGGAGCACGGTGTGCCTGTTCGTGGCCACGGCAACCGGGACGTTCTTGGTCACCTCCGCGAGCCTCGCGAGAGCGTGGAACTCCCTGTGCGCGGCCTCGTAGTTGATGTCGAGCCAGGTGTTGAGCTGCTTCGACGAGGCGTGCCTCTTGCGGGTCACGTCGCGGAAGCTCGTCCTCCCGAGCCTGAACAGCTTCAGCGCGTAGAGGTCCCCTTTCCCCGAGAGGACCTCGTAGACGTCGGACTCCTTCCCCTTCGCGATGAGCTTCCCGAGGGCGTGGGCGAAGTCTTTGTCGGCGTAGAACTTGAGCGCGAGGAGGTCCACAGCGGGGACGTAGATCTCGTACGTCCTGCCCGAGCCGATGAGCTTTCGCTTGTTGAGCTCGTTTAGCCCGAAGTTCACCCTGTCCATGGGCTGACCTGACACCTTCGCTATCGACTCCGCGGACGTCGTGGCCTTCCCGAGCGTGCACTTCTCGAGGGCCCTGAGCGCTTGCCACTCCTCGGGCTTCAGCTGCATTATGAGCGATGCTGCGATGTCTGTTGCGGACGAGCTTCTTTCGCCTTTGGGTAGGCTGAGGCCGAGCCGGCGCTTCTTGAACCTTTCAAGGCCAAGCCCAAAATCAGGAGCCGCCGGACTGCAAGAACTTGAGGAGCTCTGCGTTGATCTGGTCCTTTAGCGTCGAGCACATCCCATGGGGCGCGCCAGGTATCACCTTGAGGGTGGCTCCCTTCACCAGCTTGGAGGAGAGCATCGCCGCGTCCGCAATAGGGACTATCTGGTCGTCGTCACCGTGAAGGATTAGGGTGGGTACGTCGATCTTCTTGAGGTCATCGGTAAAGTCCGTCTCGGAGAAGGCCTTGATGCAGTCGTAGACCGCCTTGTGGCCGGCCATCATGCCCTGCATCCAGAATGAGTCGCGAAGGCCCTGCGAGACCTTTGAGCCCGGCCTGTTCGCCCCGTAGAACGGGATGCTCAGGTCCTTCCAGAACTGCGAGCGGTCGGCGAGGACGCCCGCGCGAATCTGGTCGAACGCTTCCATTGGCGTGCCGCCCGGGTTGGCGGAGGTCTTCAGCATCAGGGGCGGGACCGCCCCTATCAGGACCGCCTTGTTGACGCGCTTGCTGCCATGGCGCCCGATGTAGCGCGCCACTTCGCCCCCGCCGGTGGAGTGGCCCACGTGGACGGCGTCCTTCAGGTCGAGAGCCTTGACCAGCTCAGCAAGGTCGTCCGCGTAGGTATCCATGTTGTTGCCGTTCCAAGGCTGGCTCGACCGCCCATGGCCGCGACGGTCGGGAGCCACGCAGCGAAACCCTCGATCACCGAGAAACAACATCTGATCCTCGAAGGCGTCGGAGCTCAGCGGCCATCCGTGGCTGAAGACGACGGGCTGTCCCTTCCCCCAGTCCTTGTAGTAGATTCGAGTGCCGTCGTTGGTCGTGATAGCTGTCAAGCGAGTTCGACGCCAAAGACGCTGGGAATCTAATAAATGTCGTGCACAGCTTTCCCTGTGGCTATGGTGGCGGCGTTCCAATGTCAATATTCCGCCCTTGCTGTCTTACAATGACGCCGCTCCTGCAACCAAGCCGCCGTTTCCTTCGCTGACCTGGCTTCCTCCGCCGCAAACGCTGATATATCGAGGACACGCTCTGCGGGCCGATGCCACAGAAGAGAGACGAGGTGGTCGAGAAGGTCGACGCCACCCAGGCGGTGCCCAATATCTACGAAGACTGGATTGCGAAGCAGGTCAAGGCGAGGTCCGCCTCGCTTGCAGCTCAAACTGAAGAGGATGAAGAGGAGGACGAGATTGACGCGGCCGAGGACTCACACGAGAAGGCCCACCGGCGCAAGAGAGGGAAGGGCTCCGCGGCGAGCAATTCCTGACCGGCGTCTGCCTCACCCCAGCTGCCTAGCGACGCCGTCCGCGTAGGTCTCCCAGTAGCGGTCTGGCTCCGGGACGTACGCCCGCGGTTTCGAGCCTCCCGAAGACATCCAGAGGCCCCTCCCCTGGCCCCGCCGGCCGATGCGCCCGATTTCGTAGACGTCGACCCTCGCTTTGGCGAGCGACGCCCTCAGGCCTTCGACCCCTCCAGGTCTGCAGGTGACGATGAGGGTACCTTCGCTCAGCGTGGTCAGCGGGTCGAGCCCGAACGCGCCGCAGACGGCCGAAGCCTCCTCGGGGACGTGGATCGCCTCGCACCTCACGACCACTGGAAGGCCGCAGGCGGACGAGAGCTCGAAGAGCCCCCCGAGCACCCCTCCCTCGGTGGCGTCGTGCATGGATGTCACGTTCTCCCTCAGTCCCGCCGAGGCGGCGGCCCTGGCGTCACTCACAGTCGAGCAGTCCCGTAGACGAGACCTTGCCTTGCCGAGCATGGCGGCACCCGCTTTTTTCTCGATGGTCGAGGGGAAGGAGTGCGCGAGGACCGCCGTCGCGCCTATCGCCGCCCCTTTCGTGACCAGCACCGCGTCCCCGGGCTTCGCCATCGCCGGCGTCACGTAGGCGTCGCGCCCGGCGACGCTGAACATCATCCCCCCGCCGACGACCGTGTAACCCGAGCCCGGGTACCTCCCCGTGTGTCCCCCGGCAATCGCTATCCCGAGCTTCCCGCACTCGTCTCCTATGGCCTTAAGGTACGCGCCCACCGCGGCCAGCTCCATCTCGGGCGGGAGGTTCAGGTCGAGCATGGCGAACTGGGGTTCCACCCCGCTCGTCGTGAGGTCGGAGGCGAGCAGGTGCACGCTGAGCCGAGCCGACTCCGTCATCCCTATCGAGGGGATGACCGAGAGAGGGTCGCTGGTTACGACCAGCACCTTGCTCCCTCCGAGCGAGATGACAGCGTTGTCCAGCCCGTGCCCCGGCTTGACGATCAAGGAGCTCCTCTTCGCCCCAAGGTTCGAGAAGACGGCGCTCTCGAGGAACTCGCGCGGGACCTTCCCCTGCTGGCCGGGGCGCCACGGTTTGTCGATCAATTGCGGTAGCCCAGGCGCCTGAACGTCGGGCGGGCCGCCGCGATTATCCCGAACGCGACGGGGATGAAGGCGAGGTCGAGAAGCGTGCCAAAATCGGAGGAGGCCAACACAAGGGCCGAGTAAGCCGTGGTCGGGGCGCCGTACTGGAAGAGACCGTAAGTGTAGAATAGCCAGTCTGGGAAGAAGAACGCGAGCGTCTCGAAGACCGTGGCCGCGACCATCGCCATGGCGAGGGTCTTCCTCCCTCTTGTCGCGGCCCAGGCAACGATGAAAACTTCCGGACCCCTCGCCCATATCATCCCGAACGGGTAGATTGGCGAGCCTCCACCGCTAGTGATGTTGAAGAGCTCTCCCACGAAGCCGCCGATCGCGGTCGCGGAGAACGCGTCCCACTTGTCCACCAGCGCGGCCAGCGCCAGGTAGATTGCCGGGGCGAGGGTGATCTCGTACAGAGGCGCCGGGAGCGGGATGCGAATTATCGAGGTGCACACGGCGATTAAAGCGGAGAACACCGCGACCATCGCTAGCCTCGTGTTCTTGCTGGGGGTCGTCTTTCCAGACATTTGCTCGTGAAACGCCGACTCCGCGTAAGTTCCCATGTGGCTCTAGAGGCTCTCGACGGGATTCTTATAAACGACCTGATAAGTGACTTATACGTGCACCCGCCTTGCGAGATGATGGTCGACTCGTTCCTCCCGTCGATGCGCGCCCTCGTCGCGAGGAGGCTGAAGGAAGACGGGCTCTCTCAGGGGAAGATCGCGAGCCTACTCGGGCTGACCCAGGCCTCGGTGAGCTCCTACCTCTCGACGGCGCCCGCGAAGCAGACCGCAGCCCTGTCCAGCTTGGGAGTCACCGAGGAGGAGGCGGAGACCTACGCCGCCCTTCTGGCTGAGGACCTGAAGAACAACCCCACGTACGCGGTCGCGACTCTCTACTCGATCTGGAACAGGCTCATCGGGGGAGGCCACGCGTGCTCGCTCCACCGGAGCGAGTACCCATTCCTGGCCACCTGCGATGTGTGCATGAGGGTCTTCGGCCCCCAGAGGGGCCACGCGGAGGGAGCGGTCGACCACGTCGAGAGCGCCCTGCGGTCGATAGAAGGGTCCTCGCTCTTCGTCCGGGTGATGCCCGAGGTCTCGGTCAACGTGGCCTACTCTCCCGAAGGGGCAAAGTCGGTCGAAGACGTGGTCGCCATCCCGGGCAGGATCGTGAGGGTCAGGGGCCAGGCGCGGTCCTTCATGCGACCGGAATACGGAGCCTCCACGCACCTAGCCGCGATCCTTCTCGAGGTCGAGCGGAGGCATCCTGCCCTTCGCGCTGCGATTAACCTCAGGTACGACGAGAAGATGTCGAAGGTCCTCCTCGTGCTCAGGGTCAAGCGGCTCGACATCGGCCCCGACTACCCGGAGGGCTCCCAAGACAAGGTCCTAGGTGCGCTTCGCGCAAGGCTCTCGGCTCCCGAGGGAGCGCGCGGGTTCGAGGCAGTCGTCGACCTCGGAGGCGAGGGCGTCGAACCGAGCCTCTATCTCTTCGCCGGCGACGCGGTCAAGGCCGTGCGGAGGTCGCTCGACATCGCGAGGGCGTACGCCTCGTCAGACTGAGCGCGCGGCAACCTGAATCTTCTTCCCCTTCGCCTTCCGCTCGTCGATTGCCGCCTTTAGCAGCGCGAGGAACATCGGCTCCGGGTACTCCGGCCTACTGCAGTACTCGGGGTGATACTGCGTGCCCATGAAGAACGGGTGGCCCTTCAGCTCGAGTATCTCCGCGCGTCTACCGCCGTCGCTGAAAGCGGAGAAGCGCATCCCGGCGTTCTCAAGCCTCTGCATGTATGACTGGTTCAGCTCGAACCTGTGTCTGTGCCTCCCCCGGACGGTCTTGCTCCGGTAGACGTCGAAGGCCCTGCTCGGCTTTTGGACCGCGATGTCGTGTCCCCCCAGCCGCATCGTGCCACCCATGTTCGAGACTCCCTTCTGCTCGGGCAGGAGGTCTATCACGGGGTCGGGGGTCTGCGGGTCGAGCTCCGTCGAGTTCGCGTACTTGAGCCCGAGCACGTTCCTTGCGAAAGAGACTATCGAGAGCTGGAAGCCGAAGCACAGGCCCAGCAGCGGCTTCCTCTCCCTCCTTGCGTAGTCTGCCGTCCATATCTTACCCTCGGTGCCCCTCTTCCCGTAACCCTGCGGCAGGACGATGGCGTCGGCCCCGTCTAGGATCGCGCGGGCCTTGTCGGCCTTGGTGGTCCCCTCAAAGTCCTCCGACTCGACCCACTTGATGTCGACGCCGACGCCGTTAGCGGCGGCCGCGTGCTTCAGGGCGAGGTTTACGCTCACGTAGCTGTCCATCAGGGTCACGTACTTGCCCACCATGGCGACCGTCACGGAGCTCTTCTGCTTCACGAACCTCGACGCCACTTCGTTCCACTCGTAGAGGTCTGTCCTCTTGCCCTTGATTTGAAGGTGGGACAATACGGGCTTCAGCACCCCTTCGCGGTAGAGGGTCTCCGGGACCTGGTAGATCGTCTCGACGTCGGGGTTCGAGATGACGCTGTTCACCGGGACGCTCGTGAAGAGCGCGAGCTTCTCCTTGGCGTCGGCGGGGAGCGCCCTCGTCCCTCGGACCACGATGAGGTCTGGCTGGATCCCGATGCGCCTCAGCTCTTGGACGCTGTGCTGGGTGGGCTTGGTCTTCATCTCGCCCACGGCGCCCATCTCGGGGGCCAGGGTGACGTGCACGAAGAGGGTGTTCTCCGCCCCGTCCTCCAGTCGCATCTGCCTGAACGCCTCCAGGAAGGGGAGGCTCTCGATGTCCCCCACCGTCCCGCCGCACTCTATGACCGCGACGCTCGAGCCGCTCTTGGTGGTCCGCTCCCTGATCCTTCGCTTTATCTCATCGGTGACGTGAGGGATGATTTGGACGCACTTTCCGAGATACTTCCCTTTGCGCTCGTCCTCGATTACCGCGTTGTATACCTGCCCGGTAGTGATGTTGTCCTCCTTGCTCAAGTCCTTGTTGAGGAACCTCTCGTAGTTCCCAAGGTCCATGTCGCACTCGCCGCCGTCGTCCGTGACGAAAACCTCTCCGTGGGCTATGGGGTTCATCGTCCCCGCGTCGAAATTGATGTAGGGGTCGACCTTCATGCAAGTCACCGTGAGGCCGGTTCGCTGCAGGATCTTCGCGAGCGAGGAGGTGGTTATGCCCTTTCCTAGGCCTGACATCACCCCGCCGGTGACAAAAATGTACTTCGGCACAGTGCCTTAGGGCGCTCGTTCGTAATTAAGTTTTTGCGGCCGGAAACCCGTTTATTATCACCTTCAGCGGAATGTCGCCGGACATGGTTAGCCCGTTGGTGGACATCCGCATCGCCGTCGCAGTCGCCGTCATCGGCGCCGGCATATTCGTGGGCGAGGAGATTCTCAGCTTCATAATCCGAGGCATCGCGAAGAGGGCCGGGGCAGGGCCCACGGTCACGAGAGACATAGGGGCGTCCCTCAGGGTCATCGCGCTCCTCCTGGTGCTCTCGGACGTCCTCAGCTTTTCCGGCCTCTCGGACCTCTTCACCGGGCTGACGGTCTCCGCCGTCGCCGCGGTGGCCGTCTCGCTCGCTCTCCAGACTACGCTCTCCAACGTGATTTCTGGTATCCTCCTCTTCAGCGACGGCATCCTGCGACTCAACGACAACATAGAATACAGCGGCGCAAAGGGAAAGGTCGTGCGCATCGGCCTTAGGAACACCTGGGTGAAGACAGAGGAGGGGCACATCGCCGTCATCAGCAACGCCTCGCTCTCGAGCGGGCCCCTGGTCAACCGCACCGCCGCCGAGAGGCTTTCGAAGAAGTACGCGATAGCTTAGACCCCGCGCCAGCCGCCTATTCGGGCCTGAACTGGTACGTGGGGAGCGCGAGGTCGGAGATGTCCACGAATATGCTCGCCACCCTCTCGAGGAGGGCGAGGAGGTCCACCATCATGCCCGTAGACGTTCCCTTCATCCCGACCATCCCCTTCGAGAGCTCGCCCAGCCGCTCGCGCATCGCGGCCACCTCCGTGTGGGTCCGCCTCGGCTGCACGCGCCTCCTGGCAAGGAACGACGATATCGCGACGTCGCCCATCTTCTCGAGGGTGTTGAGGAACTGCACCAGCCTGGAGGCGACGTCCTTGCCAAACTCTTCCCCCGCCGCGCGCTTCGAAAAGTCGGCGACCGCGTCACCGAGGCTCTCAAGATAGCTCGCGAGCACTCGGTAGTCGAGGCACTCTATCGGCTCCAGCTTGTACCTCTCCGCGACCTCCGGGTCTATGGTCGCAGCCCTTATCGTCCTGACCAGCAAGAAGTAGAGCCTGTCAACCTCGTCGTCCCTCTCCCCGACCTGCGCCAGCAGGGCGCGGTCGTGCCTCGCCCCCTCAGCCGAGTCCCTGAGCATCCCGCTGATGAGGCTCGCCATCCTCCTCACGATCTTCTCGGGGTCGAGCGCCGCCGGGTCGGGAAGGAACTGGAGCGTCATATTCTTCGCGTCCTCGTCGACTATCTCGAGCCCGACCAGCCTCGTGACCGCGGCTTTGAGCTTCCCTCTGTCCTCCCGGGAGATCACCGTCCTCCCCTCGACACGTATCGCGTTGCTCCCCATGAGGTAGGCCCCCGTCACGTCGTTAGTGACGTAGCTGAGGCTCTCCCTCGGGTACTCTATCACGACCTCCTTGTCCTCCGTCCCCCTCCCCTTCTCATCTATCGGCTTCACCATGAGCCTTCGCGCGGAGATCTCCTCCACGGCCACGCTCGAGCCACGGACGATGCCGTTCTTCTTCGCCCAGCTCTTGGGGAGGGAGATCAGGACCGTCCCTCCGCCCATCTCGAGGACCTTCCGAGTGTCCATGAAAATCTATAGACTTCTATAGATTATTTATAGATTATCTTGATATCATGTGCCCCCGGAGGAGCCGCAAGCTTGAGCGCATCTCTCGCTTCAAGGGTGGCGATCATCGCGAGCGTGGCGGCCCTCTACGCGGTCGGGAAGGCGCTCACTGCGTACATCCCGAGCCCCTGGGGGATTGGCGAGTTTCTCATCGGCCTCTTCATCCCCGCATACTTCGCCGTCGTCTCCGACACGCTGCCGGTGGCGGTCGGCGCGGGGCTCGGCACCTTCGTTGGAGACGTCGTCTTCCTGACGCCGCTTCACGAGACCACGCCCATCCTGAGCCTGGTCGCGGGGGTCCCCGCGAACTTCACCGCCTTCCTGCTCTTCGGGTATTTCGTCAAGAGATACAGGTCGTGGCCGGCGTTCGTCGCGGGCACGGTCTGCTTTGTGACCCTCGGGAACCTCATCGCGGCCATCAACGTCGTCGAGTTCCTCGCACTCCCGCAGGGGCTCATACTCGGGTTCACGCTCTTCTGGAACATAGGGGCCATCCCCGCGGTTATCGTCGGGGTACCAATACTGGTCAGGGCGACGCAGCCGCTCGTGGGGCGGTCGAACATCCTGAGGTACAACGCCGAATGGTCAGGGAAGGTGGGCGGGCGACAGACGGCGGTCGCGCTCGCCTTCGCCGCCCTGTTCGTCCTCTTCGGGGCGGCGCTGTTCATCGGAGCCCCGGGCACGCTCTCGAGCTGGCCCGGCCTTGGCGTCTATTTCGCGATAGCAGCGGTGGTCGTGGTCATAGTCGGGCCGGTCGCAGGCCTTTTAGCGGGGACGAAACGCCCGGCCTACTAGATGGAGCCGGAGACCGCCCTAGCGTTCGCCCCTGCAGTGATCTCCAATTTCTTCGCAATCCACACGGATTCTATCTCCAGCAAGCCGCCGGACTTTTCCAAGGCGGGGGCCACGGGAGGGGGTTTCACCCTGTCCAAGGGCGTCTACACGCACGCCTGGCTGGTCAAGAGCTCGTCGCGGGC
This sequence comes from Nitrososphaerota archaeon, assembly GCA_027886905.1. Taxonomy (GTDB): domain Archaea; phylum Thermoproteota; class Nitrososphaeria; order Nitrososphaerales; family Gagatemarchaeaceae; genus Gagatemarchaeum. Next base: position 39,159 of record JAPCJO010000008.1, read on the forward strand.
GGTCTCGGTGGCCGTCAACGGCAACGCCAACTACCCAGCCGACACCACCAAGAAGGCGGTCGAGCTCCTCCTCGATGCCGCGGGGGGCCCGCCTCTCCTAGTCGAGCTCGTCCAGACCGTCGAAGTCCCGATAAAGGCCGGCTTCGGAAGCAGCTCGGCCTCCGCGCTATCGGCGGTGATGGCGGTGGCTGCGGCCCTCAAGCTGCCCTTCAGCAAGGAAGAAGTCGCCTCCTTCGCTCACCAGGCGGAGATCCTTCGCCACACCGGTCTCGGCACCGTCTCTTCCACTTACAATTACTCGGGCGCCGCGGTCATCACGAGGGCGGGCGGCCCCGGGGTCGCCAAGGTGGTGCGCGTGCCGGTCCCATCGGGCCTCCGTGTCGTCACGGCCTTCCTCTCGCTGAAGAAGGGCCACCTCCTCTCCTCCACCAGGATGCGCAACAAGGTCAACAGGCTGGGGGAGGCAGCCCTCGAGCAGGCCTCCGACTTTAAGCTCGAGAGCCTCCTCGCGGCCGGGCACGACTTCGCGGTGGGGCTCGGCCTCATGTCTCAGGCGGTCAAGACGCTGGTCGGCGTCTCCCTTGAAGAGGGCGCGCTCGGGGCGAGTCAGAACATGCTCGGCAACGCCATGCACGCAGTCGTGCGCGACAAGGACTTTGAGAAGGTGTTCGCGGCTCTCCAGTCGACGTCGAGGGCGGCGAAGGTCGACTACTTCCACATCGGCGGGAGGACGGCGCGCGTCCTGACCGAATAGGTCGAATGGATTTCTCTAAGCTTAGGCTTATATCGCCTTCCCGCGCCAGCATAAGCTAGTCGGAGTCCGCAGAATGGGGTATATTCGAAGGCTCGAAGTAAAAGGTTTCAAGTCCTTCGGCCCTCGCCCGCTCACAATCACGTTCGAACAGGGGCTGAACGTAGTCACGGGGCCCAACGGCAGCGGCAAGTCCAACATCGCGGACGCCATCCTCTTCGCGCTCGGCGAGAACTCCCCGAGGGTCCTCAGGGCTGCGCAGGGGCGGCTCACAGGCCTCATCTACGACCCGAAGCGCGAGGCGATAGAGGCGCGCCAGCAGGGTGCGGAGGGGGATGGCCCGGCGGCCGCGGGCCGCACGTTCTCCACCGAGGAGCGCCCCTCGAGCTGTAGGGTGAGCCTCCAGATCGACAACGCCGACAGGAAGATCCCCGTTGACACCGACCTGGTCACTCTGACCAGGGAGCTCAAGAACAACGGCGAGAACTCGTACTACCTCAACGGGAAAAAGTCCACGAAGAGCATGATCGCCGACTTCCTCGAGGTGTCGGGGCTTTCCCCGAGCGGGCTCAACGTGATTCCGCAGGGGGCTGCGACCCGGGTGGCCGACCTCACCCCGGACGAGAAGAGGAAGATGATCGAGGACGTCGTCGGGATATCGAAGTTCGACGACAAGAAGGCCGAGGCCCAGAAGCAACTCTCGCAGGCAGACACCAAGCTCCAGATCGAGCTCGCGAGGACGGGCGAGATGAAGTCCCAGCTAGAGAGGCTCGAGGAGCAGAGGAACGACCTCGTCAGGTTCAACCAGCTCGAGGGCCAGCTGAGCTGGCTCAAAGCCGTCCAGACATCGAGGAGGATAACGGAGCTCCGCGAGAAGCTGAGCTCGAACAAGCGCATGGAGGAGGAGCTGACCCTCAAGCTCGAGGAGGTGCGAAAGAGGAAGGAGGAGTTCGAGTCGCGCATGGCCACCGCGACGGCCGACAAGGAGAGGTTCATCGTAGAGATAGTCCAGGGAGGAGGCGAAGGTCCCACCAAGCTCCGCGACGAGCTAGAGTCCGTCAAGCTCCGCCGGAACCAGCTCACCTCCGAGCTCCAGAAGCGCGAGGAGAACATCAGGAAACTGGAGATGGAGACCATGCCCACCCTACGCTCGTTCGTCGCGGAGCGGAAGAAACAGGTCACGGCGGTCACCTCCACCGTAGACTCGCTCGCGACGACGGAGCAGAAGCTCGAGGCGAGGAGGAAGGACCTCAGCGCCCAGCTACAGGAGATCCTCGACGCCGAAGAGACCCTCCGCGCCACGATAGAGAGGAACAGGAAGCAGGGGGACAGGATTCGCTCGAAGCTCGTCAGCCTCTCGGAGGAGGTCGCGCCGGTCGGGCTCGAGATCAACGCAGTGCAGGCCAGCCTCGGCGCGGAGAAGAAGAGGGCGGGGGAGCTCGAGGCGAGGGTGAAGAACTTCACGGAGCTCCTCGACAGGCTGGACAACAACTCGAAGCAGCTCATGGAGTTCCAGACGAAGGAGACCGAGCAGCTCGCCGAGATCGACGACGACCTCACGGGTCTCGAGAAGGAGCGGAACCTGATCGAGCAGAGCATCGGCGCCGCGAGTAAGGTTCTGGAAAGGGCCGCAGGCGAGGTCGCGACGCAGACCGCCAAGGCGGACTTCTCGGCGGAGCTCAACTCCGACCGCGTGGGCCACGGAAGGCTGAGGGAGCTCTGCGAAGGAGGAGGGATACCCGGCTACGTCGGGATGGTCAACCAGCTCGTGACCTACCCTGCCCAGTACGCGAAGGCCTGCTCCGCGGTGATGGACACATGGAGCAGCGCGTTCGTCGTCTCTGATGTGAGGTCGATGACCGCCCTGATCAAGGCGGGGAAGAGACTCGACATCAAGTCGTTCGCCATCATCCCTCTGTCCGAGGTCGGCGAGGTCCGCCCGGTCTCGGTCGGCAAGTCGGCGGGGGTGATCGGCCCGCTCTCCGGCGTCCTGAAGGCGGACAAGCAATACAGGGGCCTGCTGAACTTCATGGCCGGCGACACGGTCCTCGTGGAGTCTGAGGGTATCGCCTACATCCTCGCCTCGGAGGGCTTCAAGACCGTGACCCCAGAGGGCGAGATCTTCGAGCTCGGAGGAAGGGCCTTCGCCTTCGGGCTGCGCGACGCTCTCTCGCAGGTGCTCGAGGCGCTCGAGGACATCGAGAACGTGGGCGAGGTCCAGGGCGCGGTCAAGGCACTGAGAGCTGCCATAGACAAGAGGAAGGCCCAGATTTTCTCCCTCGAGAACGACGACAAAACCCTCACGAAGGACCGCGTCAAGAAGATCGCCTCGGTCGCCGCGCTGAGGGCGGAGGCGGAGACGGTCGTAAGGCTCTCGAAGCGCTATCGGGCGATGCACCGTTCCATCAACAGCGACTACGAGGCCCAGTTGAGGATGGTGGACAGGCTGCAGAGGCGCGAAGGCTCGCTCACGCTCAAGAGGGACGCAATCTCCACAGAGATGAGCCTGCTCAAGGAAGGGCTCACTGAGCAGGAGTCGCTGGGGCTAGACGGACACATCGCGGAGGTCGAGGGAGCGAGGAACGACCTGAGCCTACAGCTGAGCGAGCTCTCCTCGAAGGTGTCGGAGTTCCACCTCTCATACGCTCGGGAGAAGGCGAACCTCGAGCAGATGGTCCTGCCCAACCTCGAGCGCGTGAGGCAGGACCTGGAGGCGAGCGAGATGCAGTACGAGGCTGACAGGCAGTTCGTCCAGGCCTCGAGGAAGGAGCTCACAGAGCTCAACCACCGGTTCGCCGACCTCGACGCGCAACTCTCGAAGGTCCTAGACTCCTCCACGAACAGCAGGCCAGTCCTCGAGGAGTTCGACAGCAAGATCAGGCGCCTAAAGGAGGAGGCGGGCGCCGCGGAGCGCTCCGCCTTCAACACAGAGAAGGAGATCTTCGCCCTCCAGCAGGTGGCGATAGCGACCCAGGACAAGGTCGCAGAGCAGCTGAGCAGCCTCAGGTTCTACGGGTACGACGAGGTCCTCCAGCTCTTCGAGGGGAGCGACCAGCTGCTATCACAGGTGGAGTTCGAGCACGAGGGACTCACGAGGACTGTGAACAAGAGCTCCGAGCGGGACTACGGCCTGGTCTACGACAGCTACCGGAACCTGTCCCAGAGGATCAACGAGCTCGAGCAAGAGAGGAACTCCATCGTCAGGTTCATCGAGAGCGTGGACTCCGAGAAGAGGAAGGTCTTCGCGACCGCGTTCGAGACGATAAACAGGGAGTTTGCGGTCACCTTCAAGACGCTCACCAACGGCGAGGCCTGGCTCGAGCTCGAGAACAAGGAGGAGATTTTCAGCGGCGGCATATACATGATGGCGAGCTTCAGGGGGAAGCCCGCGTGGGAGTCGTCCTCGATGTCGGGAGGGGAAAAGTCTGTCACGGCCGTGGCGCTCATACTTGCGATACAGAAGGTCAACCCGCACCCGTTCTACCTCTTCGACGAGATTGACCAGAACCTCGACCAGGCGAATTCGCAGAGCCTCGCCAGCTTCTTCAAGGAGAGGTCGCAGCAGTCCCAGATAATCGTGGTCTCGCTGAAGGACACGATGGTCGCGGGCAGCGGGGTCGCCTACGGGGTCTACAACGTAGCAGGGATATCGAGGATAGTCCGCGCCAAGATGGAGGTCCAGGTAAAGAGTGGTTGATGGCGGAATCTTGGCGAGGCCGCCGCTGAACCTCCTCATCGACCCCAACGCGGCGAAGCGCAAGAGCCCATGGGAGATACACATCTCCGAGCTCCTCGACATGTTCCTCGAGGCGATACTCAAGTCCGAGTTCCTGGACCTTCGCGCCGCTGGCACGGCCGCGCTCACGTCCGCCACCATCTACAGGTTCAAGGTCGAGTCGCTCTTCCTCTTCGAGAAGCTCCAGCGCGAGAGGAGGATCATGGACGCGGTCGAGCCTCCACAGATCGTCGTCATGCCGTTCAGGTACGAGGTCTACTCGACCACGGTCGACGAGCTCTTCGATGCCCTCACTCGGATCCTCGAAGAGATAGTCCACCACGACCGGGAGGAGAGCACGGTCTCGCCCTCCCTCCTCGAAGAGGGGCCTCCGCCCAACCCGGAGGACTACCTCATCACGATCCTCTCGAACCTTCAGGCGTTCCAGCGGGTGCTCAGGGAGCGCATCGGCTCCTTGGGCAGGATCAAGTTCTCGGACCTCATCGCAGGGATGCCACTGATAGAGGCCGCGCGCACCTTCATCCTCCTCCTGTTCGCGGCCAGCAACGGGACCGTCGTCCTAGACCAGGAGGGCGAGGACGACCTCCAAGTGATTCTCGTTGGCTGATGCCGACATGAGCGAGCCCCAGCAGGAGCAGGAGGAAAGGCCGGAGCAAGCCGAACAGGCGGCCCGGCCCAAGGTCAGCGACGCGGAGATAAGGGCAAGGATAGAGGCCGCCCTCTATTCCTCGGGGAGGGCCCTCGACGCGGAGCAGCTGGCGAAGGCGGCGGGGATCTCGTCCAAGAAGAGGGCCATGGACGAGGCCAAGGCGATACAATCGAGGATGAAGTCGATGCTCTCGGCGATCGAGGTGGTGGAGTACCCCGGGCAGAGGTACGCTATGCAGCTCAAGGCAGAGTACACCAACGTCGCGAGGAAGTTCGCCACCAAACCTCTCCTCTCGAAGGCCGCCCTCCGCACCCTTTCGTTCATCGCGTACTTCCAGCCCATCTCGAGCGCGGACCTCGCCCTGAGGAGGGGATCGCAGGCCTACGACCACGTGAAGGACCTCGAGGAGGTGGGCTTCCTGGCCTGGGAGAGGAAGGGCCGGTCGAAGCTCTACAGGACGACCACGGAGTTCTCCGAGTACTTCGGCTTGAGCGTCGACCCGCAGACCCTGAAACACCAGCTCGAGCGGCGCGCCCTCATCCTCAGGTAGCGGACAAAGAAAGGCTTAACACCCTCCCCTGGCGGGAGTCGCCAGAATCCGACTTGGTCAAGGCAGTGGAGAACCTTAGGAAGAGGAAGCTCACGGGCGGCAAGAGGCGGCCGTTCAGGGGACGCAAGGCTTGCGAGGCCGACGACTATGCCTTCGAGACCGCTGTGGGCGAGACGATCAGCTCTCCGAAGCGGACGAGGGGCGGGAGCTTGAACTTCGGGCTCCGATATGCCAACAAGGCCAACGTCTACGACCCGTCGACGAGCAAGACGGTGAAGACCGACATAGTGAGAGTGACGGCGAACCCCGCCAACAGGGAGTACGAGAGGAGGGGCGTCATCACGCGCGGGGCGACCATCGAGACGAAGCTGGGCAAGGCGAGGGTGACCTCAAAGCCCAGCGACGACGGCGTCGTCAACGGCGTCCTCATCAAGTAGGAAGGAAATAGTATATCACTCGCGCCGCGCGGGCGCACAAGTCGACCACGGGTTGAGCAAAATAAGTTGAAAGAGTACGAGCGCTTTGTCGTGTGGCTCGACTACATCGACTCTGAGAGGAAGCGAGCGGAGGGGCGGCGAATCCCGTTGAACTCCTGCGTCCGCGGCCCGACCCTGGAGGAGATGGCGCAGGCGTGCAGGAAGCTCAACATCGAAGCGCAGCCGCAGAAGGCCTTCTACCCCAAGGCGGCGCGCCGTCAGTCCGGATACGTCTCAATCAAGAAAACGGGACGAAAACAGCAGGTTATCATGGCAATCGCCCGGGAAATGTCAAGAATCAGGGGTTCACAGGCAAAGAAAGTTTAAAGGCAAGCTTTGCACATTCAATGAAGCCATATGCAGGAAGTCGGTGAGATTCTACATAAGGCAAGGAGCGGAAGATTGATTATTCGTCTAACGAGAAGGGTCGAACCCGGCTCGGTCTTCTTGGATTCGAAAGGCCGAAACGTGGCCAGGGTAATCGAGTTGATAGGCCCCGTCTCGAAGCCGTACGCCTCCGCGGCGCCGGCGTCCGACCGCACGGACACAGGAAAAGAAGGAAAGAAGCTCTACCTCGGGTGAAGCCGAGAAGTGTGGGACCCAAAGGCAGACAGCGAACTCTATAGGACTTATTGCCCGAACTGCGGCGACAGGCTCATCGGCGACTCCGAGAAGGGGGAGCAGGTCTGCCAGGCCTGCGGCTACGTCGCGGCGGCTGGCGCGGACGAAGGTCCCGAATGGAAGGCGATTGACCTAGAGGAGAAGAGCAAGCGGGTCAGGGTCGGCTCGCCCACCACCCTCACGCTCCACGACCTCGGCCTCTCCACGGACATAGGGACGGACATGCGCGACTCGCACGGCAAGTACCTCGACCCCACGATGCGGGCGACCGTCGAGAAGATGCGCAAGTGGCAGAGCAGGGTGAGGACGATCAACAGCCAGGAGCGGGGCCTCTCGATCGTCCTCGCCAAGATTACCGAGGTGTGCGACAACCTAAACCTCCCGCGAAACGTCGCCGAGACCGCCGCCCACATCTACAGGACGTCGGTGAAGCTGAAGGTCGCAAAGAGCAAGTCGATAATGGGGATGACTGCCGCGACGGTCTACCTCGCCTGCAGGAAGTGCGGAGTGAGCAGGACGCTCAAGGAGGTCGCGAGGGCCTCGGGGATCGAGAAGGGATCCGTGGCCAAGTACTATAGGCTGATACTCAAGGACGTCGAGAAGGAGTACGTGCCCCCCGCCTCGGTGGAGAAGCACATCTCCAAGCTCGTCAACCTCGCGAAGATAGACCCGCGCGTCGAGCACCTCGCGCTCCAGCTCGCGCGGATGACAAACGACTCCAAGATCTCCAGCGGCAAGGCCCCGGCCGGTCTGGCGGCAGCCTACGTCTACATGTCTTCCGTCATGAGGGGCGACCACCTGCCGCAGCGCGAGGTCGCCGAGTTCGCCGAGGTCACCGAGGTGACGGTCAGGAACAGGTGCCGGGAGCTGCTCGACAATTACATTATAAGGCAGAAGATAGGGTCGTTAGAGTAGTTGGCAAAGGGCGAGAAGGTCAAGAGCGAGAAGACCGCCAAGAAGGCGGCGCCCAAGGCTCCCCACGAAGAGAACCCGGCCCCGAAGCCGGTCGAGAAGAAGGCCAAGCCCCTCCCGAGGACAGAGAAGACAGAGGAGGAGCTGGTCGACCTTACCTCGAGGGTCTACAAGCTTGTGGTGGAGAGGGGCAAGGACGGCGTGCTTCAGAGCGAGATCTGGAAGGAGCTCGGGCTCACTAGCAGGGATGGCTCGAGGCTTGCGATAAGGCTGGAGAAGCGCGGGATGATAAGGCGGGTCAAGGTCCTCGACGACGGGCGGTGGACCTACAAGCTGACCCCGCTTCGCCTCCCGGCGAACATCTCCTCCATGGAGTCGGCTCCCTGCATCGTATGCCCCGTCGAGTCAAAGTGCTCTGTGACGACGGACATCAACCCGCTCACCTGCCCGCTGATAGGGCCGTGGGTGATGAAGGAGTTCGCGGCCTCCAAGGTCATGGAAGTCGCGCCCCCGGTAGTCTAGTTCGCGATGAGGCTCGAGGACGCGAAGCGAGACCAGTACAGGCGACTCGCCAGGGAAGAGGGCTACAAGAGCAGGGCGGCCTACAAACTCCTCGAGAACGTCAGGAAGTACCAGCTGATCAAGAGCGGTGACGTGGTCATCGATTTTGGCGCCGCCCCGGGCGGATGGCTGCAGGTCGCGTCCGAGGCCGCGGGAGACTCGGGGCTTGTGGTGGGTGTCGACCTGGAGCCCGTGGATCTCAACGAACCGAACATAGTCTCGATCCAATCCGACATAAGGTCCCCCGAGCTCGCGGTCAAGCTCGAGAAGGCTCTCCCGAGGAAGGCGGACGTGTTCCTCTCCGACCTCTCTCCTCAGGTGATGGGGACCTGGGACCTCGACCACTACCGCCAGATAGACCTCACGATGGCCGCGGCGTCGCTCATGGGAGGGTTCCTCCGCAAGGGGGGGAACGCGATGTTCAAGGTCTTCGACGGCGAGAGGTTCGGCGAGACGAGGGCCATGCTCTCGAAGCAGTTCCGGAAGGTCCAGGTGACCAAGCCGAAGGCGAGCAGGAAGGGGAGCGCCGAGCTCTACCTGGTGTGCTTCGACTTTAGCTGACGCCGCGCAGCTTCAGCCACGCGCGGACTGCCTGACGGAAGAAAGCACCTCGCTATAGGGCGCGTCCGTCTTCAGGCCAGACGACCCGAACGGCTGACGCATGGCCGACCTCCCAGACGACCTCAGCAGCTCGACCACACTCTGGAACCTCACCGAAGACACCCCCTCCCTCGACGTGATGGCCTCCATGGAGTATCCGAAGGGAGGGAAGGCGTCGACGCCCTCGAGGGCCCCCAGCGCCCCGGCTGCTCCCGTCCACCCCTGCCTCGAGCAGTCCTTCGCGGCCTCGGCGACCAACTTCTCGTCGACTAGATTGCCCACCCACTGCGGCCCGATGCACCTCGCCTTCCCGCCGCATTCGGCGCACGCCTTGATCGGGTCAGCGGTCACCGTTACCCGATGACACGCCACGCACGACGCGACGTGCCCTACGTTACCCAGGGCCCGGTCGGACTTCGCCGCGCCTCGCGCCACCCGGAAGTAGACGCGCAGGTAGTGGAGCGTGCTGTGGGCCGCCACGGGCTCGACGCCGATGTCGACGACGCCTCCGACCCGCGCGCAGAAGCCGAGGAGGACGCGTATCGCCGCCTCGTGTGCGAACTCGCTCTTGACCACCCGGGCCCCGTACCGCCTAAGCGCCACCGTGGGGTACACCCCGCAAAGCGTCGCGGTGTCTGTGGCCGTGATCGAGACGAGAGCCCCGTCGTCCGCCGCGGTCAGCGCCCCCTGCATGTAGGGCGCGGGAGTCCCGAAGGGGTCCACGTCGACCGCCTCGAACCTCTCGAGTCTCCCGAACCGCGAGTGCAGATAGGCGTTCGACTCCTCGTGGACCATCTCGCACCTCGAATAGACTCCGTTCCTCTTGGCGTTCTTCCTCGCTATCGCCAACGAGGTCGCGTTGAACTCGACCAAAGTCACCTTGGCGCTCTCGGAGGCTTCCTTCGCGATCCTGACGCCCCTCGCCCCCGTCCCAGCGAGCGCATCGAGGAACGTCGCGGGCCTGGTCGCCCTCGCGACGGCCACCGATACGTCGCGGTTGACCCTCGCTGCGGGGTTGAAGAAAGCGGGGAACGTCTTGGGGTCCTTGGCGCGCAGGCTCTCCGCGGGGACGAAGAGCTCGGTCGACCCCTCGCGGGTGAGAGCGAGCTTCGGGAGCACGGGGCAGGACACCGCTGCGAAGCATTTAAGCGGAGTCGGAGAGGCCAGAGCCGAACTTGTCTTCTCCTCGAACAAGGATCTGGCTGGTCACCGGCCCGCCGGGGATAGGCAAGTCCACGCTCGTCTCCAAGGTGGTCTTCGCGGTCAGGTCGAGGGGCCACGGCGTCGGGGGCTGCCTCACGAGGGAGGTGAGGAAGGGGAGGGAGCGCACGGGGTTCAGGCTAATCGACCTCCTGAGCGGGAACGAGGCGGAGCTCGCCTCGGTCAGCGGGCTCGGACCGAGGGTGGGAAAGTACCGAGTCAACATCACGAACCTCTCCACGCTGGGGGCGGGTTCCCTCCTCCGCGCGGCCGAGGTTGCTGACTTCATCGTCATCGACGAGGTCGGCCCGATGGAGCTGACGAGCCCCGAGTTCAGGAAGGGCGTGAAGGCCTGCCTCGCCTCCGGCAAGCCGATGCTCGTCGTCCTCCACGAGAGCATGAAGGACCCGCTCATGACCGCGATCACCGAGCAGCCCGACAACAAGCTCGTCGAGCTAACGCTGCACAACAGGGAGGGCGTCTCCGAGCAGCTCCCGGCGGAGATTGCCTTAAGTCTTGGATAGGGGACCCCACGAAGGCGTGCTTCTCGGCGGCGTAGCTGTATTTGGTCGACCTAGGCTCCCAACATCTGCGCTGAAATAGATCCCGAACTTTTCTATTCACGAAGGCCTCAGGTCAAGACTTGGCGCAGGCAATAGGGCTCTGGTTGGCAGAAGGTGACCACAAAACGTTGCGTGAAGTTACGTTCACCAACAACGACTCGAAACTCGTAGCCTTCTTTCACCATGTGCTTTGGAAGCGTTCTAGACCACGTAACCCAGCAAGAGTGTATGTCTACCGGCCGTCTAGGCATGCGACCTACGATAGGCCGGTCTCAGGCGCCATTTACAGGACCTACATTGACCATCGGGCCAATGTGCCGTATTACATTTACAGAGTCTCTGGAGTTGATTTGGCGAGAACATGGCGAAGGACGTCGCGGACGATGTGCGCTGATTCGTCCAATTATCAAGGAATACTTCAGGGTTTTTTTGCCGGAGAGGGCAACGTCAAGCAAAACGTGGGTCATTCTTCGAGAGTTCTTCGAATCGCTCAAGGCAGAAGACTCGCACTTCTTGAGCGGATTTTGCGCTTTTTCAGTGTGAAATTCAGATACGAGTCGTCAGAAAGATACTACGTAATTTCCGGTCGAGAGAACTTGGAAAAGCTATGGAGGATCGGCGTAACCGAACTGCATTCGAAGAAGCACGCAAGATTTGCCGCCATGATATCGTCATATCAACAGTATCATTACGGACGGGGTTACCTCGGTCCCCGAATATTAGAGATTCTCTCGTCGCCCTCGACCACTAGCGAAATTGCCACCCGAGTGAAACGAGGCGAGTCGAGGGTAATTCAACTACTGACCGCGCTCCACCGGAAAGGCGAAGTCGAAAAGTTCAACGTAAGAAGCTCATGTTATTGGATTAGGAGCGACCAACAATGCGTAATAATTTCCAATGAGAAGTCCAATATCCTCAAATCGCTTTCGTCTCCTCGGCGGCTGTCCGAGATTGCTAAAGCCGTCGGTCGTACCGAAAAGTCGGTCTCTAGGAGACTTGCGGAGTTGACTAGGCTCGGTCTTGTCGAGAAAGCAAACTCTAATTGGCGAGCAATCGAGGTATCAAAGCGGGTGATTGTCAAATAACGCTTATCGGTGGGGTCGATGAGGCCGGGAGAGAGCGCGACGAAAAGTCCGCTCCCCGCGAGGTTGCGTACTCGGCCCACTCGCGGTCGCAGGCGTCTCAATAGAATCATCAAGGCTTCAGGAGCTCTCGGAGCTCGGCGTCAAGGACTCGAAGCTTCTCTCGCCGGGGCAGCGGGACGCACTCTTTCCCGAGATACTGAAGATATGCAAGGGCGTCGAGGTCTCCCGCATCCCACCCCGGATGATCGACCGGTACGTAAGCAGGGGGAAGAAGTACAGGCGGCTAAACTACCTAGAGACCATCCACATGGCCAAGGTCATCGACGCGCTCGGCGTGGACGAGGTCTTCATCGACGCGCCTGACATCAAT
>JAPCJO010000009.1 GCA_027886905.1 Nitrososphaerota archaeon
TCAAGGGCAACCTGATCGTCGGGAACAACGTCAGGTGGACATGGCCGCTCCAGCAGGGGAAGAGCGGCGAGATAATGCAGGTCATGGCGGGCTTCAAGGGCCTGGAACAGGACGAGATCGCCACCGTGAGGAAGCTCTTCAACAAGCTCCCCTTCACCTGGGTAGAGGGCGGGACGGAGGGGAAGGACTACTTCGCCTTTCTGGACATCCCGATCCTGACGTTCCACGAGTGCGTCAGGTTCATCGAGACCAACTTGGGGGCGGTGAGGAGCAAGCTCGAGATGTCCATCCTCGACTCGGCGAAGACGCAATACATGAGCGTCCCAGACGAGATGTTCGACAAGAGGCTCGGCTGGAGGCTCTTCGGGGTCGACGAGGTGGCCAAGGCGTCCGCGCCGGCGGGCGAGCCGCGCGAGTCGAGACAGGTGACCGAAGGCGAGCGGGAACCGACGCCATGAGGCCCCTGAGCGTGGTCTATAGGGAGCTCGTCCTCGGCGGGCACCTGCTGGCGCTCGGGACCGCGAGCATGGCAGGCGCCGCGGCGTACCTCTTCGGCAGGAGCCCCACCCTTGTGCTTCTCGTGATGGCGTACCTCTTCTCCTTCGGCGCGTACATGATGAACCGGAGCGCCGAGATGGATCAGGACCTCGCCTCGCATCCGGAGCGGACCAACTATCTCGCGACGCGGAGGAGAATCCTCCCCGGAGTGGTCGCCGCGTCATTCCTGATAGGGTACGCGCTGGCTGCGACCGTGAGCCTGATATTCTTCGTGGCGCTCCTCGTCCCCTTGGCGCTGAGCCTTCTCTACAGCGTGGGGTCGAAGCGCCTCATAGGCCTGATAGGGACGAGCAAGCTGAAGCAGAGGCTGCTCCTCAAGAACGTCTCCATCGCCTTCGGGTGGTCGCTCATACCAATCCTTGTGGGGCTCTACTTCGGGGGGTTCAACCTGCCGCTGCTGCTACTCGCGCCGTTCATCTTCCTGAGGCTCATGACGAACACCATAATCTTCGACATAAGGGACACCGAAGGCGACCGCGAGAACGCCGTGAGGACCCTTCCGACCGAGTTGGGCGTGTCCAAGTCGTTCAGCGTGGTCGGCGCCATCGACGCCCTTTCGGCAGCCTACCTCGTCGCCCTCCTGGCGAGCGGGCTCGTCCCGCTGTACGCGTCCACCCTGCTCATCCTCCCCCTGTACTCGGCGGTGTACAGGGGGTTCGCCATGCAAAGCAACGCCAACCTGAGCTTTATCTGCGACGTCGTCGCAGATGCTGAGTACGTGCTCTGGGGGCCTTTGATCTACCTTGGCAAGATATTCATCTAACAGCGACGAGGTGGAGAGCAGCGAGGCCGTACAGGCCCCTGCCCCGAACCCGCTCCTTGCCAGATACAGGCAGGAGGTGGAGAAGCGACTCTCCGAGATATACAGCACAGACGGATGGATATCCGCGGCCGCGAACGAGGCACTACGCGCGGGGGGCAAGAGGCTCCGTCCGATTCTCGCCATCCTCACATGCGAGGCGATATGCGGCAACCCGGAGCCGGCGTTCCCCGTGGCCATGGCCTACGAACTCGCGCACTCGGCCTCGCTCATCCAGGACGACATAATCGACGAGTCTCCGGTGCGGCACGCGAACCCCACCGCCTACAAGAGGTACGGGCTGGCGCGAGCGATCATGCTCTCGGACAGCATGATCTTCGAGATATTCACGCTCATGGCGCGGTACAAGGACTCGGAGCTCCCGAAGGAGGGGCTGGTCAGGCTCCTCGAGCTCCTGGGGCGCGCAGCGAGCCTTGCGGCGGAGGGCGAGATGACCGAGGTGGCGCTCTCCAGGAGGGGAGACGTAAAGACAGAGGAATACACCAAGGTGATAGGGATGAAGACCGGCGCCCTCTTCGCCGCGAGCGCAGCCTCGGGCGCGGTCGTCGCCAGGGGCGACAGGGCGCTCATCGACAAGATGTACGAGTTCGGGCTCTCACTCGGGATGGCGTTCCAGATAGGCGACGACATCCTCGACATGACGGGGAACACCGAGAGCACGGGGAAGCCCCTGTTCAAGGACATGGAGAACAACGCAGGGAACGTGGTCCTCCTCCACGCCCTCTCGAACGCGGACATTGTCCAGAGGAACACGATCAACGCCTTTCTCTTCAAGAAGTGGTTTACGTCGCTCGAGGCAGAGAAGCTCCTGGGCATCCTCAAGCAGCTGGGCTCCTTCGAATACGCGGCGGCCCTGCTCAGCTCGAAGACCAGCTACTGCAGGAGCATCCTCCATTCCCTCCCGCCTTCCCATGCTAGAAACGCCCTCGAAGAGCTGACCCGGACGGTAGAGGTAAGGAAGGAGTAGAGAACTCATGCCCGAGCATCAAGCTGAAATAGTATCGCCGGCAACGGGAGCGAAACCAATGAGCAGCGCCGACAGGATACCCACAGGCATTGACGGCCTCGACGCCATGATAGAGGGAGGCTTGATTCGGGGCGACATGCATCTGCTGGCTGGGGCTCCAGGGACCGGAAAGACGATACTCGCCTCCACGTTCGCGTACAACGCGGTCACCTTGCAGAAGGAGAGGGTGATTTACGCGAGCTTCGAGGAATCCGCGGAGTACCTGCAGAGGAACATGAAGAAGCTGGGGATTGACCTCTCGGCTGCGGAGAAGGCAGGCAACCTAAGGGTCATAGACCTGGACGCTCTCAAGGGGAAGGAGCTCGAGAGCAACATTCAGCTGCTCATCTCGGCCGTGAAGGAGACGAAGAGCACGATACTCGTCATCGACTCTCTCACCGCGCTGCTCCTCGCCACAGAGTCCAAGTTCGAGCTCAGGGCGTTCATGAAGACCGTCTACAAGACCCTCAAGAACCAGGGCGTGACGACCCTGATGACCATCAGCCAGACCCCGGGCATGGGCTTCGGTATAGAGGGGTTCGTCGCAGACTCGGTGATGCTTCTTGAGAATGTCGTGGAAAAGGACCAGTTCAAGACTCGCCTGATGATCCTCAAGATGAGGGGCACGGAGCACAGCAAACGCTTCCACACCGTGTCGTTTGCGCCGAAGATGTCGGTCTCCAAGTACTAGGCCGAGACGCCTCGCGCGCAGGCCTAGCCTCGTTCGCGGCCGCGGCACGAAACCCAGCCGATTGGATTTCTGCTCCACTCGCTTTATAGCCTTAA
Organism: Nitrososphaerota archaeon; assembly: GCA_027886905.1. Classification (GTDB taxonomy): domain Archaea; phylum Thermoproteota; class Nitrososphaeria; order Nitrososphaerales; family Gagatemarchaeaceae; genus Gagatemarchaeum. The sequence continues at coordinate 3,171 of JAPCJO010000009.1, forward strand.
GTTTAAGAAACTTGTAAGTTTCAAAGAAAAAGCGCGAAAACATTGGCTCTAGACCGCACTTCGATGAGGATGTTGGGGTTTCCCTTGAGCTTGTCTAGCGTAGCTTTTGACCTGGGGAGGGTTCGTTCGCCCTGAACCTGCTAGCGGCGGCCGCCGTCACCCCTGATATCTTCCCCTACCTGCTCTATCCTCTCGTCCACATAATCACCCTCGAGATCACTGGGCTCTCGGCCTACTACATCTACAGGCAGAAGATAACCGCATACCAGTACACGAAGGGGTTGCTCCTCGCCGTCCACGTCCTCTTCATGGGAGTCGTCGTCTTCGAGTTCCTGCGCACGGCCTTCCTCTCGCTCAATTTCATCACTACGTACACGATAGGCGGGACGACGCTCATCCTCGCTGATGTGGTACTGCTCACGCTCCTGGCTGTCACTGTATACATTGTGCCTTCAGGCATCGGAAACAGGACGGTGATCAGGCTCCTCGCAGAGAAGAAAGGTCTGCTGGCGCTCTTTGGAGCGTATACCGCCTTCATCGTCTACGCCGGTGCGTATCTCATCGTCGAGGAGCCGTTCACAAGCAAGACGGTGTCGAGCGTCACCAGCGCTGCCGTGCCGATCACCGTGTTCACGAACTACTACCTCGTCCTGCTCCTTGTGGTACTCGCCGTCTTCATACTCTTCCCGTCGTCCTTGCTCGTGCTCGCCGCCAGGAAGGTCAAGGACCCTTCCGTAGGCAGAGTCCTGAACATCCTGCCGGTGATCTGGAGCGGAATCGGCGTCGACCTGCTCTTCTTCAACGGGTACCTGCTTTCCTCCAACTTCGACGCCACTCCGTTCGGGTACCTGATCGCCTCGGTGGCCTTCGGCGTGAGCGCGCTCGTCTTCAGGAGGGCATCCCTCCTCACGGCCTTCTTCGAGCCGGTCAGGCCGACCGGGAAGACCACCGCCGAGTTCCCGTTCACCGAACGCCTCGGAGTGCCCGCGACCTTCCTGCCCGGGAGGTCGCTGCTCCTGGAGACCGACCCCTCGGTCCCGTACGAGCAGGCCGTGACCGACTACGCACGCCAGTCGATCTCGAACACCCACACGGTCTACGTGTTCACGGCAAAGGGGAGCCCCGTATTCAACGCCCTCCAGAAGACGCCGGGAGTGAGGTTCTACATCATGTCCGCGAAGGTCTCGTACCCCAAGCCGGAGGAGAACGAGCCGTCGCAGATACTCATCCCCAGCAATGACCAGGCCGTCATTCTCGACCTCATAGACAAGACAGTGGCCGCAGCCACCGCCCCCGCACAGGTCGCGATAGTCTTCGACAGCATCTCCGACATGGTCCTGTCGGCAGGGTTCGAGGCGACGTACAAGTTCATGAAGCAAGTGAACGAGACCACGGGGAACGGGAGGACGTCCGCCCTGTTCCTCATGACGCTCGGCGCGCACGACGAGAAGGTGGTGAGCTTCGTCAGGAGCCTCTTCCCCACCCAGCTCGTCGACGACGCCAGCGGGCTGAGGGTGACGCGCTCCCAGTAAAGGCCCAGCCGCACGCAAGGATTCGTCCGCAGCATATATATCTCAGGCCGGCAAGTCCGCCAGCCAATGCCGACCATCGCCGTCCCCGACTTGTCGACTGCCTTCATCGTGGCGGCCGTAGTACCCCTTGTCCTAGGTTTCCTCGTCGGGACCGTGATAAAACAGGCCCTCAAGGTAGGCGCAGTGATTGCGATAATCGTCCTCCTCCTCATCTTCGTCGGGGTCCTCACCCCCTCGCAGGTCATTCAACCGATCCTCAGCACCTTCAAAGGCTCAGGCCCGCAGGTGCTGACGGAGGCCAAACGGGTGTCGAGCTACTTACCCTACTCCTCGATAACTTTCCTGATAGGGCTGGCGGTCGGCTTTTACAAGTAGTCCTAGAGGAGCCATTCCTTCGGCGGGCCTTGCCCGCCTGCGCAGTGCACCTCGCCCGTCACCCTTCGGAGGAACGACGGGCACAAGAAACAGACGAGAAAACCGACCTCCTGATTGATGACGGGGCAGTCCACGCTCTCCTTTTTCATCCTGGCGATGGCCTTGGCGCCGGCGACTCCCTTGAGCTGAGCTGAGACCTCCTTCGGAATCCGCTTCTGCTTGGCAGCATCGCGGACCTTCACCACGAACTTGTAGTCGACGGACAAGCGCCTCTAGCATGGTCGGCAGGCGGATAAAAGCATGAGCATCGAATCGGTCGGCGCGATCGCAGAGTTGCGCCGAATTCACGAGAAGGCGCCTCGCATCTGTGAAGTTCATTTATCGCGCTTGCCCAGGAAGAACAAGGGCAGAAAGATTGCCAGATCCGCAACCAGGGTGGCGAGGAGGAAGCCCCCGAACGACAGCACGAGGTTGCCACCCGTCGGCATGGTCATGAACGGCATCTGCGCGGCGATCGTCTGCTGAGTCGCGGGAGAGACTTGGTTCTCGAAGGTGACGGTTATCAGAAGGGCGGCGACCATCATGGAAGTTATGATGACCGGCGGTATGAGGGCGGCGACGAGCCTCGTCTTTCCCACGCTTCCTTTCGGTCTTGCGTCGTGCGGAGATATATCAGTCTACGGCAAGAGGTCGTCTCGACGGAGAGACGCTCAGCGGCCTATCGTGAAGGCGATCCACTTTGGAGAGAGCGGGGTCGCGGCGAGCCTGCTAACCATCATGAACCTACCAGTCTCCGAGAACTTCATCCTGATCGTCCCGTCGGTGGCGTACTCCACTGACTTGACCGTCTTCTCGTCGTGGACCCCCTCCTCCAGGAGCACCAACCCGGTCACCCCTCTGGTCTGAAGCTTGGTGTGGACGGTGTCCAAGAGCCGGAGCGCCCTCTCAGCTCCCCCGTAGTTTATGACGTCCGTGAACGAGTCTATGACGATCCTAGAGTCGTCCTCCGGCTGGACGCCCGCATCGTCGATGATGGACGTTATCCCCACCGAGACGTCGGTGAGGGAGGTCAGGCTGGCCGAGTACTTCGACTTGGACTTGCCCGACTTCCATGAGTAGCAGTCCAACAGGTGCATATGCTCCTCGATGCCCTTGTCCCAGCTGAAGAGCTGCATCGTCTCGAGGATTCTGTCCTCCCCCTCGCTCGTCGCGACGAGGAATGCCTCCTTCTTCTCCTGTATCCCGGCATAAAGGAAGCGCTTGCTGAGGATGCTCTTCCCGGCTCCCGGCGGGCCGAGGACGAGGCAGAGCGAGCCCACGGGGATTCCCCCGAGCATCATCAGGTCCATGTCTGGGACCCCGATTGGCAGGCGTTTCATCCACTTCACCAGTTGGTATCCAGTCGTTGTCAAAAGCACTAGAAAATCTGTTCGGTCGGGAAGACTTCTATGCCGTGCTCGGTGATGCGATAGGGATGGGGCTGAGTGTCGTGAGCCACCCCCCGCATCTTCTCGACGCTGAAGACCCGAGTGAAGGTCGAGCCGGCGAGGATCTTCGACATGACGATGACCCCCTGTGTCAGGAACTCCTCGAAGACGTGGGGGCGCTGGAGCTGGGCGTCGTTGAGCTCGTCGACGAATATGGTCGTGCACTTCGTCTTGTTGGCCGCCGCTATCAGGTCTAGGAACGCTATGCGTCTTGTGTATTCGTCGCTGAAGTGGACGATGAGCGTCGAGATCGGGTCGACCACCAGGCGGGACGCGCCGGTCTTCTTCACGGCCTCGGTCAGGGAGGAGATCATCGTCGAGAGCGCGAACTCGTGCCCGCCCACCTCCGCCCCTCCCAACTTTATCTTGGCTGGCAGGAGCCTGATGGGAGAGGCGTCCACGATGGCTATCTTTCCGTCTTTGACCGGTTTCGCCAGGTCGACGCCCATTTGCTTCGCGTTTGCAAGCAGCCTTTCCGGGTCCTCGTCCATCGACAGGTACACTCCGTTCTCGCCCTCCGCCATGCCTGATTGGAGGAATTGCAGGCTGAAGATGGTCTTGCCACTCCCAGGTGCCCCGAGCAGGAGGACGGAAGAGCCCCTAGGCACCCCCTTGCCGTCGAGGAGGGAGTCGACGCCCTTGATACCCAATGTCACGTAGGACAAGGTCTAGCTCGCGCCCTTCGCGACCCGGTTCTTCAGCGACTGTCCCCAAGCATGAGGTTTCTGGACCTCCAACTCCGGTATCTCCGCCCCGTCCCCTGTCGCGATGGCGAGCGTCAGCGAACCTCGGGCCGTCTCACTCCCCTCCGACCTGCTGCTCTACGGTCATCTCCCTGCCCCTCTCTACGGAGAAGGGCTCGAGTGCGGCCATCGGCTCGACGTCGTGAATCCCTTTTGCTGCGACCAGGCAGCCCCAAAGCGTGAGAACTGCGCAGACGCCGGCGGAGGGAACTGGAAAGAGCAGCCCGACGAGTCCCGTCTCGGCGGCCAGCGCACCAGAGGCGCCGAAGAGGAGGGCGACCTGGCCAAGGAAGGAGCGGCTTCGGTAGGCCGCAAAGATCAGCGCCACGGCCCCGAGCGAGAGCCCGGAAACGGCGACGTAGAGCCACTGGGACGACAGGGCGACGGCCGCGACGGTGGTGACCGTGAAGATGAAACCTCCCCCCAGAGGAAGCGCGAAATCCTTGAGCTTCCTGTCCCTGCCTTCGAGCCCCGGGTATAGCTCCGGATACATCGGGCTGATATTGCGCGCCCGAGACTTCTCCGCGAGAGTTTAGAAGTTTAGACTGTTGAGTCGATTCGGGTTGTTAGTCTTCGACTCTATGGGGACGAGCTCGCGAGAGATCAGCCGATGCAGTTCTACGTACTTTGCGATGAAGTCGGCGCCCTTCGGCGTAGCCAGGTAGACGACGTTATCCGCCTCGTGAACGGAGTCCAGCAGCCCCGTCTCGGTTAGCTTCCCAATCATCCTCGTGGCGACGATGCTGTTGACGTTCGCGTGGAGCATGATGTGGCTCTTGCTGGAAGAGGACCTGCAACTGTTCAGGATGTCCGCCATGACGTCGAGCCGCCCTCGATTCTTGGCGGGTGATTGCTTGGGCGCGACGGCCTCCACTGGCGCAAGGCCGTATTGTGCGTCCGTCTGAGCTTGCCGCGCGTGCTGTAGTGACTGCATCCTAGCGGAGGAGTTGTGAGGAGGCGATTAGAACGGGTGTCGTGCAACAGCGGTGCATGCGACAGGGGGTGCCAGTCTGTAACATTGTGCGTTGCACCAACCCCCGACCGGCCCTCGCGCAAAAAGGTCTGCAAACAGCCTGCGAACGGGTCGGCAAGCTCGTCGGAACTGAAAGCTCCCGCAATCCGTGGGCCGACTAGCCTATTCTGGCGGTCGTCTCTACGACCAGGCCGTCGTTCTGCACCACGTGCCTGAAGGTCTTGGCTTTTGGCAGGATCCTGCGCATCTTCTGTATCTCCACCTCGCCTTCGGTCTGCTGGAAGCCATCCACGTGCTTGAAGGACAGGACGCCGTCAACCAGGTTCTTGAGGAACGTCACCTGCTTCTCGTCGTGCGCCCCTTGGAGCATGAGAACGAAGTGGACGCCGCCGTACTTGTGGATGGCGTTCACCCAGAAGAGCATCAGGTCGTTGATCTCCTGGGGCGAATACTGGTTCATGAGGTACGAGATGTTGAGGATGCTCCACCTCTCGTCCTTCAGGTGCGTAAGAAAGTCCCTGGTCAGGTTGCCCAGCCCCGCTGCGGAGAGGTTGAGCGCCTGCTCGTTCGGGGGGCGGGGCATCAGGCTCACCAGCCCTTGCAAGGCAGGGGAGAACAGCCTCACGAACTGGAGGCTTCCGTCGTCGACGAACCTCTCAAGGTTCCAGCCGTAGAGGTCGGTGTCCTGCTCTATCTCGGTGCTCGACGTCTCAGAGGTGTAGTAGACCGCCTTCCCCTTTTTCAAGAGGTGACTGAAGATCGCCTGCTGCGCGAAGGTCGCGTAGTAGGTGCCCGGCTGGCCCGTAAGGATGTACACGCTGTCCTGGGGCAGTCCGCCGCCAGTTACGAATTCGAGGCCGGGGATTCCGAGGTTGCTTAGCTTGACCTGATTCTCCGCGGTTCGGATTTCAGGCCGCGGATTCGCGGGAAGCATCTGCTAACTGGCTTCTAGTTAGCCGCAGCTTTTATCTATCGTAGTCGCTGAAATCCAGATTCGAGGTCCATCCGTCGGCGTTTGTCGGGACTACTTCACGGCGTGGTAGAGCTCGACAGCCCGGTTGAGGGCCGTCATGTCCTTGTCGTTCCCGGCCTTCGCGATCTCTCCTCCGAGGATTCCCTTGATTCTGTTCCTGAGGCTCCGCTCTTCGAGCTCCTCCAGGCCTAGGAAGTCGCCCGCGGCTCGGAACCGCTCATCGCCCCAGGCGTGTATGGCCTCCTTGGTGAGCTTCTCGATGTGTTTGGAGTCGTAGCCGTCGAGAAGGAGCATCAACCGGGGCAGGAAGCGCTCGTTCTCGTAGCTAGGGTCCTGGTACATCTTGAGGATCTTCTCGTTGAAGACAGGCCGCGCCATCTCGAGGGCGCTGTTCCCTCCCTTCGAGAGTATCAAGAACAAGAGGCCGAGACTGGCCCTCGCGGAAGCCGGATTGTCGAGGTCCTTGGCAATCTCCTGCATGAGCAGGTAGACCCTGATCCTGACGTCGCCCGTCCATGCCTTGATGTCGGGCGAGAGTTCGTAGAGGATAGGTTTCATCCCCTCGAGGGTATCCGCCCTCGAGTGAGGCCCGTGGCGGGAGACCATTTCCGCGAAGGCCCTGTCGTACTTCTTCATGAGCATCTCTTTTTCGACGGTTTTTACTTTTGAACTACTGGAGCTGCCTCGCTGTTTCTCCGGCACGCCAGGGAGGGCGCCCACCTCTCCAATCGGTTCCGACTTGTTTCGCCCCTTTGAAATTATTGCAACTGCGGCCATCAGCCCCTCGCCGATTCCGGTGAGTATTTTCAAGGACTGAACATCCGTATGGATTGCGGGCCCAGATTTAACATGCATGAATATGTGGTCTACTTAGAATTTCCATTTGGAAGGAAATCGCGCCCAAGTATTGCACTTTGTGTCGCATAAGCAGCGAGAATCCCACAACTTGGGAAAATTGTGGTTCTTCCGCCTCTTGTCTGCGAAAAGCGCAAACTCCGGTGGCCTATTGACTGCTTCCTGCAGTTATGGTGTAGGCGAACAGCCCGCCAGTCTTGGTCACGAACTTTAGCACGTTCGACGAACCGCCGGTGATGCCTGAGGGGAGTCCGGTGTACCCTCCGTGGCCGGACGTGAAGCCACCGCTGTCAATGATGAGGAACGTGGCGTCCTGGTTCGTGGAGAGGTTGATCGGGGTCGTTGCGAGAGTGCCGGCAGCCGTCAGCGGGACTCCATTGAAAAGCACCGAGTCCAGCGTGATCGAGCTACCGCCGACGTTCTTGATGGAGACGATCAGGCAAGGAGCGGTCACGGTGGTGTTACCGCCGCAGGTGATGGACGCGCCGGTCAAGGGAGTGAAGGAGTACGCAGTAAGCTCGATCTGCTGGGCCGCCTGCTGCCCTCCGCCCTGGGTGAGGCCGTTGCTGATCCCGCTGACGAACACGTAGACGATGACACCTGCGGAGACCGTGATCGCGATCAGCAGAAGAGTTGCGATGATGGGCGAGACGCCGACCGACCTCTTCCTCGGGTTCATGGACTGGTTGAGCGTCGGGGCGAATATAAGCCGGTTGAAGAAGTTGTTCGCCCGCGCGGCCCCATCCTTTGGAAATCGGAGAGGCGAGGACGCCGTTGAAAACTCGACATGTGCAAGAGTAGTCGCGCTCGAATCTGGGCAAAATGTTGCCGACTCTTGCGGGAGAAGAAAACGAGGGAGCAGCCGGCAGCCTGGTATTACCCAGTTCTGCCAGCTACGATTGTGAACACCGCGACTCCGCCGTTCGCCGTCACGATCTTGACTTGGTGACTCGTCCCAGACGTCACGGCTGCGTTCAGCCCGATGACTAGCTGGTTCGTGGATTGTGCCGCCAAGGTCAGGGTTGGAGTCTGAGTGCTGGCCATGTTGAGGCAAATGACGGTGTTGCAAGTTGTCGCGCTAGCCGTGTTCGTCCCGCAGGCGGCGGTGGCTCCCGACGTGGCTACGCCCGTCGCGGACGTGTACGCGGCCAGGGTGGTGCTCGTGGGGACGACGGCGAAGCAATTCCCGCCCGAAGTCGGCACCAAGAGATATTGGTCGTAGACTGGCGCGCCAGTCGTGTACCATTGGGTGAGCGCGGTCCCGTCGAAGTAGATCGAGCTGATAGTCAGGGAGGAGCTGCCGGTGTTCTCTAGGAACACGTCGGCTACGACGCCGTTGGACGTCGCGGAAGTGCCGCTTATGCCCGAGAAGGTGTAAGCTTGGAGCTGGAGCTGCTGAGACACCTGCGAGCCGCCCCCGCTTGTGAGGCCGCCCGCGAGGCTGTTGACGTAGACGTATACGATGATGCCCGCCGCGACGGCGATGGCGATGAGCAGGAGTGTTGCGATGATTGGCGAGACTGCTCGTCTGTGTGTGAACTTCATTTCTAGCCGGACCTCCCTGCGATTATCGTCATGACAGCCGTACCTCCATCCGTCGTGAGGATCTTCAGCGTGTGGCTTGTGCCCGAGGTGATGCCGCTCGTGGTGAGGGTGAACTGACAGGTGCTCGTCGGCGCGATTGAGGTGCCGGTGGCGCATCCTGCCGGAGTACCCGTCCCGCTGAGGGTTGCGACTTGACCGTCGAAGAAGATGTTGCTGATCGAGATTGAGCCGGAGCCGACGTCCCTGATCGTGATGACCGGGGCCGCGAGCGCGTTGAAGTTGTAGGCGTCCATCGATATCTGGTCTGAGACCTGCGAACCGCCCCCGCTTGTGAGGCCGCCCGCGAGGCTGTTGACGTAGACGTATACGATGATGCCCGCCGCGACGGCGATGGCGATGAGCAGGAGTGTTGCGATGATTGGATCAACTGCTTTTCGTGCAGTCATTTTCATTAGTATGACACGCCCCTCCACGGTATATAATGCGGGTGAACAACTTCTTCAATTCTTGAGCTGATTCCCATGGGAGCGAAGGTTGCTGGATAGCAAGGAAGCGCGGTTCCGGAAACCTTGCTAGCTTTTCTAAGGACTTTCAAGAGTGGCATCATGGCGTCCGCCCTCCGACTCTGAGTCGCGAAAGATCCAGGAGACATTTCGACTTGAGCCGGAACCGAGCGACCGCATTTAACATCAATAGTCATTCAAGTCCAGATTACGCATCCACTAGGTGGTCGCTTTCGCTAGGCGAGCCGGACGAGGCTGCCTTCGTGTCTAGCCTGTTCTGCCGGAGGTGACTCCGAACACGTAGGTCGCACCAGTGGTACTCACGACCTTGACCGTGTGCGAGGTGCCTGGCGTAACCGCCGCGCTGAAGGTTATCACGACTTGTCCCACGCTTCCGGCCGTGTAGGACGTGTCCGTGGTCGCCGCGGTGAAGCAGATGGTCGCTGCGGCCGACGCGCCCGCCGTGCAGGCGGTTGTGGCCAGGTCGTTCACGGTCGTCGTCGAAGGCGCGGTGTAGGCATTGTTGTTTATCCCCGAGAGCGCCGTGTTAGCGGTGAACGGCGTCGATAGCGTCATCAGGGCGCCGTCGTAATATACTGCGCTGATGGTCGTCGAGGACGAGCCTGAATTCAGCAGGAAGAGCTCGAGGACCTGCCCGGTGCATCCGCAGGCAGTCCCGCTGTTCGGTGCCGGTGGACTAAGCGCGAAGTTGTAGCTTTGCATCTGGAGGCGCTCGGTCGTCTGCGCCCCCCCGCCTTGGGTGAGGCCGCCGGCGAGGCTGTTCACGAAGACGTAGACTATTATGGCCGCGGCCACCGCGATGGCGATCAGGAGCAGCGTCGCGATGATGGGCGAGATGGCCTTCTTTCTCTGGAATTTCATGTGTCTATCCGGACCTCCCTGCGATTATCGTGAACGTGAAGGTCCCTCCGTCAGAAGTCTCGACTCTGACGATGTGCGAGGTTCCAACTGTCTGCGCCGCCGTCGCGAGAGTGACCTGCGTGTATGAGCCCGTGGTGCACACCGAGGGAAGAGTGGTGGCCGAGCACCCTCCCGCCGTTGTGAGGGTGGCTCCGGCGGTGCACGTTACACCGCTCGCTTGACAGAGATTGCCGTCGAAGTAGATGGCGCTGATGGTGATTGACGAACTGCCCACGTTCCGAAGCACCATCACCGGCGCCGTGCCTGCCGATGGATATGTGTAGGCGTCCATCGAGATCTGGTCGGCGACCTGCTGCCCGCCCTGCTGCGTGAGGTTACCAGAGAGGCTATTGACGAAGACGTAGACGATTATGCCGGCTGCAACGGCTATGGCTATCAAAAGCAGGGTCGCTATGATTGGCGATACCGCTTTCCGTGCAGTCACTTGCATAATCAATACACTGCCTTCCAGCGTATATAATGCGGGTGAACAAGTTGTTCGAATCCTCCAGGGATTACTCCGTTCAGGGTGACCGCATGGCAACCGGTCAGAGGCTTGGCAAGGGCTGCGCTTGGTTTCCGAACGGACGCCGAAAGGTGGAGGGGCATCGCTCCGACCGACACAACCTGCCGGCCTCGGACGATCCCGCTAGAAGCCATTGTATGCTCTGAGCCGAGCGACCGCATTTAACATCAATAGTCATTGCAGTCCAGATTACGCGTCTACTCAGGATTCGTTCCATCTTGAAACGAAGACCACCCCGGCTGGGCGAGACCTTCTATTTCCTCTAGCCGCTTATTCCCGCTTCGACCGTGAAGATGTTCTGCGCGCCCGTGGTACTGACGATCTTGACCGTATGCGCAGAATTGTAGGTCAAAGCTGTGGTGAACGTTATCACCACCTGCCCGACGCTCGTGACCGGGTACGAGCTCTGCTGGGTATTGGCCGAGAAATAGATGTCACCCGCGGCCGTCGAGGCGAGAGTCGTGGTCGAGGGCAGCAAGTAGAAGGCGTCGTTGACAAGTGGCGTATTGCTCGTCGGGGGCGTGCCAATGGCAAGAAGCGCGCCGTCGAAATAGACGGTGCTGATTATGGTCGAGGCTGGCCCCGGATTGAGAAAGTACATCTCGAGGACCTCTTGGGCGCACCCGCAAGACCCCGGGCTGATCTCGAAGTTGAACGACTGGACGCTCATCTTCTCGGTCACAGACTGGCCTCCGCTCCTGGTGAGGTTGCCGGCGAGCCCTCCGACGAAGACATAGACTATGACGCCGGCGGAAACAGAGATGGCTATCAGGAGCAGCGTCGCGATGATCACGGAGACGCCCCTCCTTCTCTGGAACTTCAAACTACACCGCCTCCGTGATTTGCATCTGGGGCAAAGTGTTCGCGGCGGTCGCAACTGAGTTCGTGCACTCGAAATCGAACCAGTACTCTGTACCGTGGCTGAGCGCGACGGTTACCGTCACCGTCTCCTGGAAGGCGCCGGCCACCGCGGCCACGCTGTTGAATGTGTAGGTGTTGCCCACCGTAGTGCCTGCGGCAGCGGAGGTGCAAGCCGGATTCGCGGTCCCGTCGGTCACCGTCCCGTATATCAGCTGCCACTTGTAAGTGGCTCCCGACGTCGCCGCGACGGTCGTCTCGATGGCCATCGTCAGGGTGACCACTCCCGTCCCGTAGCTGGTCGTGAGGTATTCCATGGGCGGGTTCGCGGTCGCCGGTATGACGGCCATACCCCCCATGCGCGCGCTCGCGGCGGGGGTTATCGTGCAAGAGGGTGCGTTGCCGGTAAGTTGGATGAGGTTGTTGTGCAGGCTGTTTGCCGGTTGGATGTCGGTGATCGTCAGCGTCGGCACGCTGTAGGTTGCCGTGAACGCGGCCCCTGCGTTCGTCACCTGGAGGTCGAACCAGTAGGTGTGTCCTGGCGTGAGCCCGGTTATCACGAATTGGAGTTCCTGTGCCTCCGAGAACGCCGTGGTCGAGACGGTCTTGGTCGTGTAGGTCTGCATGTTGGTCGTGGTCCCGACCGCCGCCGCGGCGCAGGCCGGCATGGCGGTGGCTGTGACATCGGCATAGGCCAGCTTCCACGCGGAGGTCGAGCCGGCCGCTATCGTCCCGGATGCGAGCACGTTGAATGTCAGCGTCCCGTGTATCGTGCCGGTGCTGCTCGAGGTCAGGGTGGTGAGCTCTCTCAGCCCGGCCATTGAGGTCGCCACTGCCGTGGTCGCGCAACCCGCCGTTTGTGCGGACAATGGATACACCATGTTTGCGGGGATGCCCGCCACGGTGCTCGACTCCTCGGTGACCTCCAACGTAGGCGCGGAGGCTATCCACTGGTTCACCGACGAATCGGTGGATTGGACGTCGAACCAATAGGTCGTCGACGGTGAGAGACCGTTGATCACGACTGTGCCGCTCTGCTCGAGCGACATCACCGCCGCCGCTTCGCTTTCCACGGTGTACTGCTTGCCGACCAAGGTCCCCGTAGTCGCGGCGTTGCACGCGGGGGTGGCGGTAGACCCGTAGGCGATCTGCCACTTGTCGGTGACTGCAAGGGTCGCCGGAGATTGGAGGTCGAACGCGAGCGTCACCCGGACGTTGCCTGAGCCGATTCCCGAAGCCAGCGTCGTGTAGGTGACGCCAAGGCCGACCATGAGATCCGTCGCGGCGCCGGTGTGCGTGCAGGTGTTGGTGTTGTCCGTCTCTTGCACGTTCGGGAGAGAGTTGGTCGAGGACTGCACGTCGGTGACTGACAGCGCCTGGTTCGAATAGACCCACGTCCCTGCCGAACTGTCCGTGACTTGGACGCTAAACCAGTAGGTCGTGCTCGGCGAGAGGCCCCTGATGGCCACGCCTATCGATTGCCCCCAACTGCCGGCGGCGGCCGCCTGCGTCGTTATGGTGTACTGCTGCCCGACCGTAGTGCCAAGCCCGGTCGTCGCGGCGCAAGCAGGCGCCGTCCCGGTACCGTAGGCGAACTGCCACTTGCTAGTCAGCCCTGCGGTCGCCGGGGACGCTGCGTTGAAGGTCATTCCCACGAACAGGTCTCCCGCCGACCCCGAGGTCGTCGTGTAGGTCAGCGGCGTGGTGAACCCGGCGCTGGTGGTCGCGGAAGACACGCTGCAGGTGTTCGCGCTCGAAGAGTAGCTGAGAACCGGAGCAGCGTTCGCAGGCACGCCCGAGCAGGTCTCGGCCGGCGATATCTGCGACAGGAATTGCCCTGCCGAACAGGTGGTCGTGGAGCCCGGTAAGGATGTGGAAGTGAGCTGGGCGGTCACCCCGGTATCGGTTCCCACGGTCACCAGGTAGCTGGTGCTCGCAGCCCAGGTGAAGCGTACGGGAAGTGCCGTCGTGCTGCCCTGGCCGACGTAGTAGTCGAATTCCTCGGTCGAGTTGTAGTAGTAGTGCGCGACCAGCGCGTTCGAAGCGGAGTTGTAGACGTAGAGGTCGACCAGATGAACCGAGAAGGGGCTGTTGTTTGTAACCGCGAACGTCGAGAGCGCCGCGAACCTTACGTTGAAGGGGCTGGCCCCCACCCAAGTCACCGCGAAGTTGCCCGACGCCGGGGAGAGCCCGGTGACGGCCGTTTCTGAAGAGTCTAGCAGTATCGCAGAGCTCCATATGGAGCCGAGGGTACCTGTCGTGTAGTACTGGATGCAGTTGTCGGTAGCAGGACAGGTGTCGGTCGAAGCCGGCGGATTGTCGAAGAGGACGAGCGTGGCGCCCGAGTAGGTCAAGGCGGCCTGCCACGCGATGGACCCGAGCGCGATGTTCTCGATGATCGACTGCGCCGAGGGCGTCGCCGCCGACATCGACGTGAACGGGAGCGACCAGAAGTCGAGGCTGCCCGTCGTCAGCCCAACCGTCCCTGTCAGGCCTGCAAAGTAGAAGGTCGTGCCAACAACGGCGGCGGAGGACGCGGTGAGCGAGTAGGCGCTTATCCCGGTGAGAGTGATCGTGTTCCAGGTGGTCGAAGCGAGAGCCGTCTGGGTGACCATCCCGAGCGTGCCTATCGTGCCCGCGGTGGCAGAGCCATACTCGTAGAGCAATATCACCCCGGTCGTGCTGTACGAGCTGATGGCGGGGAAGAGTATCGTGTGTGTGTTCACGGCGAGGGTGCCCAGCGCGGCGGGCGCATAATTCGTCGGACTCGTGGTGCTCGTGCAGGTGTTGGGTTCCCACCCGGCGCTGGAGGCGGTCGCGCACGCCTCGTGTTCGTAGATTCCGATCGCGCAGTTGTTGGTGGTGGTGCAGGTCCCCTGCACTAGGGCGATCCACTGGTTCCCCGCACTGTCCACGGCCATGTTGATGGGACCGAGCGCGTTAGTCGCGCCCGCAACGATGGTCGAGGGGGCCTCGGTCCAGGTTATGGTCCCTGCCGGGGCGGAGTCCGTCCCACCGGAGCCCAGGGTGCCGATGCCGAGCTGGAAGTCTGGCGCCCCCACCTTCGCTATCGCGAGATACAACGTGGTCCCGACCACCTCGACGTCGAAGTACGGCCCGACGGTGTAGCCCGAGGTTATCACGTAGGGTATCGAGGTCTCGGCTGACCACGTCACCCCGTCGTATGAGCTCGAGTACTGGAAGGCGCTGTTGCACACGTAGAAGTCCCACCACATGTTCGCGGTGTAGAAGGTCTTCTCCCTGTTCGTGGGGGACGTCGAAGTCGCCGTGCAAGCGGTGGCGACGTTGAAGTTGGACGGCGAGGAGGGAGGGAACGCCCCGAACTGTCCGCTGGTGACGGAAAGCTCGGTGTTTTCCGCCTGGAGGTTCGAGTTGCTCGCCTGGTTCACCTGGCTGTTGTAGTTTGTGAAGGAGTTGAAAATGGTGACGAGTGAGCCTATCGCGACTATCATTATCAGGACGAAGAAGATCGAGCCGATTATCGACGAGACGCCAGCCCTCCTCCTAGAAAGGAAGCGCAATCTATGTCGCCTCCATGGTGTATATCACCGAGTTCCCCAAGGAAGAAGTGACCGTGAAAGAGTACGTATGGCCGTGCGAGGGGGTGAAAGCGGCCGAGTTGTGCGGGATCTCGGCGAAGCTGCCGACGTTGACTGTAACGGATATCGCCGCCTGGGTCACGAACGTCCCTGAGGTCACGTCGGTGACATAGACGGTGACGAGCGTCGTCGGGATGTTCCCTGCGTTCCTGACATAGACGTCCCCGCCTGTCGAGGCAATCATGGCGTCGGTTATCTCCGCTCCGTAGCTGCTTGTGCCGCACGACGTCACGAGGCCCGTCTGGGTCGAGGAGACCCCTTCGTATCCGACGTACTCGTTCTGGTCGGGAGGGTAGGCGCTCGAGTAGACGCTGGTGAAACCCGGCGCCACGCTTCCCCCGCCGGCCGCGCAGGCGTATAGGAGGACGTCGCTCGAGTCCGACGTGGACATGGTGGTGCTCGGGCTGGTCGCCGCGGAGGTGGCGGGGAGCGATACGTTCGGGTCGAACGGGCTGGCGGTGTTGGCCCCGCTTATCCCGAAGACGGCGATCCAAGTGGCTGCAGAGTCGGGGCTGGAAAGCGTGGCCGTTATCAACGCGGAGGTGAGCGTCGACGAGGCGGTCGCATACCACTCCTCCAGGTCGAAAGTGGTGGTCGTGCTCGAGGTCGCGCCTAGGGCGACGGCCGGCATGACTCCGGCGGGCGGGTATGCCCGCGCGCGCATGAAGTTGTAGTAGATCTGGACGGCCGAGGAGCCGCCTATGGCGCCAAGGTAGAGGTTGGCCGCTCCCGTGATCGGGGGGGCAGCGGCGTCCGTGGCGGTGCACGCGGCGCACCCTGCCGTTGGCGAGTAAAGTGTCGGGGAATCGTATGCGCTCCATGATGTCGCGCTCGTCCCGGGGTAGGTCACGCTCCCGTAGAGCCACGTCCCCGCTGCCGGCGCGCCTCCTCCGGGGGAGCCGTCTATGGGAATGTCGACGGTGCCGGCGGTGTCGGTGCCCATGAAGAAGTAGTCGCTTCCGTCTCCTTCTCCCACGCTGATTCCGTTCATCGTCCCGAACGTGGCGGTTGGGTTGCTCATGAAACCGTTGGCGCCCGTGGCATCGTTGGGATCCTCGGAGGCGAAGTTCGACTCGGTTATCAGGCCCGTGTTGGTCAAGGCCTGGTTGAACGCGAAGGAGGGGGTGTGCGCGCCGGTGGTTCCGGATATTTCTATCGCGTTGATCGTAGTCGCTCCGGGGCCCGTGACGCCAGTGGCCTGGACAACCGCGAGCCCCGTGTACACCGAGAAGCCTGAGGTGGGCGTGTTGCCGTTGAAGTAGGCTGCGAAGACGTTCGCCCCGTTGTCGTACTGCGCGTACGTCGGGCTCAGAGAGGGCGCCTCGCCCCAGTAGTTTCCGTCGAACTCAGTGGCCGTGGGCTCGAAGACCATGTAGATCGTGAGGATCCCTCCGTTGGCGGCTATGGTGTGCGAGCCCAGGTTCACCCATGCCGTCGCGGACGTCGCGCTCGTGCCGCACGACGCGGTGCAGGATTCCAGCCATGCGTAGAGGGGTGAGACGCAAGCGGAGTCAGCGCAGAACCTGACGTTGCCGAGGTCGGACGCCTCATAGGTTGAGTAGGTCGCGGGGTCCCAGGTCACCATCTGCTGGAACGAGCTGGGGGTGGCCGAGGTCTGGCTGTTCGTAAGGGTGATGGGGACGTAGTATTCGGTGTAGGTCTCCGCCGAGGTCGAGACCCTGTGGTTCCACGTCAGGCCGCCCCCCGAGATGCCCGAAACCGAGGGAGGAGCGGTCGCCCCCGTGTCGGCCGCGCTTACGTACGCCACGACCACGTCGTCGATGCTGGTCGTCGACAAGGTGGCCGCGATCGAGCTCGAGGCGCCTCCGACCTCGTTCGTGCTCGAGCCGTCAAGAGACAGCGTCCCGGTGAACGCGAAAGCCACCTGCTCGACGGTGAACTTCTCTGAAGCCGCCTTCACCTTGACCGACATGGCGGTCGCGTAGTTCTCGCTCAGGGAGTTCATCCCACCGCTCGCGAACGAGTAGATGAGCACCCCGAGGGTCACGACTATGGCCAGCATCAGGAGGACGGCGACGACCTCGCTTATTCCGCGTCGCTTTTGGTAGTGCACCATTTGCTAGGTCGCCTTCGCGTCGAAAGTCACGCTGTTGCCAAGATTGGAGGTCACGGTGAATGAGTAGGAGTGGCCGTGAGCGAGGGTAGAACTAGGAAAGGCCAGTATGGTGTGCGAGATGTCGAGGACAGTCCCCGCGTCCAACGTCCCCTGCGCGGTCGTCAAGGGGAACTGCGCGACGAAGGCCCCGGTCGTCTGGTCCACGATGTAAACGGAGACCAGTGTCGAGGCGATCGTCCCCACGTTCCTCACGTAGACGTCCGCTCCTCCTGTGGTGGGGGTCGAAAAGGTGAAAGTGACTTGCTCGACGACGAAGTGCTCGTCGACGGCGTTCCCCTGATTTGTGATGAGGTTCGTAAAGTTCCCGGTGAGAGAGCTCAGCCCGCTGCTGCCGAAGGTGAACGCGAGCACTCCAAGGGCGACCACGATGGCGACCAGCATGAGCGTCGAGACGACCTCGCTTATCGCGCCGCGCTCCCGACGCCTCGCCCTCGCCGCGCCGCGGGCTTGGAGCGAACGGGGCAATGCATTCCGGTCGTAAGTGTACGCGGTATGGCGGTCCAATTCGCTAATTCGCCATCTCATTGAAGGTCACGCTGTCTCCGAACGACGAGGTCACTATGAACGAATAGGAGTGCCCTTGCGAGGGGGTGAAACTGAGGGTAGATTGCGGAATGTCTACGATAGCGCCGACGCCCAGCACCTGGCTTATCGCGACTTGCTTGACGAAAGCGTTGACCGACTGATCCACGATGTACACCGAGACGAGCGTGGAGGAGATTGTCCCGACGTTCCGGACATAGAGGCTGGCGCCGAGCGTGCATGTAGGGGAGCATGTTGAAGCACAGGATGACGTCAGGCAGAATGCTGCCTGCTCCACCACGAAGTTCTCGGCGACGGCATTCCCCCGGTTCGAGGCGAGGACGCCGAAGCCCCCTCCCAGGCTGCTCAGTGCGCCATTCGCGAAGGCAAGCATGACGAGCCCCATGGTGACCGCTATGGCGACCAGGAGGAGGATAGTCACCATATCGCTGACCGCTCGCCGCTTCCGATGCCTGTTCCCCCCTGTCCTGATTCTGCTTTGGAACCTCATCCTGCCTGCCCCCTACTGGGTCTTGGCCTTGCCCGCCGAGTCGAGCAGGGCCTTCACCTTCTGCACAGCGGAGGCGCCGTCGGAGTCTTCTACCAAGGTGATGCCGTATCCCTCGTTGATCTGTTTCGCGGCCTCGGAGGCCGAGGGTATGGTGATGAGGATGGCGAGCTTAGGCCTCAGGTCGTAGGTCTTGGCGAAGAACGATATCACAGCGCTCGGCTCCACCGCGGCGGCATCCACCGCTATCTGAATCGCGACGTCGTTGGTCTCGGTTCCCTGGTCGCCGGTCTTCTCCCCATAGACGTCGACGGTATGGCTGGTCCCTGAGCGCCCCTGGAGGGTCGCGGGCGACATGACCTTGAAGCCGGCGGAGGAGAGGAGCTCGACGAGAGCAGGGGCGAGTATGAGGGCGTTCTTGAGCTGCGCCACCACCGAGTCCTCCACGGCATAGGTGTACACGGCGGCGAGCCGGAGGTCGTTCGTGCCGAACTCGTCGCCGTCCCTACACGAGAGGACGACCTTCGGAACGCTCGTCTTGGTGAGGCAGTTTTGGCACTCGTACCACCCTCCCGAGCTGCGCAGCTCGTCTGCACGGTGTATGGGCCGCTTGCAGTTGGGGCAGACTAGGAACCCGCCCTGGTCGAACTTCGAGTCGGCGTCGATGTAGCCGCAATAGAGGTGCTCGACGAGGGTGGTCTTCCTCATCTTCCTGGCCTTGCACTTCGCGCACTCCAGCTGGACCTGGGGGTCGGCCCTCAGGTGCACCGGGCACGTCACCAGCTCCTTATAGGCGCCCTTCTTCAGAATCCCGTCCTTCGTCATCTCGTCTATCCACGCCTCCGTGGCCTTGGCGTCGCCTATGACCTGCTCCGCGACGAGGTAGTGGATGAGCCCGTCCGGGCCCACGTCTGGGGCGAGCGACTTGTTCTCCATGATCAGCCGGCGCAGGAGCTCCCTGGTCTTGGGGTCGCTCAGGAGCTTCTGCCGGCCGGACCTGTTCTCGGAGGAAACTTGCATCTCTTATCTCAACTCACGAAGATTGTGAAGACCACGATGTTCAGCACCGCCAGTATGATCACGTGCTTGAAGCCGGCCGCAAAGGAGGCCTCGCCGAGCTTCCCCGCGCCCAGGCCGCCGAAGACCGACTCCATCAAGCCCATCTGGAGGAACGCCTGCTTCAGAGCCTTGATGTTCAGCCCTCCGAGGCCCGCGAAGATGCTCGCACCCTGGCCTACCTTGGCCTGGGAGGCGAATATCTGCGTGAAGAAGGTGTCGATGAGGACGACAGAGATAGCGAGGAATATCCCAACGGCGATGTAGATTGTCGCGATGTAAGGCCGCAGCGCGTTCTTTGTCTCCTTGTCAATCTGGTGCAGCTCCGTGGTGTGGCGCTGGATCGCGTCGAGGACGTCCTGGGTGGTCGCCCCTGAGACGCTCGCCTGGGCGAGGGAGGCGAATGTGCGCTTCGCGAGCTGGGAGTCGACGCGCTTCTCTTGGTCCCGCATGACCTGGGTGAAGGTGCGGCCCCAGGAGAGCTGTATCTTGTCGATCTTCAGCTGCTCGGTGAGCGGGCCGTAGTCGGTGTCGGCCGCCAGCTCCAGCGAGCGGGTTATGTTGAAACCGCTGCGGACGTTCGCCGCGATGTCGGCGAGCATGTTCGGGATGTTGTCGTCGATCTTCGTGCGCCACCTGTTGTAAGACCTCTCCGCGAGGCCGGGGAAGACGAAGCAACCAATTGCCGCGAGGATCGCCATGGTGACCACGGGGAACGGCAAGGGCACTCCGAAGACGTCGCCAGCTACGACGAGCGCCCCGGCCGCCGCGGCCGCACAGGCTCCCGTTACCGCGTACATCAGTAGCCTCCTGGAGTGTAGCTCTCTGAGCTTCATCTATGACAGCTCCTTGCTTATCGTAGAGTCGGCGACCACCAGGACCGCGAGGCCTCCGAGCGGGACTAGCGCGTAGGTGATCAGGTAGATGAGCGTGAGGATGCCGATGCCGCCCACGCTCCCGGACACGATCCCTATGACCGAGAACATGATCAGGAGCAGCAGCGGAGTGACCACGAGGAGGATTGTGTACAGCTCTGCCACGAAGCTCACTGATTCACCGATCGAGCGAGCCTTCAGGCGCTTGTCGAGCATCAGCGACGATGCAGACCTGAGGAGGTAGTCCTTGACTTCGCCTCCGGTCCTCGAGGCGGAGATGAAGCCGTCTAGGAAGTCCGCGAAGGCCTCCGAGGGTGACCTCTTCTCCTCCGCCTGGAGGGCGTGTTCGAGGTCCATTCCGAGCAGGGTCATGTCCCTGACTATCATCTTGGCTTCCTGGTTGACGACGTCGGCGGAGTCCTCCTCCGCGAGGGAGTGGAAGATCTTCTCGGGCGTTATCCCCGCGGAGGCGAGCACGGCCATTTGCCCTACCGTGTACGAGAGCTGCGAGTCGAGCTTCTTTCCGCGCGACCCCGCGATGAACGGGGGATAGACGTAGAAGAACCCAAAGGCCACCGCACCCCCGAGGATGGCTAGGCCGAAAGGTAGGGCAACGCGCGTGACCAACAGAGTGTCCAAGGAGACAGCGAAGACCACCCCCACGAGCGCCCCGGCAAGCGCGCCCACGAATGAAGCCACCACCATCCCCGCCACGTAGGCCTTGTAGGTGATACGAAGGCCAGCCTTCGAGAGCTGTGGGCCGAGTTCCTTGAAGTAGGTGTCGAAGCGCTTGAGGTAGGGCTGCATGAGGATGTAGGAAACCCCCCAGAAGCGCCCGGACGGTCCGGTCTTGGCCGTCAAGCCTTCAAGCCCTCCAGCTCGACCCTGGCCTTGTTGATGACCGCGTAGGGCCCCGCGTAGAACTCTCTTACCTGGTTGGACACCTCCGTGTGCCCCCTGATGTCCTTGGCGACCATCCAGTCGAGGAAGACCCTTCTGCCGTCGATGTCCCGGCGGATCTCCTCAGGCCTTGTGCCGTACTTCTGGGTGATCTTGTCGAAGAGCTTGCTCCTGCCGGTAAAGGTGAACCTGTCGCCCACCGGGTCCCAGTTGAAGGCGTCGTTGAGGATTATCTCGTCCGTCCTCCGGTCGTGGCCCACCACTTCAGTGACCGCGACGACCCTGCGCACCGACCGGTCCGCGAGCCTCAGCTTCAGCTGCATCACGATGCAATCGAGCGTGGTGCCGACCAGGCTTCGGGGGATGTTCATCGGCTCGGTGGTGAGCCTGTTGATGGTGGCCTCGACCGAGTCGGCGTGGATGGTGCCCAGTCCCCCGTGTCCCGTCGCGATGGTCTGGAGGAGCGTGAACGCCTCTTCTCCCCTGACCTCCCCCACGATGATGATGTCAGGCCTCTGTCTTAGCGAGGCCTTCAGGAGGTCGAACATCGTGATCTCGCCGGGCGTCCCGACGCCCCTCGTCACGGACTGGATCCAGTTCTCGTGGGGAAGGTTGAGCTCGGGGGTGTCCTCCACCGAGACTATCTTCTCGCCGGGCTCGATGAACATCGAGAGGGCGTTCAGCGTGGTCGTCTTTCCCGAGGCCGTCCCTCCTGCGACAAGGAGGGCGAGCTTCTTCTCGATGAGATACCAAAGGTACGCTGCTACGTCAGAGCTGAGGGTGTTGTACCTTATCAGGTCGACGATGGTGAGAGGGTCTGTCCTGAATTTCCTTATCGTGAAGGTGCTCCCCCTCTGGGTTACCTCCTTCCCGAAGGTGAGGTGCAGCCTGCTCCCGTCAGGGAGCGATGCGTCCACGATGGGCTCTGCGAGGGAGACGTGCTTGCCGGCAGAGTACGCGAGCTTGGAGACGAAGGTGTCGAGCTCGTCGTCCGTCTCGAAGACGATGTTGGTCGGGATCGACTCGTAGTCGCGGTACCAGATGAAGATCGGGATGCCGGCGCCGTCGCAGCTGATGTCCTCGATCAGCTTGTCCCTCATCAGCGGCTCTATCTTGCCGAGGTGGATGAAATCGCGGTTGAGGTAATAGAGCAGCTTCGTCATGGCCGGCGGCTGGATCTTGTAGCCGTACTTCTTCGCCAGCCCCGTCACCTTCGTCGAGAGGTAGCGTTCGGCCTTGTCGGGCGTCGAGATACTCCGAAGGTCGACGTCCAGCTCGTCCACGAGGAGCTTCTTGAGGTCAGCCAGCCTCGCCTTCTCGGCCGCCGACAGAGAGGGCTCGATCACCGCATAAGTGTAGCCTTCGCGGCCTTCCTCCTTTGTGACCGCAGCGTAGATCTTGAGAGGATATTCCTCCAGCTGGACGACCTCGACGAAGGGCTTGGTCTCCGTGTTCTCAGCGAGCTGAAGCTCGCCTACCCGCATCGCACGGCGCTGGGGAATTGCCGGCCGGTCGGACACGGGCGTTTTTGGCGTCCTGGTGACGCCGAGGAACTTGGCGATGGCCTCTGGGGTGTACTTCGACAGCTCGTTCTCGGGCGGCTTCAGGTCGAGCGCAACCTTGTGATCCTCCCTACCGATGCCCAAATACTTGGAAATGGCCTCGGGGGAGTACCGCCACAGCCAGAAGACGAACGCCCCTGCGAAAGCGGCGAGGGCCGCACCCAAAATCGTCCCCGCGACCACAGGGGCGAGCCCGGCGGAGTCTATCAGGAAGGAAGAGACGGGCAGGTGGCTGTGGGCGCCGGTGAATGAATTGAGACTCTCTACGGTGAGATAGCCAATCAATAGGTCGGAGAGGACAACTATCGTTAGCCCTGGGAGCCACCCCTTCGGGAGCCTCAAAGATTTTACAAAAATATGACCTCTTTACTATTTAAAAGACTGTGTAACTTCAGGGCGTACGGACCGCTCGACATGGGCGGTCCAGATGACAGTGCACAAACGCCCATGCATGGTGAGCGGTCGCGTATCGCCGGGCGGACATCCCCGCGCCGAGAACAAGTTGTTCACCCCCGTTATATTGCGAGAGGGAGGTTCAGTCACCATGGCCGAGCATCTCGAGACGTTCACGATAGACGTGAGGCGGAGCGAGGTGAAGGAACTTTGCATCAAGTATCTGACGGGGTTCAAGTACAAGTTTATGCAAGAGGAGGACCAGTCGCTCGTCTTCGAGAAGGGGTCGAAGAGGAAGAACGTCTACACCTTCTCCTTCGAGGAGGCCTACAAGAGGATCAGGCTCTCTGTGGTGGGGAGCGACAAGGTCCCCGTGACCACGGTCTCCGTCCTGTTCACCCTGCCCTTCCTGAGGTTGCGCAAGGACGAGATAGAGGGGATAAGGTCGATGACCAAGGCCCTTCACGAATTCATCCTCATAACGGTTGGATATCAGACGACCTAGCCGGAGACGACCTTCCGGAGCTTCGCGACGGCGGTGACCGGGTCGGCGCCGTCTATGAGGACCACCCCGACCAAATTGGCAAGCTTCTGGAGCTCGTCTCCGCTGAAAGGGGAGGCGATTACGACCAGACGCGGGGACTTTATCTCGATGCCTTTCATTATCGCCGCGATCATCTCATCCCTAGTGGAGGCTTCGTCGTTCCTAATCACGACGTCTACCGCGAAACCCTTCCCTCCGAGGTCGAGAAGGGCAGACACGTCATAGTCCGCCCCGGAGAGTCCTCTCAGGCGCCCGGGGACCTCCACCTTCCAGCCCTCGAGCGGGAGCGAAGCCTTCACGATGTCAATCATTGCCTTGGCCCTCTCCTCGGCCCTCCTCCCCGTCTTCAACTCGCGCAACCTCTCGCGCGCCTCGAGGCTCCCGGCGAAGGCCTTCCCGAACATCGGCAGCATGGTCCCGGCGTAATCGCCGCTGTTGGTCCAGATGGCGACGTCCCTGTCGTTCTTCCTCCCGGCGACGTCGTCGAGCACCAGCGAGACGAGCACCTGGACCCCGTCTGAGACGACGATCCTGCTCTTGGCGAAGTCCTCCGAGTGCCTGAGCTCGGCGGCGCGCATCACCGCCTCCGAGGCCTCGGTCGTCTGGTGGTCGCAGACGCTGATCACCCTCGACTTTACGCCGCGCTTCTTCGCATCCCTGAGACCCTCGGCCAGGCCGAGGATGTGGAGCTGCATGAGGTCGTTTCGGGTCAGCACCATGTCGAGGTTCGACCGGGCGCTAGCCACCATCCTGAGAACCTGGCCGTAGATCTGCTCCCTGCCCTGGACCATCTTGAAGCTGTACTCCTCACGCTCCGAGGCCGGTTGGAGCGCCATCGTCCTCCCGATGGACACGACCTCGGCCCGTCCCTTCTCCATCTCGTCGAGCTTCTTCATCTGCCGGTCCATCATCATTGCGACGACCTGCTCTATCGGCACGGCCGTGTACTTCACGGGGTTGCCAGGCGCGGCCTCCACGATCGCGGAGTCGGCCAGTCTCTTGATTATCCTGTATGCCTCCATCCTCCGGATCTGGACTGCCTTTGCGATATCCCCCGCGCTCTGCTTCCCGTTGGCGAGCAGGCTGAGGTATACGAGGGACTCCCTGTCAGAAAGGCCGTACTGCACGAGGAGCCTCTGAGCCCGTTCGTCCAACTGCGCCGCAAACGGGACGTCCGGTTGATAAGTCTACTTCTCGAAATCGGCAGGCGGAGCGTCGTCCCCGCCTCCGTCTTCTTCCCCAGGTGTTCGCCTGCTCCTGAGTATCCTCCTTCCCGCAAACGCCATGAGGACCACGACAACTATGACCAGCACGACCACGAGCGCCGAGCCGAGAGCCCCCAGGCCCTTAGAACCGGATGCCCCTGTTCCGGATTCCCCGTGGGCCACGACGAAGACGTTTGTGCTGGCGGTCAGGTTGCCAACGAGGGGGTCTTGGACCAGCGCCGTGATTATGGCTACTCCGTTCTGAGCCGGGACGAACGTGTCGGTGAAGCTCCCGCTCGAGTCCGTGACGCCGCTCGGCGCGGTCATTGTCCCCGAGGACGCCGCGAGGGTCACGTTCGCCCCACTGAGTGGGGAGCCCAAGACTTGTATCTGGAGCTGCACCGTGGCGGGGGTTCCGATCGCCACTTCGGGGGCGGAGCTGGCGAGGGTGACGGTCACCGGCGGAGAGGAGTCTGAGAGGCTCGCGCTCGCGGAGGCGAGCCCGCTCGTAGAGGCTGTGAGGACCGTCGAGCCGGGCGCCGAGGTATTCACCATCGCCCAGGCGTAGTCCATTCCGGGTTCTATATCGAAGTTGATCGGGTTCGCTATCACGCTGCTGTTCGAGCTCGTGACAGTGACCTGGGTGTCCTGGCGCGCCAGGGCGGGTGAGGAGCCCGAGTCCTGAAGCTGCACGGCCACGATGGCGTCATCGCCCGTGCCGAGAGACTGGATGCCACTGGCGGGAGCCGCGTAGAATCCGAGCTGGGACGGCGCCGGACTGGCCGTGGTGAACCCCGCGGAGGATGGCTCGAAGCCGGACGAGGTGGCGCTGATGTTGGCCGTCCCTGGGGATATCGTGGTGGTCACCGGGGCCAGGACGTAGCTCTCTCCGGCGGCTATGACGACGGTGGAGTTCACCGTCGCTATCGCGGTGCTGGAGCTGGTGAGCTGGACTGGGATGTCAACTGGCGCGACCGCCGGGACCCCGTCGGCGCTCTCGAGGGTCACCTCGAGTGCCGAGTACTGCCCTCCGTCCGCCGGGAGCGTGGAGGGCACCGCCTGGGCGAAGAGCTGGGTGGGGACAGGTCCGTAGCTGGTCAGCGTGAAGGTTGCGGACTGCAGGTTCTGGGCGATGGCGGTGATGAACGTGCCCCCGACGAAGAAGGTGGAGGTGAACGTCGCTACTGCGTAGCTCGAGCCTGATGGGATGGTGAGGCTCTCTCCGATGTCTCCAGCGGCGGAGTTTGAAGAGGTCAGCGTCACGGAGACGCCCGATGAGGCGACCGCCGGGTTTCCGCCGGCATCGGCCAGCGCCACAACCACCGAGCCGTACATGCCCGCGTCCGCGAGGACGGGGTTTGGCGCGGCCAGAATCGTCAGCTTCACGGGCGAGGCGGGCTGCTCCACCGTCACGACGGCGAAGTCCGACTGGAGGCCGGGCGAGGAAGCAGTCAGGTTGGCGTTCCCCGGGCTCGGACCCGAGGTGAACGCGGCGACCGAGTAGATCTGCCCGGTCGCTATCGTGGTCGTGACGTCCGACGCCACCACGCTGGTGTTGGAGGAGGCGATCGAGACCGTGATCGGGGCGGGCGCCGGGGACGGGTTGCCCTGGGCGTCAGTGAGCGTCACGACGAGGCGCCCCGTGGTCGAGGTTGAGATCGGATCAGGCTGTGCGAATATTGCGAGCGCGAAGGGGGATGCCCCCTGGACGGAGACCTCTCCCGACCCTGAGTTGAAGCCCGAGGCCGAGCCCGTTATAGTGGCGGTTCCGGGAGACGATCCGACCGCATACGCGGCTGAGGAGAGGACAGATCCGCCTTCCACCGTCAAGCTGCTCGAGGGGAGGCTCACGATGTTGTTGTTGGAGGATGTGAGCGAGACCTCTATCGGGGAGCTCGCCTTCGCTGGGAGCCCGGCGGAATCGAGCGTCTCGACCAGGACGGTCCCTTGGCTCGTGGGGTTGAGCAGCTGCGAGCCGGGCACGGGGATGACGCTCAGCCTAGTGGGGAATCCGCTGGGAGTGACTGTCGTGACCTCCTCCGAAGTGGCGCTTAGGCCCGCGGACGACGCCGAGATAGAGGTGGACCCGGGGGTCGTGCTGGTCGTGAAGTTCGCCACGGCGAACCCGGCTCCCGCGGGGATCGTAATCTTGGAAGGGACCGAGCCCACCCCCTCCTGCGACGAGGTGAGGAACACGGCGGTGTCGTTAAGGGCCAGCGAAGCCGCGCCTCCGCCGCTCTGGAGCGACACCACGATGGCCGGATAGGAGCCCCCGTCGGCCGGCAGCTTGGGAGGTATGACCGAGAGGACGAGCGAGACGGCCTTCGTGCTCGCCGTCTGAGAGGAGGTCGACGATGTCGTGCTGGTCGTCGACGTGCTGGAGGCCGCGGCCGTGACGGGGAGGGCCATGACTGACAGAAGTAACAACAAGGATGCGGCCAGCGTGAAAATTCTCGCCCACCTCGCGCTGCCCCTCATACTAAATCGGCCTGCAGCCCCGAACGTATTTAGGGGGTAGGATGTCACTTTGGTCCGGACACCCGGTTCTGGGCGCCGCGCCTCCTCATTCGGAGGACGTAGACGCCCCCGGACCCGGCTGCGGCAGCGGCGGCGACTATGACGAAGAGCGAGACGAGGCTCAGGGCGACCTTCCCCGTGGCCACGGACTGGCCGGAGGCCGCGTCGCCGGAGATCCGGACGCTTGTCCCGAGGCTGGTCACCCTGGCCGTGTACGTCCCGACGGGGATCGTCCCGGCCGAGAAGACACCCTTCCCGTTGGTCGAGCCCGTCAGCGTCGTCCCATTGGCGAGCGTCATCGAGACCTGCGCGCCTGAGACGGGCAGCCCGAAGAGGTCGACCACCTTCAGGGAGGCCTGGTAGACCTGGGTGTCGAGCGTGATGTCGAGGGGAGCCGCCTTCACCTGGTACGACGGCGGCGGCTCAGGGCCCACGCTCGCCCCTTCCCATGTGACGTTCACGATGGTGAAGGACGTCCCGTTCTCGAGCCAGATGGAGGGCCCTCCCGCATCCTCCGTAGAGTTTCCGACCCGGAGTTGGACCATGCTGGGCTGGACCGGGCTGGTCCCGAGGCCGTCAGAAAACTGGAAGGACACTTGATACTCCACCATCGCCCCGAAGTCCAGAGTGTGAGCCTGGGTGAAGGCCAGAACAGAAGGCGTGAAGAAAGCGGAGCTGTTCGAGAAGGGGACGCTCGTCGCCGATGCCCCGTCGAGGGAGTACGACACCAGAGTCTCTTGTGTCCCGGACCCTGAAGTCCCGTTCCAAGCCCTCGGGACGGTGATGGTCACCTTCGACCCGGAATCGAAGTAGGAGTCTCCCGTCGGGGATGGAGGTGAGGTGGTCACCTGCGGGGGGCCGACGACCGTGAGGAGGTATTGCGTGACCGAGGTCAGGGTTATGACCTGGCCCTGCGTCATCGAGAGGGCTATCGAGAATGTCCCGTTCCCCGAGCGGGTCACGCTGGTCTTGCCGGCGCCGTTTATCGTGTAGCTGGTAACGCTCTCCCTGGAACCCGCAGAGGTCTGGCCCCACACCGAGCCGAAGACGACGTTGACCTTGGTCGCCGCGTCGAACCACCCAGCCGCGTCGCCCGGGATGCTCGAGTTGGTTATCGATACCCAGGCCACAGGCGAGGCTACGTGGAACTGTGTGCTCGTCTTCGTCGTGACTGACTGAGGCCCGGCTATCGCCGGGACCGAGAGCACCTGCACGGGAGAGGATGAGAGGACGCTCGTGGTGGCTCCCTGGTTCACCGAGTAGGACAACAGCCTGTCGCCCGTCACCGCGGTCCTCCCCCACACCCCATTCAGCGACGCGGAAACGGACGTCCCGGCGTCATACCAGTACTTGTCATTCGGGATGGGAGTCGGGGTGATCGAGGACAAGGAGGAGCTCGCGCCGCTGTCGAGGGTCACCTGGTACTGGGTCACCACCATAGTGGTCACGGCCTCTGGCGAGGAGATCCCCGCCAGGTTCAGCACGTCCACCAGGCCGGCCGATGCGACCGCAACCTCTGACCCTGCGTTGAGCGAGTAGCCCGCGAGCCTGTGGCCCGTCCCCGCGCTACGGCCCCACGCTCCGTTCAGGACGAGCCCCACCGGGGCGGAGGCGTCGTACCAGCCAGAGTCCAGCGGGACGGACGGGCTGGTTATCGAGGCGATGGCGGTCGAGGCTCCCGCGTCGAGGGTCACCTGGTACTGGGTCACGGTCGTCGCGTTCACGAATTGCGCCGCGGTCATCGCGTTCGTCACGATGGTGATCGGGCCGGTCTGCGCGACCTTCGTCACGGGCCCGGAGTCGAGCTCCCAGGAGGTCGTCCTGGTGCCTGTCCCCGCGGAGCGAGAATAGGCGCCGTGGAGCATCAGGGTGACGGCAGGAGAACCCGAGTCGTACCAGAAGGTGTCGTTCGGGAACGTCGACGGCGGCGAGATGGACGAGAACGATGAGAAGGCGCCCCCGTTGAGGACGACCTCGTATTGGGTGATGCTCGTCGTCGTGATGGAGACCGGCGAAATCAGCGAGGAGGTGAAGTAGGCCTGCACCGTGCCCACGGTGTCTACAGGGAGGGTCGGCTCCCCTGAGGCAAAGATCGACGTTATGCGGTGGCCGATGCCGTCCGCCCGCCCCCATGTGCCGCTCAGGACGACCTGCACCGGGGACCCGCTGTCGTACCAGTAGTCATCTCCCGTAGCGGTCGGGGGAGTGATGAAATGGAGCGCCCCGGCAGCACCTTGGTCCAGCGAGACCTGGAACTGCCTCACCGATTGGAACGCTATCGTGTGAGGGCCGTTCATCGACAGAGGGATGAAGAGCAAGGTGGTGGGCGAGGACACCAAGACGGTGCTTCCCGAGTCGACCTGGTAGGAGATTATCCTGTATCCCGTCCCAGCCGAACGGCCGTAGACGCCAGGGGCGCTCACGGTCGCGTTGTTTCCCGCGTTCAACCATTCTGTGGGCAGCCCGCCCCCCACCATCGTGACGAGGTATTGCTGGACGTAGGCGATGTCGACCGAGTTGTAGGGGGGAGGCTCGATGAAGCTTCCCGTGGCCGTCTGGGAGAACCATCTCTCGGTCTGGTTCGAGGCCGAGAGGCTGCTCGTGGCCGAGTAGCTCGAGTTGGCGTCTGCCCAGAAGGCTTGCGGCGTCAATAGTAGGGTAAGGTGCAGGGCGTCACCGCCTTGGAGGTACGTCAACTCGGGCTGGCCCGAGGGCGAGGCGGGCTGCTGCCCACTGATGGAATACGAGAAGGACTCGAAGTATTGGTGGAAGTAGGTGGTGCTGATCGTGGTGGGGGCGGAAATGGTCCCCGACGTCGCGTTGTAGATCTGCCACCTATCCAAGCTGAGGTTCGTGCAGCAGATGTTCTGGGGCACCGTGTACTGAGTTCCGCTGTCCACCCACACCGCGGTGTCGTTGCTCACAGAGGTCTTGTTGCCGAAGTAATCGTAGGTGAACGCCGGAGGAGTGAGACCGTCCAGGGTCCCTCCCACCAGGTTGAACTTCACGGAAACGAAGAACTGGTGGTAGTAGACTGGGGTGATCGAGATAGGCCCGAAGACAGTCCCGTTGTTGTCCATGGAGAGCACATTCCCGTTCTGTGTTGGCAGCAGGACCGTCCCTATCCAGGTCTCGTTTGCTGATTGTCCGGTCTCGGTCAGCGGGGCGGTGAAGGTGTAGTTCGCCCCCGCGTCCAGCCATATGGTCTGGGTGAAGGAGGTCATGTCCAATGCTGCGGGGGCACCCAACGCCGTGCTGGAGAGGGCGGGAGGCGTGGGGGCGCCTCCGTTGACTATGGAGAAGCTCGTAGAGACGAGGAACTCGTGGTAGTATGTTTCGACGATGGTCGCCGCCTGGCCGACGGTCCCGCTGCCTCCGGACGCCAGAATCCATCGCTCGTTCGAGTTCGAGCCGGGCAGCTGGGAGGCGTACGAGAAGGGGGACGAGGCGTCCACCCATACGAGCGCGGGCGCGCTGGACGAGGCCGGGGCACCCATCTGGTTGTAATTCACCGTGGGTCCGGTGGAGCCCGAGGCCCCGTCAGTCACGTTGTAGTCGAAATTGACAAGGTACTGGTGGTAATAGGAGAACGAGACGGTGAGGGGTGCTCCGATGCTCCCTGAGACGTCCTGGTTGGTGATCCACCTTTCGAAGATCGTCGACCCGGTTAGGGTCGTCTGAACGCTCCACGGAGTCCCGGTGTCCGCCATGTAGACTGTGGGCGACCCCGTGAGGGGGACGGACAGTTTGTCGCCGTCGCTCACGTATGTCAGGTTGTCCTGGACGTTGAACCCCGTTCCCCCAATGATCGAGTAGCTCGCTGTGAGCGCCGCCTGTGGCGGCTGGGCGTGAGCGGCGTCGGGAGCCGACGGGCCGCCCGCCACGAAGAGCGCCCAAACCGCCACGGAAGCGAACGCCAGCGTCGCGAGGGCGATGCGCCTCAACGGAAGTACCCACTCCTCATGGGCCGCGACCACTGACCCTGTCCCACAAGACCGGC
This sequence comes from Nitrososphaerota archaeon, assembly GCA_027886905.1. Lineage (GTDB taxonomy): Archaea > Thermoproteota > Nitrososphaeria > Nitrososphaerales > Gagatemarchaeaceae > Gagatemarchaeum. The sequence goes on from JAPCJO010000009.1 coordinate 34,301, forward strand.
CCTTGCAGGGGCAGAACCCGCCTTAGGAGACCTCATCGCCGCTATCCGAGAAGGCTCATACAGGACCTACAATATTTAGAAAGTGTATGCGGGATTCATCATACTTTTATCGTTCTGCAGCTGATTTTCGCCCCAAGATTCTCAACCCTGCGAGCTTCGCGAATGCGAGATCTCCGGTTGCCCGAGACCTGTGCCCTAGCCCTTCTTCGTTACGTGCAAGCCGGTGGCGTCATAGGTCAGGTGCCCCGAGTAGAGGTTCTTGATCAGGTTCATCATCTTATCGTCGTGGGCCTTCGAGAGGACCAAAAACTCCGAGATGACGTCCCCGTGGCTCAGTATCTCGTTCACTTGCCTGAGGAACTTGTAGCACTCCTGGAACCCCGCGTCGAGTATCAGCGAGGAGACGTTGTCGAAGATCATGGCCTTGGTCTTCTCGGGGTTGCGCGTGACAGCCTCGTCCATCACGTTCAGGAGGACGGAGTAGTCGCTGCGCGGGACCATGACCTCAAGAGAGCCCGGAGAGGGCTTCGGGTAGGAACTCTCGGACAGGATGAAGAACCTCAACCCGGGGATGTCCTTCAGCTGGAGGTACACGGGGCTCCCTTTCGACGTGAACGCGAAGACGTCGCGCCCGCTCGCGACCATCTCCAGCGCGAACTCCTTGACGGCGCGCTCGTAGTTCACCGACGGGTCGGCTTCGAGGAGCATCGCCCCTTTGTAGTTCGACACGAGGCATACTCCTTTCACACCCCCATTAATAACCGGCGCATTGGGAAGCGAATTCCGCGCGAGCCGGACCTCCGCCTCGAATCAGGCCGGGCTCGTGCTTCTCCCGGAGGGGACGCGGCTGAGCCTCTCCGCCGAGAGGACCGACGCCGCGAGCAGGACGCCCCCAAGATACAGCGTGGCCCACCCCGCCCGCATCGACAACGCGCTCATGTCGCCGTTGGAGAAGGCTATCCCGACGAGCCCAAGCGCGGTCGCTCCTAGGGCCAGGGAATACCACTGGAGGACCGCCGACCTCGACGAGACCACGAACACCACGGCGGCCGAACCCGCGAACGTGAGCGCGGCCGCCCCGAGAACGACCTGGTCGAGGATGGTCGTGCCCACCCCGGCGGCGTAGAAGGTCGGAAGAGCGCCCCCGGCAGCGGCGGCCACCACCAAGACGACCGAGAGAGAAGCGAGCGACACCCACAGCACTGGTCGGTGCCCCCCGCCCTCCTTGGGGTCGTCTCCGCGATAGGTCAGCGAGGCGCACACGAGATGAAGGACGGCGGAGAGCTCTGCCCCCATGGCTAGCACGGTTGCGGAGAAGTTCTGTCCCTCGCTCCCGAGGAACATCGCCGCGATGAGGCCGGCGCATCCGAAGACCAGGGCTCCACAGCCCAGGAAGAGGACACTGTGCAGGCCCTCTCGCGAATAGGCCTTGACGGCGACATAGGCGACGACGAGCGAAGTCGAGGTGATGAACACGCTAGTCAGGATCGGGAAGACGAGGCCGAGGCTCACCAGCGGCTCCGGCCTCAGCGCGTACAGCGCTACGACGACCACGATGAGTATGGCTACGCTGAGCGCGCCGACGATCCGCAGCAGCACGCTCTAGCTTCCTTTCTTGAACGCGTGCGCGAATCTTGCAGCCGTCAGGTCAATCGGGCTCAGTTCGAGCCTTGAGTTTCCGGAGCCTCCTCTCGGAAGCGATTTCAGGGCGAGAAACTTGAGGAGGACATCCTTCTCCCTCTTTGAGACCTGCGGGGAGGCCTTACCTTTGGGGCTAGGCGCCGCGCGCCAGGGACCGCCGTGACCCGCCTTCGGCGCAGTCTCGTTCCCGATGTTCGCCAGCAGCCTCGTCGCCACCTCACGCTCGATCACGGCCGCCCCATTCTCATTGAAGACATCCCTCAGGATCTTGTGGAGCATCACCGGGTCGGTCGAGATCTGCCCGAGGGGGTACAAGCTGAGCACAAGCTGAAGCCCACTTTCGCCGAGGACGTGGCGCAGCCCTTCTTCGATGCTCCTTTCAAAAGCCGTGCCGAATTCGGGTTGTCCTGGCGTCTCTCGTCGTTCAGGTCCCAAGTGCAACCCTTGTTGCTGCATTCTTTGCTCATACTATATAGCGGTTATGAATCCGGTAACCAATGCGACCGACCCTTGGCGCGGACCCAAGCGGCGGGCGCGTCGGCTTGGCAAGGTAGTTTCTGGATTAGTAACGTGGTCCTGCATAGTGCCGTAATATCCTTCGCGCGCCTTGCGTAGGGATGAACAGTCTAGTTCTGCACAGACTCGTGAAAGCAGTCCCCCTCGCCATGGTGGCTTTCTCCATCCTACTCATGGCGCACGGCGTATTCGGCGTGCACGGGGTGCACGTCGCAGGCGACCCGGGAGGCCCTGGAGCGCCCAATTCTCACATGGGAGTGAGCGGCGATCCTGGAGGCCCTGGAGCGCCAAACTTCCGCATGGTCGTGAGTGGCGACCCGGGCGGACCCGGAGCCCCTAACTAGGGGCTACTTTCTTATCTTCAACTTCTGCGGGAGGACGGCCTCCAAGGCCGTCTCCTCGTTGAAGAACCAGCCCTTCTTGCTGTCGAAGTTCTCGTAGGGAATAGTGTACCAGAAGGTCGTCGACAGGTCGATCATCGAAGCCTTCCAGCTCTCCACGGTCTGGCCCAGGCTCGCGTTGAGGAAGCGCAGCGACTCCATGAAGTAGCTCGCCGGCAGCGCGGAGTGCACCTGATAGTAGCCGTCGCCCCGCCCGCCCTCGAACCAGGTGAAGGGGAAGTTGTTGAAGAGGAACCTGAGCTTTGCGACGGTCGCCTTCGAAACTCCGGTGAACTCGTATATCAGACCGGCCGCCTTTGTGAACTCGTTCGGGGTCACGGAGGTCCAGTTGACGTAGTTCGAGTGGACCAGGTCGGAGACGTGCTTCCTATAGTGCCAACGGACCGTCCTCTCGTTCATTTTGAGCTTCCGCGCGATCTCCGCGATGTTGCGCCACGAATCCAGCTCCAGCTCTTTGATGATGAGCAGGTCGGTGAGGTCGACGTCGGTCGCGGCCGAGGGCTCCTCCGTCCTTATCGGAACCGGGGGGGCTTCGCCGAGCCCGCTGACTTTGGCCCAGTCGATCGTCCACTCGCCCGTCGCGAAGTTGTAGTATCTGCTCTTGAGCTCTGGGTTGCGTGACCATTCTAGGCGCTCCATGCTGTAGTCAACGAGGACGCCCTCCTTCACCAGTCTGCCCAAGAAACCTCGGAACTCGTCGACGAGGGGGACGGGGACCGAGAAGAAGGAGAAGCGGCGTCGCTCCATGGCTGCCTTGCACCAGTAGGTGAGGAAGGCGTTCGAGGAGAGACCCTTGGTGATGCTCGATTCTGCCTTCTCCGCGTCGTCGCTGAGTCGTGCGGAGACGAAGTACCTCTCGAGGCCGAGAGCGGCATGGTTGAGCGGTGTGCGGACGTTGAGGCCCATGTTGGGGAACCTCTTCTTCATCGTGTAGCGTATGGTCTCCGTGGGCATCTCGGTCATCCTCGAGAGGAGGGAGACGTTCTGGATCCCCACCCGGTTGATCGCTTCGATGAGCTTGCTCAGGTCAGTTGGCATCCAAGTCACCTGTAGTCGAATTACCTATATAATCTGTGCGCGGTTGTGAAAAGGTGAGAGGCCGTGGCGCCAGGCCCAAACGAGATTGCGCCTCCAAGTCCATGTTCATTTTTCTTCTTCGACATGCCAACGACTGGACGAAATATTTGTTTTATCTCCATTCCGCATGAGAAGTCCCTGCAGGAATTGACGTTTCAGCCAATTTCTTCGGCATTTCTTGCGTTGATTGCACGGTTCTTCGACCGATTGTCGCGCTTTTCATGAATCCTGAATCTAGATTCCGCATCTGCATGAAAATTGCACGAATCACAATGTGCATTTACTGGCAGCCCTTAAATTCCTATAGTCATACATCGGAGAGAAGGTGGATCGGGTGGCAGAACGCGTGATATCGGTCTCGAGGGAGAACGTAAACCTCAAGCTCGTGATCTCCCTTGCGGAGAGGACGGCCCCGGACGTCAGCACTTCGTACTAGCTAGCCCGCGTCGCAAACTCCGGTCACACTTTCGAGTAACCTGGCGGATTCTTTGCGCGGAACCCAGGCCGAACTCCATTTGTCGCTTCTTTTGCGTGAGCAAATCGTTTCGCACTGCAAACCTTTATCTATTTCATTACCGGAAACATGGACGCAAGAGTGGCATTTTGGTGAATTCGGCATCAGAAGCTGAGATTGACCGCTACGTCCGAACGTATCGCAGGGGGATGGTGAACTCGCTGCTAGAGTACCTCATCCTGAACTACCTCGAGAAGGGGAGGCTCTGTGGGTACGACATCATCACGATCCTGCATGAAAGATTCCACACGCTCTTGAGCCCTGGCCAAGTCTACCCCGTGATCGACCGCATGACAGAGCAAGGGCTCATCAATAAGGAGAAGAGAGGGAGGGCCGTACTTCTCGAAGCGTCGTCCCTCGGCGGGTCTCTCCTCAAGGCGTGGAGGCAGGAGTTCCGTGCGATAGAGATGCAGCTCAGCAACGCGATGACCGAGGAACCCCGTGTCATAGCTTGATTGGCAGAGGCAGCCGTGGTCTAAGATGGTCTCTAGTTGGATGCTCTCCCGGTTCCGCTCCGCCTGGCTGTCGGAGAACCTGGCCCTGCTCGTGCTCAGGCTCCTCAAGGGATCGACGCTGAGTGAGTGGGAGATACTCTCCTCGCTTCATTCGCGCTACGGGTTGAACCCGTCGACGCGCGAGTTCCATCGGCTTGAGAAGACTCTCGTCGGGGAGGGCTACGCACACTTCGATTCGGGCAAGCGCGGAAACAAGCTGAAGATCACTACCGCAGGCCTTGGTGCTTTGCGCAGGATGGAGGAGGAGCACCAGACGGTCGTCTCGAACGCCATGCAGTCCGGGGCCGGCTAGTCCGGCAAGCCGGTGCGACAGTCAGCGGCCTGATGTGAGGGCGCACCCCTAGGAGATGTTGTACTTTGTGGCCCACTTGACGATCAGGAAGATGACCAGCGCGACTATGAGGAACGTGAGGACGTTGTTCGCGAAATCGCCCACCCCGAATGGCCCCACCATGTAGGTGTTGATGTTCGTCCCGGGAGGGAGGGCGTAAGAAACGATAGGCAATATCAGGTCGGTGACCAAAGCCTTGACGACGTTCCCGAGGTAGAGGCCGAGTATGAAGGCGACCGCCAGCCCCAAGACCTTGTATGCGGAGAGGAACGCCTTGAACTCTTGCACGGTGCCCTTCGGGGCAGGAGGCGTCGGAGGCTTCTCGAGCAAAGCCGTAATCTTGCGAAGCTCCGCCAGAACGTCGTCGTCCGATGCCATCCGCCATTCAAGTGGAAGCCCGCATATATAAGCGTCTTACCAAACGGCCGGACGCAGGCTGGCGCTGAGGGCGCGGGCCTTCGTCCGGACTCAGGGAGGCGGTTGCACGGAGAGCGGAGCTGACTACCGCAGGATTTCCATTCTGTGCGTCGGGTAGATCAGCCCTTCCGCGTTGGCGGTCGGCTCCATGAACACAGACTCCACTTCGCGGAATCTCTGCAGGAGGTCAAGACCGTTCGGGGTTGGGGTCACTACGACGCCTGAAGGAGTATCCTTGCTGGCGAGTATGCCCTTCTTCTCCATCGAGTCGAGGGCGTCGTTGAGGACCGTCCAGGCGAGATTCGCCTTGTACATGATCCTCGTCCGCTTCATTTCCCTCTCCTCGGCGACTACCTTCATGATGTCCATGAAGACTTCGAGCTTCGACCTTCGAATCATTGCAACAGTCAGGTAGTGGGCCCGTTACTTATCGTTCTTAGGGCAGTCGCCAAAAGTCCGGCCGAAGAAGTTATGGAAAACGGCAAGAATCGACGGTGGGCCCCTTTTTCGCCTTGCGGGGGAGCCCCAAAAGCCCCAAAACGCGTCCAAAATCGCATCTGGGAGGGCGCAATGTCTGCGAACACGGTCACTTTGCGAGCAGGCTGATAGTGAGGTCCCACGGGGTCAGGATCATCTTCCTGTCGTCCGTGATAAGACACCGCGCGTCTCCCTCGCTGATCAGCTGGAGGGCCCTGGCGGCGTCAAGGTCTTTCTCGACGAAGACCGGCTTGTGGAGCATGGGACCGAGGGAGTTCAGAGGCGAAGCGAAGACCGTGTTCGGCGCGTCCCGGAGCCTTCCGAGGTTGGCCGGGGACAGGAGCCACTTTATGATCCCTCTGTCGGACACGACCAGCTCCGACTCGCCTATGAAGAGGCGCCTCACGTGCTTGTCCAACATGGTCTGGATCACCGCCATTATCGTGGCTCGCTCGCTGATTGAGATGAGGGGGTTCGAGGCCTTGTCCCTCGCCCGGACGTTGGTCACCTTCGCGGTGAAGCCTGACTTGACCAAAAAGTCGGCGATGTCGAGCAGTCCGATGAGGTTGGTCGGGGCCCCGCCCGGGTTCACCACGATGGCGTAGCCCCAGCCGTTGTTCAGGATGCTCTTCACGATTGTCTGGACGTCGTCCTCGGGCTTGGTCAGGAGCACGCGCATCTTCGAGTCGGATATCCTTGTCTGGTAGAAGGTCGACCACACCGTGTTCGAGTTCACGAGGCGCAGGACGTTGTAGCCGATGATTATGCCCGTGGGCTTGCCCGCCCCGTCGACGGCGACGACCCCCTCCACGTCGAGCTGCGAGAGGTGGAGCCCGGCGGAGATGATGGGCTCGTCCTCCTTCACCTTGTAGAGGACGCAGGGGGACGTGTGGAGGATTTGCTTGATCGACACGCCCAGTATGGATTGCAACTGCAGGGAAGATTGCCGTTTTCAATATTTATCCGTTGGGAATTTGGGAGACTACATCGCGCCCAAGAATGGAACTCAGCCTCCTGGTCCACCCCGCCATCGCGGCGGGTGCTGTCGTCTCAGTCCTGGCGGCGTATCTGCTTAAGGTCCGGACGAAGCTCTACTTCAGGCTGCACTACGCAGCGGGCATCCTCGCTTTTGCGCTGTCGATGTTCGCCTTCCCCCTCGGGTTGTTTCTGGTCTACACCAACGGAGGGGTGTCAGTGTTCCCGGAGGCGCTCACCTTTCACACTGTGAGTTTCTTCGCCGCGGTGGGGCTGATCGTCGTCCAGGGAGGCCTCGGGATGGGCATGCTGCTGTTCGGGCGCAAGAGGGACGTCTACAGGACCCACAAGAGGATGGCCAAGTACGTCCTCATCGTGTTCCTGCTGCAGGGGGCGCTGGGGTTGCTGACCCTCTACGGGATACTGCCGTTCATCTTCGGGTCGTGAGCCCAAGAATAGACGCAGGCATCCGAGAGCTTATACCGCTGGGTGGAACATCCTTCACACGCGTACTTAGGTTGCAGGACGAGGATTGAGATGCGTTTGAGACTCGGGTCGATAGCGGTTTCGGTCGCCTTCGCGTTCGCGGCCTTGAGCCTTTTCCTTTCGTTTGCGCCCGCGTTTGCGTCGGGCACCACGTCGACGACCACGGTCGTGTGCTCTCCGCCCACGGTGACGGTCGGAGTTGCGTCGAATTGCACGATAACCGTTACGCCCGCTAGCCCGACACCGACGGGGAGCATCAGTGCCTTCTTCAGCAGCGGCTCCGGCAACTTCGGCGCCACCAGCTGCACGCTTTCCTCTGGCTCGTGTTCGGTGACATTCACCCCGACTTCGGTAAGCGGGTCTCCTCAGTCAATCGGCGCCTCTTATTTGGGCGACGGGACCTATGCCACGAGCCACTCGACCGGGAGCGACAACGGCTCGGTGGCTGTGAACCGGATCCAAAGCTCCATTTCAGTAGGATGCGCTCCTGAGAGCGTGGAGGTGGGCTCATCCGCTGTGTGCACCGCAACGGTGACGGGATACATGCCGATGGGGTTGGTGTCATTCTCGAACAGCGGGACGGCTCATGTCAGCGTTCCTGGGTGCAGCTTGTCTATGGTGACCCAGGCCACGAGCTCTTGCGAGACCACCGCCTCCGCGGTCGGAGCAGGAAGTTCGTCCATTCAGGCGTCATATCCTGGCGACATCAACAACATCCCACCAACTCCGAGCCAGGGCGCGCCCCTGAGCGTTATCAGAACCACGAGCATTGCCTCTGTCAACTGTTTCCCCTCGACCGTGACTGCCGGCCAGATGGCGGCTTGCACGGCTACTGTCAAGGGCTACGTTCCCTCAGGATCCATTATTTGGTCGAGCACCGACACAGCTGGCATCTTCAATATCAACCCGTGCACGCTCGACTCCGGGTCGTGCGAGGTAGGGTACACCGCCACATCGTCCGCTCAAATCACCGCGAGCTACGCGGGCGATGGCAACAACACTGGGAGCCAGGCTTCGTTTTCTATAACCGTCAACGTCCAGGAGACGATTCAGATCACGGTAGCCAACTCCGGGCCGACCACCGACGTCACCCTCTCCGGGTGCTCCGTCTCCCCGACCACGATACCGACGGCCGGCACCCCGATCGCGTTCACCGCATCCTCCGGCTGCACGGGCATCGTCGCGACGCTCCCCCCTGCCGGGTCAGACACCCGATATCTCACTGCCCTTGGACAGGGCTCGCTCCCCATACCCGCCTGCTCCTCTAGCTCGTGCGCGGCGTTCTCGGCGACCATCTACTATCAGCTCCTCAACACGTACCAAGTCGCCCCTGCGAGCCCCTCATCGTGGTCCGCCTCCGGCACGATCACGGTCACCGGCACCATCCGTGGGGTCGCTGACCAGTCGCTGTGCATCGTGACCGTCTCCACCGGGGCAGGACAGTTCTCGTGCCAGGGGTGGAGCGACTACGAGACCCAGACGACCATGGGTGTGCTGCCGATACCCCTTGACCAGCAAGAGCGCTGGGCGACGGGCCAGAGCTCCTTCATTGACACCTCGGGCGGGAACCAGCACACCTCTACCTACTACTCGCAGGACCTTGAGAACTTCACCTATACGCTCGTCGGCTCGACCACCGCCCCATCGGCACCTGACCTCAACTACACCGGTTTCGGGACGAACAGCACCTACCCGCTCACCGGCAAGCAGTCGCTCGTCTGGTTGGACTCCGGCTCCAGCTGGTCGGCCCCCGCAGCCCTCGCGGGCTCTTCGTCCACAGAGAGGTGGGAGTCCTCGATTACTTCAGGAGCGGCGACCGCCGGCCAGACCGTGGCTCTCACGTATTATCACCAATTCTTGATCACCTTTGGCTACTCGGTCGTAGGCGGCGGGACTGCCTACTCCTCCCCGACTTTCCAGTTCACCTCGTTCGGTGCGCCGTCGCAGGGCTCGCAGGGGTGGGTGGACGCGGGCACGGCGTATAGCTTCACGAACCCCCTGGGCGGCTCGACGTCGTCTGAGAGGTGGCTCACCCCGACGCCCACAGCCGTCGCTTCGGCTTCAGGCCCGGCCAACGCCGTCTACTTTCACCAGTACGCCTTTGTGCTCACCTTCACGGTCTCGGGCGGCGGGACGTATGACAGCCCGGTGCTGAACTTCACCGCGCTCGGGAGACCCGGCCTGGCGCAGGTCAACGCCACGAACACGACCTTTTGGATTGACTCGAGCGCGAAGTGGGGGGTGAGCGCACTGCTCCCCAACTCGTCTCCGACAGAGAGATGGGTCACGAAGCAAACTTCCTCCGGCACAGCGCTGGCGCCGTTCGTGGACGATCTGCTGTATTACCACCAGTATCTCGGGGCTTTCCGCTACTCGATTCTGGGAGCGGGAGGCTCGCCCCCCGTCCCGAACCTCAATTATTCCTCCCTCGGAGCCGCCATCTTAGTGCCGTTGGTGAATGGGACCGCGAGGACTTACTGGATTGACTCCGGGTCGTTCTGGGTACCCTCGTCCACTGTGCCAGGAATCCGTGGAGAGCGCTGGCTCTCGAACGTCACAGGGCCTATCGTGGCGGATACGCCCTTAGTGGAGGACGTTCAATACGCGCACCAGTTCTACGTCGAGGTGGGCGTGAGCACACCGGCTGGCGGGCAGGTGGCAAACACCAACCAGTGGGAGACCCAGATGAGCACCGTCATCCTGAACGCGACCGCGGCCCAGGCGTGGAACTTCGCGTATTGGCAGGGCGCCACAGCGTTCTCCTACAACGGCACGACGCGCCTCCCGACCCTGTCCGTCCTAGGCCCGGCTAACGAGACGGCGATATTCTTCCCCGGTCTCACGATAATAACGACCAGTCAGGGCGCGGTGGGGTATTCCTACGGCACGATAAGCGGGACAGTGCCCCCCGCCTCGACCGCCACGATCTATCCGCCCCCTGGGAGGAACGTGACCCTCACGGCGATGCCCGTGACCGTCTCGGTCAAGTTCAACGGGTGGACGGGCCAGGTCGTGGGGACGCAGCTCCCGTCGGAGCTTGCATACAGCCTCCAGGCCCCCATCTCGATTGAATCGCCCGCGGTCGTCCACGCGACGTTCTCCACCGACTACACGGACATCAGGACGTTCGCGATCGCTTCGTTGGGCATCTTCGCGGCCGCCTGCTTCGTCTTCATCGTCAGGCGGGGGTACACCCCCAAGCTCGAGAAATAGGAAGGCCGCGCTCAGCTGCCCGAGGAAGGGTTTTTCGGCGGCAGATGGTGGAGGTGACCGTGCGAAAGTCTCGCGGCGGCCGCCTGATAATACTCTGCGGGATACCCGGCAGCGGTAAGACGACCATCGGCAAGGCCCTAGGGGCCAGGCTGGGGAGGTGCGTCCACGTAGAGACCGACGCGATACGGGCCATGCTCGGAGTGGTCGAGTACACCTCGGGAGAGTCGAGGTTCGTGTACGACGCGGCGACATCCGTGGCCGAGGAGGCCCTCAGGCACAAGTATGACGCGATACTCATCGCCACCTTCCCCCGAGAGGAGTTCAGGCGGATGGCCCTCTCCCGGCTGGAGAAGCTCTTCGAAGGGTGGCTCGTCGTGTGGGTGTGGTGCGACCCCCAGGTGGCCTACCAGAGGAACGCCCGGAGGACTGACAAGGTTCCCCTCGAGAGCTTCATGAGGCTGTGGCGGAGCTTCGAGCCGCCGCGGGGCGCGCTGGTGATAGATTCGCAGAGGATGACACCCGAGGACGCCGCGGCGAAGATCCTCGCCGCGATGGGAGGAGAGGAGGGCTAGCGCTCTTCGGAGAGCTTGCGCAATCCCTCTGCCATCTTCGGGTTCGAGGTGTTGTCGCAGCAGTAGGCGAGCAGCCTGAGCTGCCTTCGGACCCCTTCGTCGATCTCCCCCCTCAGCTTCGTGAGCTCCGCCTTGCCCTTGCTTGAGATGACGTACTTCCTTACGGTCCCGCCGCGGTGAGGGAGCTCGACGATGTATTCCCCCTTCCTCAACCCCTCCAAGAGCAGGTAGATGGAGCCCGGCCCCGGCTCCCACACGCCCTTGCTGGTCTTGCGTATCTCCTCCTGGAGCTCCGCCCCCGAGAGGGAGGACTCCGAGAAGAGCTGGAGGGAGACGAGCTTGAGAAGGCCCTTGGGGGCGCTAATCGTCACGTCCTCCAGACCCGCCGAGGTTTGCTTATATGCGCTGACCCGCAGGCGTGTCGAACCTTCGATGCCCCATCACTGCATATCGCACATCAAGGACGTCGACGGCTTGTCGTCGGCCGCGCTGGTGGTCGCGGCGAAGGGCGGGACGTTCAGGCTGACCGACTACGACGACCTCCTCAGGGAGATTGACGCCGTCCCGGCGACTGCGACGGGAGTCACGATATGCGACCTCGGGACGAACGCCTCCAACTTCCCGGAGTTCGTTGGGAAGCTCGAGGCACTCGCGAAGAGGGTGCCGGTCACGTACATCGACCACCACTACCTGACGGAGGAGTCCAAGAAGGAGATCCTAAAGACCGGGGTCGAACTCAGGCACGACGTCAGGGACTGCGCGTCCATGCTCACCTACCTGACCTACAAGGAGAGCCTCCCAGAGGGGGGAAGGCTTCTCGCCCTCTACGGGGCCGTCACGGACTACATGGACACAAGCGCGAACGCGAGCCAGATGATGGAGACGTTCGACAGGCAGTTCGTCCTGCTGGAGTGCACGATCCTGGCGTACGCGCTGGCGAAGAACGGGCGGGACTACGCTTACCCCGAAATGCTGGTGAGGGGGCTCGCCTCGATGAAGGCCCCGCACTCGATCGACGAGGTGGGGCGGGAGGCGCTCGAGCAGGCCGAGGTCGTGAGGCGGCTCGCGGAGGACGTGAGGTCGAAGGGCACGAGGATGGGGAAGCTCGCGTACATGAGGACTGAGCAGAGCTCCACGGGCAACGTGGCCAAGCTCCTACTAGGGGCCTTCGGCGTCTCCGTGGGCGTAGCGTACAAGGACAAGCTCGGCGGGACGGCCGAGCTGAGTCTCCGCGGCACCTCCGAGAGCAAGATACACCTCGGCAAGGAGATAGGCCTGATAGCGCAGAGGCACGGAGGCAGCGGGGGAGGGCACGAGAAGGCGGCGGGGTGCTCGGTGCCCGCTTCGGAGATCCAGGGGCTCCTCGCCGACTTGGAATCGCGGCTAGAGGCTTCCTGAGAGACGCGGTGAGCTACTGGGCGCCAGAGAGCTCGGGCGCCTTGACCATGGCGCCTGAGGCGTCGGCGAGCTTCTTGAGCAACGAGACCAGCGAACGTGCCTCCTCGACCTCCAAGGCGGAGAGCGCCTTCTCGACGAACTGCCTGTGCAGGTCGATTCCCTTCGAGTAGGTCTCGTTCCCCTTTGCGGTGATGGCGATGAGCACCTCTCGCCGGTCCTCGCGGCTCCTGACGCGCTCCACCAGGCCCCGCTCTTCGAGCTTATCGACGATTCCCGTGATGGACGGCTGGGAGAGCATCGTCTCCGAGCAGAACCGGTTCATGGGGGAGGAACCCTGCTCGCGGAGCACCTTCAGGATGCGGAGCTCGGCCAGAGTGAGGTCGATGCGGAGGAGGTTCTTCTCGGCGTCGTGCTGGAGCCGCTTCCAGCTGGTGGACATGGAGCGCCAAAGGTCGACATCGTCGAGCTGCCCCGCGCTGGCAGCCCCGGCCGGCTTCGTCCTTTTCGTGATCTCGCTCTTGGAGACCAAGACGTCTCACTGGAGCCCCGGCTCGTTCGCCGCAGCCTTGATATCGGCCGACTTGACAAGAGGGACGACGACCTGCGGCTGGGCTTCCTTGAGCGGGTTCGCGGCCACCGGCTGGACGGGCTTTGGCCTCTTCATCCCGAGCCACGAGGACGCCGCCGCCACGAAGCTCAGCGCCGAGGCGATGTAGAAAGCGTCGTGGAGCGCCGACATGAAGGCCGGGGCGATGGCCGTGGGGAAGAACGTGTTGCCGAGGAGCAGGCTCTGCGTCTGAGCGGGCAGGGAGCTCATGACCGAGGCAGGTATGAGCGAGCCGACCGGGTTGTATCCCAAGAAGGCCGCGAAGAGGGCGGCGGTGGGCGGGAGGCCCTTGAAGGCACCCGCCAGCTGGGGAGCGCCCGCGCTGGTCACGGCCGCGGTCAGGGCTGGCGCGAGGCTGGCGCCGAGGGCGACGAGGACTATCGAGAAGAAGACCGCGGTGCTCGCCGTCATGCCTGTGTTCTGGACGGTGGCCCGCATCCCTGACGCCGCCCCCCTCGTCTCGGGAGGAACCGAGTTCATGATCGCCACGGTGTTGGGGCTAGCGAAGAGGCCCCCGCCCAGCCCCATCGCGAAGATTATCAGAGCGAACTGCCAGAAGACGAAGTTGTAGGGGAGGAAGGTCAACAAAAGGAGACACACCCCCGAGACGAGCATGCCCCCTGTGGCCAGGCCCCGCGCCCCGCGCCTGTCTGCCAGGCGCCCGCTTATGGGTCCCATCACGACGAATCCGACAAGCATGGGGGTGATGTAGAGCCCCGACCAGAAGGGGGTCGAGCTGTAGCTGTAGCCGTGGAGCGGCAGCCAAATCCCCTGGAGGAGGATGATCAGCATGATCTGAGTCCCGCCCCTGCCTATCGAGGCCAGGAACGACGCTATGTTTCCCGCCCTGAAGGCGGCTATCTTGAAGAGGTCCAGTCTGAACATGGGGTCCTGCACCCTTCCCTCGACGAAGAAGAAGCCGGCGAGCAGCGCGGCACCCCCGATCAGAGAGGCGATCACCCACGGGTTCCCCCAACCGAAGTAGGAGCTGCCGTAGGGCAATAGGCCGTACGTCACGCCTATCATGAGTATGGTCAGACCTCCGGCGAAGGTGACGTTCCCCCACAAGTCGATCTTCTGTTTGCGGGGGGACTTTGCCACCTCCTTGAGCTTCAGGAAGGCCCACGCGGTCGCAAAGACGCCGATGGGCACGTTGACCAGGAAGATGAATCGCCAGTTGATGGCTGCAAGTACGCCGCCGAGGGTGAGCCCCAGCATGGAGCCGGCGATTACGGCAACCATGTTGATACCCAGCGCCTGGCCCCGCTCCCTCTCGGGGAAGGCGTCCGTGAGGATGGCGACCCCGTTCGCGAAGAGGAAGGCCGCGCCCACGCCCTGGATCATCCTGAAGATGATCAGCTCAAGCGCGCCCGCGTCCCCTGTGTTGGGGGTGAGGTAGCCCAGCACCGAGCCTATCGTGAATATAGCGAACCCCAGGGTGTAGAGCTTCACTCTGCCGTAGATGTCTGAGAGCCGGCCGAAGGTGACGAGAAGCGTCGCGGTGACCACGCTGTACCCGAAGAGGATCCACAGCAAGTACTGGAACGAGCTAAGCGGGTTGATTGCGAGCCCCCTGAATATCGCGGGGAGCGAGATTAGGACTATCGTCCCGTCGAGGGAGGCCATGAGGACGGCGATGGTGGTGTTCGAGAGCACGATCCACTTATACTGCAAGGCTAAACACTTTAGCCCCTATTGATTAGGATATAAACCATTCGTCTTCTAAGAGTCAGGCCGAGCAGCGTACGACGATCGACCCGCCGAGTTGCCTCTCGGTTATCCCGACCTCGCCGAAATAATTGGCGAGCAGCCGGCACAGCGAGGCATTGTCGAGGACGAGCATGTACGTGTCGTGAAGCGACCCGAACCTCAACCCCTTGCGCCCCCCGGTCACGAAACCTATCAGCGGCGGGGCGATGCGGATGTATGCCCCCACCAAGGCGGCCTTCGCCTTTGATGTGGGCTTACCCAAGTCGCAGAACGCGAACCTGCCCGCGCGGCTGATGACCTGGCGTATCTGGGTCAGCGCCGTCTCGAGGTCCTCCGAGTCCCTGAGGGAGAACCCGGCGACCGCGGAGCCAAAGGCCCCTGGCCTGAACGGGAGGAACTCGAAGACGCACTGCACCCGGTCGAACTCGGGCGCCCTTGAGAGCATCTTCCTTGAGGCATCGGCGAGGACCGGGCTCCCTCCGGCGCGCACCACCACTCTGGAGAGCGTCCCCGGTCCAGCCCCGAGGTCGAGGACCAGCGCGCCCTTGTCGCTCCCGACGGCGAACGAGGCGACCTCCTCCCTCATCGCCTTGTCCGAGAAGAGGGAGATCCTGCTCGAGCCCTTCTCGTAGATTGGGATAATCGCCTCCAGGGAGTCGACGACGCCTTTCCACTTGGCGTGGAGCCCTGGCCGTGTGGAGTCGGCGGGCTCACTCGAGCCTGTCAAACCGCTTCATCGCCTTTGGGATGCAAGCCACGACGTCAGATGCCACGATGTGAAGGCCCAGCTCTCTGGCTGCCTCCTCGCCCGCGAGGCCGTTGATGTAGGCGGCGCAGCAGGCAGCCTCGAGCCTTCCCAGGCCCTTCGCGGCGAGCCCTGAGGTCACCCCTGTGAGGACGTCGCCGGTTCCCCCGACGGTCATGGCGGGCGAGTGCGTCGCGTTCAGCCCGACCCTCTCGCCGTCGCTCACCACGTCCGTGGGGCCTTTCAGGAGGACGACCACGCCGTGGTCTCCCGCGGCCTTCTTGACGAGTGGGACCCTCTCATCGAGGGTGTCGGGGAGCTTTAGGCCAAAGAGCCTCTCGAACTCACGCGCATGCGGGGTGACTATCATCTTCGCGCGCTGCCCTTCGGATAGCTCGAGGATTTGCGGGCGGAGGGCGTCCGCGTCGACGACCTGTGTCCGACACCTGCCCGATAGGGTGGCGAGCGCGCCCTTCAGCTCGTTGGGGTTCTGCGGCCCAAGTCCAGGGCCTATCCCTATGCTGTCCAGCTCCGGAATCCAGCTCGCCAGGCGGTTCGCGTTTCCCCGGGTAAGCTTGCTGTCGGGGAGCGGGAAGACTATGAGGTCGGGCGAGAGCGACCTGACCGGAGTCGCGACCATGCTCGGGACCGCGAGGTAGACCAGGTCGACGCCCGTCCGCGCCGCCCCCATCGCGCAAAGGAAGGGCGCCCCGTGATACGTCCTGCTCCCCCCGACGACGCAGACGACGCCGTTCATCCCCTTGTGCGAGTTCTTCTTCCGCGGCGGGACCGCGCCCTTCACGAACGCCTCGTCTATCTCGAAAGTGGGGGTCGAAACCATCGCGGCTATCGCGCTCCTCTCCTAGAACGAGTACTGCTGCTTCTTCGGAGGCTCGAGGGTGACTAGCGTCTCGATTGGGCAGTTGAGCTTCATGCGCTCCTTCAGCTTCGGGAGCGAAGCCTCCATGGAGGCTATTGTAAAGATCCCGACGGGCCGCGCCCTCGCCTTCTCGGCGAGCCTCACGAGAGCGTCCAGGGTAACCCCGGACCTGATGAAGTCGTCCACGATTAGCACGTGCTCCCCCTTCTTCAGCGAGCTCTTCGGGAGATAGAGGTACTTCACAGAGTCCGGGGAGTATACCATGCGCTGCTCGTAGAACTCCTCGGCGGCCAGGTCGCGCTCCGTCTTCGCGATCGCCACGCTCACGTTGAACTCGTCGGCGATCTCCACGGCGAGCGGCACCCCGTCGACTTCCATCGTGAGGACCTTCTGGACGTGGGAGGGCTCGAACTCGCTGTAGACCACCTT
>JAPCJO010000070.1 GCA_027886905.1 Nitrososphaerota archaeon
ATCTTTGGGGACGGGAAGCAGACCAGAGACTTCCTCAACGTCTCGGACGTGGTCAAGGCGAATCTCCTTGCCTATGGCAGCGGGCGGGGAGCCGGCAAGACGATGAACATAGGGGGGGGCGGTTATGAGATCAGCATACTCGACCTGGCCGCCGAGGTCATGAGGCTGTGCGACTTCCACGCGCCCTTGATATTCGCCGAACCAAAGCCGGGAGACATCAAGAGGCTGGTGGCGGACAACTCCGTGGCCAGAGAGACGATAGGATACGTCCCGTCCGTCTCTCTGGAGCGAGGCCTGGAGGAATACATCAAGTATGCGCGAAGCCAACGACCGTCCCCGGCAGCCGGCTCGAGATCGTCCGGATGAGCGACATGAACACGCCGGTCGACGCTGGCGCGAAGGCGACGGGTGGAGACGTGGCCCAAACCAAGGTCTCGCGGACCCGCAACACTTCGCGGTCGTATTTCTCGACGAAGGTCGCCTACAACATCGGCCGCTTGCACGGGCTGAAGCTGAGGATCTTCCTCTACCGAAGGATAGGGATGAAGATCGGCAGCAACTGCGTCGTCCGCAGAGGCGTCTACCTGGGGAGCCCGAACGAGCTTGAAATTGGCGACGGGAGCTTCATAGGCAGAGCCAACCTATATTGCACGGGCGGGGTAAAGATAGGGAAGAACGTCAACATCTCGGACGGCGCCGTCATCATAACCGCGAAGCACGACGTGAACTCCCCTGCCTTCGAGGCCCTCTACGAGCCGATAGTGATCGATGACTGGGCGTGGATTGCGACGAACGCCATAGTGCTCGCCGGGGTCACCGTGGGCGAGGGCGCTGTGGTCGCGGCGGGGGCGGTGGTCACAAGAGACGTCGTACCGTACTCCATCGTCGGAGGCAACCCCGCCAAGGTGATAGGCGAGAGAAAGAGGCAGGGGTTCACCTACGTTCCTGGCGACTATCACCCGCCGCTCCTCTGAGTCGGGTTGCCGATACCCATGAGGATATGCTATGTCGCCCCTGACGTCGCCGTCCCCCACTACAGGGGGTCGTCCACCCACGTCTACGAGGTCGCCAAGAACCTGAGCAAGCTGGGGCACGAAGTGCACGTCGTGGCCCGCCGGGTAGATTCGGGGCAGGCGAAGAAAGAGAGCCTTGACGGCATGACCATCCATCGGTTCCAAAGAGGAATCGTCTTCTCATCCAGGAGGTCGAGCTTCGTGAACTCCGAAGCGAAGGGGTCGTACCGAGGCGACACGCCCTCCATAGTCTGGAAGTCGTACGAGACCTACCTCAAGACCATCTTTCCGCTCTACATAGCGATCGAGGTGACCAGGTTGGTCAGAGAGAGCTCCATAGACATCATATTCGAGAGGGAGACCGCCTTTGGCGCGGGTGCCATGGGGAGCATGCTGACGGGCAGGCCCCTCATCCTCGAAGTGATAGGGAATCGAGTCTCCAACCTCCAGGCAAGGAGGTCGAGCAAGATAATAGCATACTCGCGAGGGATGTTCGAAGGCACGCCCGAGGCGGGCAAGGTCGAGACGGTCAGCGGCGCGGTCGACACCGACATGTTCAGCCCCGATCCCACGGGAAGGGCAACGGTTCGGAGGCTGTATTCGCTCGACTCGCCTGTGATAGGCTACGTGGGGACGTTCCAAGAATGGCACGGCCTTGCGGAGCTGATCCGCGCGGCGGGGGGCCTGCTCGAGAGGCACCCGGACGCGAAGTTCCTGATGGTGGGACCCTACTACAAGGAGACCCAAGCCAAGGTCGAAGCCGCCGGACTGGGCAGGTCATTTGTCTTCACCGGTCCGATAGCGTATGTCGACGTCCCGAAGTACATCAATGCGGCCGACGTGCTGGTCGCACCCTACAACCCGGACAAGATCGAGTCCACCGAGCAGGTCCGCAAGCACGGCCTCGGCGCCCCGCTCAAGGTGTACGAGTACATGGCGGTCGGCAAGCCGGTCATAACCACGGACGTCAAGCCGATCTCCGACCCGGTGGAGGACGGCGTGACGGGCTATCTCGTCCCCCCTGGGGACTCGGATGCCCTGGGAAGCGCCCTTGAGAGGATATTGGACAACCCGGCCGCGTCTGGGGAGATGGGGGCGGCGGCGAGGGAGTCCATGGTCGCGAACTACTCGTGGGGGCTCCTTGCGAGGCAGCTGAGCGACATATTCGAGGGCGTCCTGAGAAGGTCGGTCGCCCAAAACTAGTCAGGCGAAGCTCCCATGCAATCCCAACAAAGCGATGCGAAGAAGGACGGCGCCGGAGTCGACCCCAAGGTATCTATCATCCTCCCGGCGTACAACTCGGCGGACGACCTCGTCGAGACGCTCGGAGAGCTCGAGAGACAGTCATACCGCGAGAGGGAGATCATAGTCGTCGACGACGGGTCCACCGACAAGACCGCAGAGACGGCAGCGACATTCGCCGTGGGCAGGACCGACGTCACCGTGCTCAGGACGCCGCACCTCGGCGCTTCCCACGCGCGGAACTCGGGCTTCAGGGCGGCCCGGGGTGACATCGTCTTCTTTTCCGAGACCGACTGCGTCTACGACCCCGCGTACGTGGAAAAGGCCGTCGCCGCGCTGGCTTCCCACCCGAGCGCGGGAGCGGTCTGCCTGACCGGCGCTCCCCTCATCACTCGCTCGACCCTGGGGACTCAGTGCATCGATATCGAGAACAAGGTTCAGCACGCCCTTTTGGCCCAGGGAAAGATCAAGCCGTTCTACGCGTGGGTCTACAGGCGGGACGTCCTCGAGAAGCTCGGGGGTTTCGACGAGAGGCTCTTCCAGGGCGAGGACAGGGACCTGTTCAGGAGGCTTCAGAACGCGGGTTACGAGGTGGCGTGGGTCCCGGGAGTAAACTGGCGGCACAAGCGAGACCAGACTCTGCCGTATCTCGCGAAGAGGTGGTTCACAAGAGGCCGGTCGAGGCTGCTCTACGCCCTGAAGCACAGGCTCTGGTTGGACGTGGCGAAGACCATGGCTCCCTTCTGGCTCTTCGTGGCTGGCGTCCTCGTCGCCTCGGCCGGCTTCTTGCTCTACGGGGCGCTGCTCGCGCTCCTGGTGCCCGCCCTTATCACCGCGTACTCTCTCAAGAACGTGAGGATCTCTTGGCCGTACGTCGTCAAGAAGAGGACTTACCTAGGATATCCTTTGTTCGTGATAGTCCGCAACTTTTCGATGGCGCTCGGCTATTCCTACGCCTTCGGCGCGATCCTCGTCAGGAAGCTCCAAGGCAAGCCGATATCCTGGCAAAACGTCTGAGTGTCTTTGGAACTAGTCGGAGTGCGTTTGGATTGTTGACCCCCCTCGCGGACAGCCAGTCCCAGGCAACCCAACCAGGAGGGGTGACGGACCGCCTCAGCAACCTGCGAATATGTCGCATCGTGCCTGACTATCCGGTCGCCGGAAACGCGAACTACGGGCTCCAGCCGGTCTTCTACTACCTCTCCCGGGAGCAGGTGCGCCTGGGTCACGAGGTCCACGTGATCGCGCGCAGAAACAAGTCCCAACCCTCTTACGAGGTATACGACGGCGTCATCGTCCACCGGGTGGAGGGCTCGTTCACGGTGAACGCTCTTCGCCTGCTGCGTGAGCTGACGGACACGCGCATGGACTCCGTCGTCCACACGCACTCGACTTCGGGCCTTTTCATGGGCGCGCTGAGGCGCATCTCCAGAAAGTCGCCTCTCATCTCGCACGTGCACGGGACGACCAGGTCGCCCTTCGCGCCGATGACGCTGAGGTTCGGGAGCGCAGTCCTCGACTACTCTCCCTTTAAGGTCACCACTTCCTACCTGCGCGAAAAGGCCCTCTGGTCTTCGGCGGACGGCGTCGCCGCCGTGAGCAAGG
>JAPCJO010000030.1 GCA_027886905.1 Nitrososphaerota archaeon
AGCCACCTCACTATCTTCCACTGCCCCGTGGTGCTCATCGACCCAGCGTAGCCCATAAATATCGTCAGGCCCTTCTGCTGGACCATCTCGGACCAGATCCTCGCCGCCTCCCCGAGCCTCTTCCCCTGGAAGCCCGTCTGGCTCATCGCGTCGAGTAGCTCGGAAACGCTCTTCGGGGTGACCTCGATAGCCTTCTCAGGGGTGCCGAGGTACTTCTTCGCCTTCTTGTCCCTGACTGCCCTGCCCGCTTCCTTTTGTGCCACGACCCGCTCTCGAATCGACCGGGCTTTAAGTCGTTACTTGACCGTGACCGACTTGGCGAGGTTCCTCGGATGGTCGGGGTCGTTCTTTCTCTCTGTCGCCATGAAGTAGGCGAGGAGCTGGAGTGGGACGACCTCCAACACTGGGGCGAAGCTGCCGTTCGAGGCAGGAATCCTGACGGTGTGCGTGAACACGGGGTGGGTTTTTTGCGCGACTCCTATTATCTCGGCTCCCCGCGCGGCGAGCTCCTGTGCGTTTGATATGGTGTCGTCGTACCCGTGGCCGTTCGGCGCTATGACGACGACGGGGGTCCCCTTCTCTATCAAGGCCAACGTCCCGTGCTTCAACTCTCCCGCGGACATCCCCTCGGCGTGGATGTAGGAGAGCTCCTTGAGCTTCAAGGCCCCCTCCTGGGCGATCGGGTAGTGCCCGCCTCTGGCGATGAAGTAGAAGTCAGCCCTGTCGCGGTACTCGTGGGCGAGCCTACTCATCATCTGCTCGGTTGCGAGGGCCTTTTCGACGAGCGTCCCTAGCTTGTAGGGGTTGCCTATCGTGTCCTTCCCTGTCATCTTGTCGATTATGAGGTTCCCGACCATCACCTGCGCGGTGAAACTCTTCGTCGCCGCCACGCCGACCTCCGGGCCGCAGTTCAGGAGCAACGTCTGGTCGCTCTGTCGCGCGAGCGAGGACCCAGCCGCGTTGACGAGAGAGACGACGCCACCAACCTTCCTGCTCTTGGCCTTCTTCACCGCCTCGAGCAGGTCCGCGGTCTCGCCGCTCTGGCTGAGGGCGACCACGACGGTCTCATCGTCGATGAAGGGCAGCTCCCTCTCGAAGTCACCCGAAAGGACGACCTCGCACCTCATCTTCGCCTCGGCCGCTAGTCTGATCCGCATGAGGAGGGCGGCATGGTAGGACGAGCCGGACGCCGTCAGGACGACAGACTTCGCGCTCTTGAGCCTGTCCGCCACCGCGCTCACGATCTCGGGGTCCTGGGCTAGGGCGCTCTGGACCGAGTTTGGCTGCTCATGTATCTCCTTCAGGGTGTAGTGCGCGTAGCTCTCCTTGGACAGGCTCCCCAGCTCCCAGGCTACCCTGGTAGCCTTCCTGCTCCTCGCGTCGAGCTCCTTGCCCTTTAGGGTGAAGATGCGCGCGCCCTCCGTGGTGAGTTCGACAATCTCCTTGTTGTCGAGGAAGATTGCCATGTCTGTGTGGGCCAGGAACGCCAACACGTCGCTCGCCAGGAACTTGGTCTTCTCCCCCATGCCCACCACGAGGGGCGCGTCGTACCTCGCCCCCACCAGTAGGCCCGGCCTATCGCTGAATAGCGCTACGAAGGCGTATTGACCTCGAATCACCTTTGCTGCCGCGACGGTCGCTCTCACGGGGTCCCTGTCCTTCTCGTACTCTTCCTCCATGAGATGGGCGATGACCTCGCTGTCAGTCTGGCTCGTGAATGCGTGCCCTCTCGACTGCAGTTCCTTCCTGAGATCAAGATAGTTCTCGATGATCCCGTTGTGCACTATGGCGACCAGTCCTTTGCAGGAGAGGTGCGGGTGCGAGTTCTTCTGCGAGACGCCGCCGTGGGTCGCCCATCGCGTGTGTGCAATCCCCACTCTACCGCCGAGCTCCGCGAAGTTGTATCTCTGCTCGAGCTGTCCCACCCTCCCTGCGTCCTTCCTCACGACAATTGCGCCCTTGCCATTGAGCAGCGCCACCCCCGCTGAGTCGTACCCCCTGTACTCCTCGCGCTTGAGCCCCTCGAGCAGGATTGACGCCACCTCTTCCTCCGAGGAGACTGCCGCTATGATTCCACACATTTTCGGTTAAATCGGTCGGACGACGCGCAGCCGTAATAAGGAGCCACGACTGCGGGCGAGTAGTATGCACAACCAGTTTGGTATGCTCCTCTATGGCCCGTCCTTCCTACGGGCCCACCATGCACATTTCTTTAATAGGGGTGCGCTGAAGACTGGGCATGCGCAGGGAGAAGGTCCTTGTCGACCCGCAGCAGCGCGACGGGAAGGCGAAGAGGGTCATCGCCGATACTGACCCTGCCGGCTTCTTCCCGGCGGCCGCGGGCCTGGGCCACAAGATCCTGCGGCTGCTGGCCAAGGAGCCGAACTACCCCTCCAGCATAGCCCGAGAGCTCAGGCTCTACCACCAGGCCGTCTACTACCACATGAAGAAGCTCGAAGAGGCGGGGCTGGTGAAGCGCGTCTCGCAGAGGACAGTCAGGGGAGGCAAGGCCCAGCTCTACGCCCTCGCCTCCGACGGGTACGCGATTGAGTTCGACGTCAAGGGCGAGGAGTTCGGCCCCTCCGCGACCCTTTCGAGGTCGGGGAGGCTGGGCAGGTTCATGAGGGAGTTCATCACGGAGGACGGGCAGCTTGACGGCTGGATAGTCGTCGGTTCGCCGGAGGCGCACGGCCCAAACCGCACGCAGGGGAGGGACGGGCACTACGCGATCCAGCTGGGGTTCGCCCTCGGGCAGTTCGTGAGGCTCCCGCGCACCTTCCCGGTCAAGCTCGATGTGGACCTGAAGGCCGAGAAGCTTCAGGCCTCGAACCTCCTCGTCGTCGGGGGGCCTAGGACGAACGTGATAACCGCGGAGCTCAACCAGTACATGCCCGTCCGCTTCTCAGAGGAGAGCTTCTTCGGCGCGATAGTGGACGCGTCTGGGAGGAAGCACCTCTCCGAGTTCGACTCGGTCCTCACCAAGATCAGGAACCCCTGGGACCCCTCGAAGGTCTGCGTCATCGTGGCGGGGCTCTCCGGGGCTGCGACCAAGGCGGCGGTGATCGGCCTTACCAACATGGCGGAGCAGGTGCTCGCGGGATACAGCGAGGAGGGCGGGGACTTTGCCGTCGTGCTCCACGGCCTCGACATGGACGGTGACGGGAAGGTGGACAGCGTCGAGATGCTCTGGCCGACGGCAAAATCTTATAATGTGACGCCAAGGGGCTGAAAACTAGCATTTGTCGTCCCCGCAGGCCTCCGAATTCAGGTACCTCGTCAGAGTGAAGGGGAAGGACCTTGACGGACGCAAGAAGGCCGTGGCCGCCCTCGCAGACCTGAAGGGGGTCGGGTACAACTTCGCCCAGGCCGTCGTAAGCGGGGCGGGGATCGACCCAAAGATGAGGTTCGGACAGTTGTCAGAGTCGCAGATCAAGGACATCGAGCGGGTCCTCGCGGACACCTCCACGCTCAACGTCCCGCAGTGGGCTTTCAACAGGAAGAGGGACCCAGAGTCTGGGGAGACCAAGCAGCTCATTGGGACCGACCTCGACCTGGCGCTGAAGAGCGACGTAGAGAGGGAGCGGAACATCCAGAGCTGGAGGGGAGTGAGGCACGGCCTCGGGCTCAAGGTCAGGGGGCAGCGCACTCGCACCACGGGCAGGAAGGGGAAGACCGTGGGCGTGAGGAAGGCGACCCTGCAGCAGGCCGCGCAGGCTGCGAAGGCGTCGGAAGAGAAGAAGTAGAGTTGTAATCAGATGGGCGACCCAAAGAAGCCGAGGAAGACATACTCGCGGCCCAAGAACCCGTGGAGGAGCGAGCAGCTCGCGCAGGAGCTGTATCTCGTGGGAACCTACGGACTCAGGAACAAGAGGGAGCTCTGGAAGACCCAGGGCGAGTTGAGCAACGTGAGGAAGCAGGCGAGGCACCTCCTCGCAGCGTCCGCCGATGTACGGGCCAAGGACGGGAAGAAGCTCCTCGACAGCCTGAGCAGGAGAGGCCTGGTCGCCGAGGGCGTAGCCCTGGACGACGTCCTGAACCTCAGCGTGGAGGATTTCTTGGGACGGAGGCTGCAGACTCTGATCTACAAGAAGGGTGCCGCGGTCTCGCCGCTCCAGGCGAGGCAGCTTATAGTCCACGGTCACATCAAGATAGGCAAGCGGACGGTCGACATCCCCGGATACAGGGTCACAGCGGAGGAAGAGGGCAGCCTGCAGGTCACCGGCGGGATAGGGACGCCAAAGGCCGCGCCGCCAGCAGCCCCTGCGCCGGCTCCAGTTCCGGCAGAGCAGCCCGCGGCGGTCGCTCCGGCGGCCGCGTGAGTCAGTGATATAGAGAATGGGTGTCCCCGAAGAAGAGCTGGAAGAGGAGGAGGGAACGGAGGAGGCAACCGCGGAGGGCTCCCCGGAGGTCGAGGAGGAGCAGGGGCCGGCCAACGTGACCACGGGCCAGATCACCCCGTCTCTAGAGGATGACGAGTCGCTCAAGGAGAAGTGGGCGGTCGTCCACATCTACAGCAGCTACAACAACACGATAGTCCACATAACCGACCTGACCGGCGCCGAGACGATTTCGTTCTCGTCCGGAGGGCGGCACGTAAAGGCAGACAGGTTCGAGGCGTCGCCCTACGCGGCCATGCGCTCGGCATCCGCAGCCTCGGACGTGGCGAAGGGCAAGGGCATCACGGCGGTCCACATCAAGGTGAGGGCAGTCGGAGGTACGGGCCCAAGGACACCGGGGCCAGGCGCTCAGGCGGCCATCAGGGCCATCGCGAGGTCGGGCTTCCGCATCGGCAGGATAGAGGACGCGACCCCCATCCCCCACGACACCACGAGGAAGAAGGGCGGAAGGCGCGGCCGCAGAGCGTAGCCTATCCTTCAGCGCATCTTTGCCGTCTTCTTCTTAGGCTTGGGCCGGGCCCTCGCTCCCTCGAAGAGCCCAACCGCGTTCCCCTCGGGGTCGACGCCGATGAACGACCATCCGATCCCGGGGACCTCCATCTTCTGGACGATTTGCTTTCCGCCCGCCATGGTGAAGGTCTCGATCGCCTTGTCGATCTTGTCCACCGCGATGTAGTTGCGGGGCATCTCCATGTCTATCTGCTTCTTGTACATCCCTCCGTACACGCTCTTGGCTCGCGGGCCTGTCGTGATCATCCAATACTCCATCTCGCCGATGGGCGTCTTCTCGAACTTCCATCCGAACACGTCTGAATAGAACTTGCTCAGCTTCTCGACG
Organism: Nitrososphaerota archaeon; assembly: GCA_027886905.1. Lineage (GTDB taxonomy): Archaea > Thermoproteota > Nitrososphaeria > Nitrososphaerales > Gagatemarchaeaceae > Gagatemarchaeum. The sequence continues at coordinate 5,236 of JAPCJO010000030.1, forward strand.
TCCTGCGCGGGAATCTCAAAATGCACGATCGTCTTTGTGACCATGGCTGCGTTTTGCAGCGACCGATATTTAGCGTTAGAAGATAGAGCCTATAGCGCCCTCCAGAGGCCACGTGGTCTAGTGGGACTCTCTAGGGGGACAGCCTCGAAAGACCGACGGCCAGTCGCGAAAGGGCGGATTAATCCTTTTAAACCCCACGGGCGACGTCGTGAATTCCCTGTTTCCCACGGTGAGTGATAGCAAGTTTTGGTAATGCCGAAGGTGAAGGTGCTACAAGAGAGCGAGGACACTATAGTCCTTCAGCTCGAGGGCGTCGACCGCAGCTACGCGAATGCCGTGAGGCGCTTCGCCATCTCCGAGGTCCCCTCGATGGCAATCGACGACATCGTGATACTAGAAAACTCGTCCGTCCTCTACGACGAGATACTCGCCCACAGGCTGGGCATGATACCCCTAAAGACGGACCTTGAGAGGTACGTCCTCCCAGAAAAGTGCGACTGCGGCAGCCCGCTGGGGTGCCAAAAGTGCCGCGTCCTCCTGGTGCTCGACGCGACCGCGAAGGACAAGCCGCGGACGGTCCTCTCCGGCGACCTCGTCTCCGAGGACAGGGACATCAGCCCAGTCAGCCCGAACATCCCGATAGTGAAGCTAGCCGTTGGCCAGTCGGTCAAGCTCGAGGCGTACGCGAGGCTCGGAAGAGGGAAGGAGCACGCAAAGTGGCAGCCCGCCACGGCCTCCGTCCTCACCGAAGGCAAGGGCGAGGGGGTCTTCGTTCTCAAGGTCGAGACGAGCGGCACGCTGCCCGCGAAGGAGATAGTCACGAGGTCTATCGAGAAGCTCGAAGAGAAGCTCAAGGAGCTCCAGAAGGAAGTCGAGGAGAAGGCAGCCCAATGACCGCGCTCAAACTAACCAAGGCGAACAAGATCCTCAGGAGCACCATAGTACTCCTTGAAAGGAAGGCCCGCAGCGACTCCAAGCCAGGTATCTGGAGAGACGCTGCCAGGTACCTCTCCTCCGGCACTGTCACGTGGCCGGAGGTCAATGTCGCGCGCCTCGCCCGCGTCGGCGACGCGTCGGCGATCTTCGTCCCCGGGAAGGTGCTCGGCACGGGCAACCTGGACAAGAAGCTGGACGTCGGGGCCTTCTCGTTCTCGGCATCGGCCAGGACTAAGATCGAGAGAGCTGGGGGCAAGGCTCTCACAGTCGAGGACTTTGTCAAGAAGTATCCCGAAGGGAGCGGGGTAGCCCTTGTCAAGTAGCAAGGCGAAGGTGACGGAAGCGCCAAAGCCAGGGACCGCATCGGCTGAGCCAGCAAAGGCTGCCGACAAGCCAGTGGGGGACGGCGTCCTCTACATCGACGCCACGGGCCACATCGCCGGAAGGCTGTGCTCCAAGGTCGCCTCGGAGATCCTGAGGGGAAAGAGGATCGTCGTGCTAAACTCGGAGATGGCCGTTCTCTCAGGCAAGAGGGACACCGTGATCGAGGCTTGGAAGCAGAAGCTCGAGCTCGGGAGCAAGGTCAACCCCATCTACGGCCCTCTGCACCCGCGCAGGCCGGACAACATCATGTGGAGGATGGTCCGCGGGATGGTCCCGAAGACGAAGACCAAGGGCACCCTTGGCTTGAAGAGGGTCAGGTTCTACATGGGGGTCCCGGCCAAATATTCCGGCGTGAAGCTCACAAAGATCGACGAAGCGCTGGCCACAAGGCCGCTCCCGATGTACACGACCATCGCGGAGCTCGCGCACAACATAGGATGGAACGGTTGAGATAACTTGGTGACACAGACAAAGCCCGCGGCGAGGCCAAAGCTATACCCTGGCGCGAGGAAGACCTCGAGGGCGACCGCTGCCCTCACGCTAGGCAAGGGGAGGATAAGGGTGAACGGCGTCCCCTTGGAGGTGTGGCAGCCGGAGATCGCCCGGCTCCACATGCAGGCTCCCGTGACGATAGTGGGCGAGCTCAGGGAGAAGTACGACGTCGACGTCAGCGTCGCGGGAGGGGGCTTCATGAGCCAGGCCGACGCCGCGGCGATGGCAATCGCCCGTGCCTACATCGACCAGGTGAAGGGCGCCAGCCTCAAGGAAAGGATGGCCGCCTACAATAAATACCTCCTCGCCGGCGATCCGAGACAGACCGAGCCAAAGAAGTTCGGCGGACCAGGAGCAAGAAGAAGACGCCAAAAGTCATACAGGTGATCAGATAGCCATGATGATACCAATCCGGTGCTTTACCTGCGGCAAGATGATTGGCGACAAGTTCGCCGACTTTGAGTCCAGGGTCAAGGCCGGCGAAGACCCGGGCAAGGTCCTCGACGACCTCAAGATCAAGAGGTATTGCTGCAGGAGGATGCTGATCTCCTCGGTTGACCTCATCGACCAAGTCCTGCCATACTACGCCCAGAAGAACCCTCCTTCGTAGCCAGACGGGCGAGCAAAGGGGGACGCGAAAAGATGACCGCTTCTGCGGCGAGGCAGAGGAAGTGAGGCAGCCGTCGTGCGAATCCAAGACGTCAAGGTCAGGGTCTGCTTCAACGGGAGGGGAGACCACGGCATCGAGGCCGACGTCGTGGTCGAGGGGAGGATGGGCAGGGCGATGTCCCCGTCCGGAGCGAGCAGGGGGACCAACGAGGCCGTCCCGTTCTTCGACGACGACCCGGACAAGACGGTTTCCCAGTTCAACAGGAACTTCGCCGCGAAGATCAGGGGACTCGACGCCGCCGACCCCGCGGGGATCACATGGGCGCTCCGGAACATCGACAGGACGAAGAACTACTCCAGGATAGGAGGCTCATTGGCGTACGCGGTGAGCGTCGCCGCCTCCGAGGCGGAGGCCAAGGCCAGCGGCGTCCCGCTGTGCAGGGCCATCGACCCAAAGTCGGGGACGCTCCCCTTTCCCCTGGGAAACACCATCGGGGGCGGGAAGCACGCGAGCGACCTCTCTCCCGCATTCCAGGAGATCCTCGTCGCCCCCCTTGGGGCGCGCAACGTGCGCGAGGCGATCGAGATCAACCTGAAGGTGCACAAGGGGGTCGGGAAGAAGCTCTCCAAGATGCTGAAGTACCCCGTGGGCAGAGGAGACGAGGGAGGCTGGTCTCCCGGCCTGACGGACATCGAGGCCATGGGGGTGGTCTCCCAGGTCGTGGGAGAGGTCCAGGACGAGACGGGCCGGAGGATCCGGATGGGAGTTGACGTGGCCGCCGACAGCCTCCACGACCCCAAGAAAGGCGGCTACTACTACAGGACGACGAAGAAGACCCTCTCGCGCGAGGAGCAGATGGTCTTCGTCTCCGAGCTCTGCGACAGGTACGACCTCCTCTACCTCGAGGACCCGCTCTACGAGGACGACTTCGACGGCTACGCCCAGCTGCACGCGGCCCTGAAGGATGTGCTTGTGACCGGGGACGACCTCTACACCACGGACGTCGAGAGGCTCAAGGTGGGCGTCTCGAAGAGCAGCACCAACGGCGTGATAATGAAGGTCAACCAGATAGGGACCCTTTGGGAAGCCCAGCAGTTCTCGAACCTCGCCAAGAAGACCGGGCACGTCGTGATAGCCTCCCACCGCTCCGGGGACAACGAGGGCGGCCACCTCGCCCACTTTGCGGTCGGGTTCAGGTGCGGCCTGATGAAGTCGGGGGTGGTGGGAGGAGAGAGGACCTCCAAGCTCAACGAGCTCATCAGGATAGGGGAGCAGCTCGGCACGTCGGCGAAGATGGCCTCAGTCCGCCCCTGAAGCCCCGAAGGCTTGGCTTGACAGCGAAGTGGCATGGGTGCTAAAATTACGAGTCACCTTCAGCTTGGGGTGGTGGAAGAACTGCCCGCTCAGGGGACGTATGACAGTTGGCGTCAGGTAGCGGGTTATTTTGACGGTGATGGAACTGTCGGGTTCGATATCCAAATGTTCACTTTGGGAATGCATCTCGAACTGAGCGAGAATTGGAGACCTCAGCTTCAGGAGGTACAGACCTTTCTCATTGGAGAGGGAATCCGAACGTACATCCCCACCAAGACGCTCGCCGGAAGGGCGCACGTCCTCAAAATTCTAAGGACTCCGAGCGTCATCGGCGCAGCGAGGAACATGTTGCCTTTTGCTTTCAAGAAGAGATTAGAACTGAAGACTCTGATCGATTACTACAATGACTTGATTACTGGAAATCAGGTTATCGGAATCTTCAACAGCGAGGTTACCTCAGGCAAGAGGGTCGGAAAATTCCGAGAGGGCAGAATACCCTATGTCTACTCAGTAGGAAGAAAAAGGGCTCTCGAGTTCACAATGCAGTTGGCGAGTCAGGCTAACAGAATTTTCCTACCCGAATCCACATTGACCGCAATAGTCAGGGACCGCAGACTGCTGGGATTGGGAGCGGAAGGACTTGCAGTTAAATACGGCCTTTCGAGAAGCGTGATTCGAAGAGTCTTGAGGGAGGAGCAAGCCAGATGATGGAACAGGACGGCACCGACGATGCTGGTTCCGATGAGAAGTTCATCGTCCCCATGCTCTCAGAAAAGGCGCTGCTCGCCACCGGCATCAGGATCGGGACCCAGGTCAGGACCAAGAGCATGGAGCAGTTCACCACCAGGCCAAGGCCCGACGGGCTTCACCTGCTTGATTACTCGAAGACCCTCCACAGGATAGACGTCGCGGGCAAGTTCATCTCGTTCGTAGGCCCGCAGAACGTCGTGGTCTACACCAGCCGAGACTATGGGAAGGTCCCCGTGGAGAAGTTCTGCGAGGTCACAAAGGCCATCCCCGTGATCGGGCGGTTCATGCCGGGGACCCTCACCAACCCGCTCTTCCCGGGGCACCTCGACGTCGACCTGATAGTCGTCGCTGACCCCGCCTCCGACACGCAGGCCATAGTCGAGGCGGCCAACATGGGGACTCCAGTCATAGCGGTCTGCGACACGGACAACATCACCGACGACATCGACCTCGTGATACCTGGCAACAACCGGGGGAGGCGCTCGCTCGCGACGATATTCTACCTCCTAGCGAGGAGCGTCCTGACGCACTCGTCCCTCCTTACCGGTGACCAGCAGCTGAAGTACACCATCGACGACTTTGAGACCAAGATCACAGAGTCGGACATGGAAGAAGAGGAAGAGGACAGGCCCAGGCGCCACGACCGCTTCTGACAGCCCAGCCAAACACAGCCCTTCGTCATCCTTATTTTCGGCCCGCGGAGAGGACGCTGCATGCCCTCCGGTGAGCGTCCCTGAAGGGTGTCGCTGAAGCGCCGGGGAAGGTCATAATCTCCGGGGAGCACTTCGTAGTCCACGGAGCGACCGCCCTCGCCGCGGCGATCGAGAGGAAGGTCAGGGTGGAGGCGACTAGGAGCGATCGCCTCGCCGTCGTCTCGAACCTCCTCGACCCCGAGGCGCTCAAGCCGGCCAAGAGGGTCGTGGAGTCCCTCTACAAGGCGAGGAAGGCGGGGCCGCGCGTCTCGATCTCGATTACCTCGACCCTTGCGGAGGGGGCAGGCCTCGGCTCGTCCGCGGCCACGCTGGTCGCGGTAGCCGGCGCGACGAGCGCCCTCGAGGGCTGGGGCCTTGAAGGGATGGCCCTCGCCCGGGCGAGCGAAGCCGGCGAGAGGCTCGTCCACGGGAACCCCTCGGGAATCGATGCGGCCGCTTCCGCGATGGGAGGCGTCATAGTCTTCCGCAGGGGGGAAGAGCCGCGCCGCCTGGAGTTGCCTGCCCCGGTCACCCTCCTGGTGGCCTCTTCCGGGATGAGAAGGAACACGGGGAGGCTCGTCAGCAAGGTCACGGGGATGAAGGAGACCTACCCCTCGCTCTTCGCGAGCCTTTGCCAGAGCGCCTCGCTGGTCTCGGGCCTCTGCGCCGAGGCCCTCATGAAGGGGGACTCTGCCTCACTCGGCAGGCTCATGACCTATGGGCACGCGGTCCTTGCGAGGGCGGGAGCCTCCAACAAGAGGCTCGACGAGCTCGTCGACCTCTGCCTCAGCGCCGGATGCCTCGGGGCGAAGCTGACCGGGGCGGGGGGAGGAGGGAGCGTCCTGGCCGTCCCGCCCTCCGATGCCGAGGAGGCGAGAGCGGTCGCCCAGAAGCTAAAGAAGAAGGGCTACGACGCCTTCCTGACCAAGATCCCAACGGGGGGTGCGAGGTCCTGGGCCGAATGACCCCTGTCGTCGTCAAGCTCGGCGGCTCGGTCATCACCGACAAGGAGGTCGCGTTCTCCTACAGGGACGCCGCGGTCAAAGGCCTGGGGATGGCGATGGCGTCATCAGGGGTCCCCGTGGTCCTCGTCCACGGAGGAGGCTCCTTCGGCCACACGGAGGCCAGGAAATACGGCCTCTCATCAAGCAAGTCATCCTCGTCGCCCGAGGGGGTCAGCGAGACGAGGCAGGCAATGTTCAACCTCGACGCGAAGGTGTGCGAGTCCCTCTCCGCCGCCGGAGTCCATCCGTACCCGTTCTCCCCCTTCACCCTCCTCGACCGCGACGGCGGCGGGGGGAGTTCATTCATCGAGCGGCTGCTCAAGGCGGGGACGACCCCGGTCACCTTCGGCGACGTAGTCCACGACGGCAAGGGGTTCAGGATCCTGTCGGGGGACACCATCTGCGTGGAGTTGGCGGAGATGCTCAGCGCACCCAGGTGCGTGATGGCCATGGACGTGGAGGGCGTCCTCGACGAGAGGGGGGCGGTCATCGGCGTCCTCGGAGAGGAGGGCGAGGCGAAGATATCGCCCGCGCGCGCCGACGCCACCGGAGGGATCTCGCTCAAGATCAAGGAGGCCATGAGAATGGCGTCCTCGGGGACGGAGGTCCGCTTCGTCTCCGGCCTCCGACCCGCGGAATTTTCTAAAGCCTTAAAGGGACTGAGGTTCCATGGAACCACGGTAAAGGTACCTCACGGTGTCTCCAGCGGATAGGGAACTCTCCTTCGCCACCGCCGCCACTCTTTTCTCTTGCGCGAACCTCGGCGGAGCGGGAGAGGGGGGGCGAACTTGACATGACAATGCAGACCGACAAGATGCTCTCGGAGATGGTCCGAGTGAAGGCCGCCGTGGACAAGCTCATACTCAACGACTTCCTGCCCAAGAGCAGCCCTATCTGGGAGGTAGACCTCCTCTACAAGATGCTCCGCGACTACCCGACGCGGCCCGCCAAGGGGATGAGGGCTCTGATGTGCGTGAGCGCTTGCAAGGCCTTCGGGGGGGTGGAGGACGACGTCCTCACCACGGCTGCCTGCATCGAGATATTCCAGCACTGGATACTCATCCACGACGACATCGAGGACGAGTCCGAGATGAGACGTGGCTCGCCCGCGCTCCACAAGAAGTACGACTGGAGGCTCGCCCTCAACGCCGGCGACGCCCTCCACGCCTTGATGTGGGGCGCGCTCCTCCAGAACAAGAAGAGGCTGACCGACGACAAGACGCTCAGGGTCTTGGAGGAGTTCTACACGATGGTCAGCAAGACCACCGAAGGGCAGCACATCGAGCTGGGTTGGGTCGTGGGGAACAGGTGGGACCTAACCGAGCAGGACTACATCACCATGTGCACCAACAAGACCTCCTGGTACACCGTCATCGGCCCGATGCGCGTCGGAGGCGTGGTCGGGGGCGCCGACAGCGCCTCGATGAAGCTCATTGTGGAAGCGGGGAAGAAGCTCGGCGTGGGGTTCCAGATCCACGACGACATCCTCAACCTCTCGGGGGACCAGTCGAAGTACGGCAAGGAGATAGGCGACGACCTGCTCGAGGGGAAGAGGACCCTGATGCTCATCAGGCTCCTGGCGCTGTGCTCCGACGCCGAGAGGGAGAAGGTCATGTCCTACTTCAAGCTCTCCCGCGACCGGCGGAAGAAGGAGGCGCCCCAGGTGATGGACCTGATAGAGAAGTACGACACCATAGACTACGCGAGGAGGATGTCCTCGCGCCTCGTCAACGAGGCGAGGGCGATGCTGGGGGATGCCAACTGGAAGGACGGGGCGGAGCCCGCTGAGGCCGTGGACTGTCTCGACGCCGTGGCCAGGTTCGCGGTCGAGCGCGACTGGTAGCGGCGGGCGCAACGATATATGCCGACCATGACGACCGTGGCGAGCTAGAAACAGGGCAATGTCATCTCCCCTAACGATAGAGCAGCTCCGGGCGATGGAGAAGAACGCCCTCCTCAACGCGGTCAGCCACGAAGGTAGGGCAGACGTAGGCGCGGTCGTGGGGAAGAGCATGGGGGAGTCCCCGGACCTCAGGTCGAAGGCGGCGGACGTGGCAAAGGCGGCCTCTGAGGTCGTGAACCGTGTCAACTCCCTCTCGCGCGAGGAGCAGCAGACGCTCCTCGAGGAAAAGTACCCGGACGCCCTTAAGGCCCGCGACGAGAGGAGGGCCACGCAGAAGGCGGACGAGAAGGCGCACGCCGCCCAGTTCCCCCCGCTCCCCAATGCCTCCAAGGGCCATGTCGTCCTCAGGCTCCCCCCTGAGCCGTCGGGATACATGACCATCGGGCACGCGATGGCCGGGGTCATCAACGCGGCCTACAGGGACATGTACGAGGGCGAGCTCTGGCTGAGGTTCGAGGACACCAACCCAAAGAAGGTGAGGGAGGACTATTACCAGTCTTTCAGGGACGGATACACGTGGGTCGGGATCCGGTGGGACCACGAGAAGAACGTCTCTTCGGACATGGAGGTCCTCTACTTCCACGCCAGGAGGCTGATCGAGATGGGCGCGGCCTACGCCTGCTCTTGCCCGGCAGACCTCGTCAAGAAGCTCAGAATGGAGGGCAAGGCGTGCGAGCACAGGGGCCGCTCAGTTGAGGCGAACGTCGCAGTGTGGGAAGGGATGCTCGCCCGCAAGTACAAGGAAGGCGAGTGGGTGATCAGGCTCAAGGGGGACATGGACGACCTCGACCACTCCCTGAGGGACCCGAACATCCTCAGGGTCATCGGCGCCTCGCACCCCATGGTGGGGTCGAAGTACGTCGTCTGGCCGGTCTATGACTTCGAGGTCGTGGTGGAAGACAAGCTCTGCGGCGTCACCCACGTCCTGCGCAGCTCCGAGTTCCACGTCTCGCTCCAGGACAAAATCAGAGACCTCCTAGGCTTCCCCGCGGTCGTGGTCGAGCAGTTCTCACGATTCAACTTCAAGGGGACCCCGGTCTCGAAGCGGCTACTCCGCCCGTTAGTGGAGGAGAAGGTGGTCACGGGCTGGGACGACCCCCGGATGCCCACCATCGAGGGCGTGAAGCGAAGGGGCATCGTCCCGGAGGCGATACGCCAGTTCACCCTGCAGGTCGGGTACGGGAAGACCGAGCACACCTACGACTGGAGCCTCCTCTTCGCCGTGAACAGGAAGATACTCGACCCCATCTCGCTGAGGGTCTTCTTCGTGCCCAACCCGCTGCTCCTCAAGGTCAAGGCGGCCCCCCCGAGGGACCTCTCTCTACAATTCCACCCGACCTACGACACCCTGGGGAAAAGGGACGTCTCGGTCCCCTCAAACCCGAATCTCTGGATACCTCACGCGGACGTCTCAGCGCTCAAGGCTGGCGAGGTCTTCCGCTTGATGGACCTATACAACGTCAGGCTCTCGAAGAGGGGGAAGGTCTCAGAGGCGGAGTTCGTCGGCGACGAGAGGCTCCAGGACCTGCGCAAGGTCCAGTGGGTCGTGGACGACGCCGGCAAGAGGGAGGTGAAGGTCCTCGAGCCGGCCGAGCTCTACCTCGAAGACGAGAAGCTGAACCCCGACAGCCTCAAGGTCAGGAAGGGGTACGCGGAGGCCGCCTTCTCAGACCTGGCCCAGGGAGACATCGTCCAGTTCCCGCGCTACGGCTTTGTGAGGATCGACGGCCCCGGGCGGTGCGTGCTGGCCCACCCCTAGCCGCCCCCGACCAGAGACGCGACGCCACTTGCCGTTTAATCCTTAAGTATCCGCCGAAAAGGGCTGGGCTGGGAGATTTTGTTAGATGACCCCGAAGCCGTATTTTGTAAAGTTCGAGACCCCGAAAGAGGTCGCCGAAGCAGCCTACGAAGTCCTTAGACAGGCGTCTAGGACGGGCAAGGTCAGGAAGGGCACCAACGAGACCACGAAGGCGGTGGAGCGTGGTATCGCGA
>JAPCJO010000031.1 GCA_027886905.1 Nitrososphaerota archaeon
TGCTCGAGTGGCCGAGGAGCGTCGGCTCGGAGTTCCCCTTCGTCCCCTACAGGGTTCTGCTCCAAGACTACACGGGCGTCCCCCTGATAGTCGACCTCGCGGCCATGAGGGACGAGATCTCGAGGAGGGGCAAGGACCCAGGAAAGATCAACTCTATCGCCCCTCTCGACCTGGTCGTCGACCACTCCGTCCAAGTGGACGGGTGGGGTAGCGCCGCCGCCTTCGAGTACAACATCGAGAGGGAATACGAGAGGAACTCCGAGAGGTACGCCCTGCTGAAGTGGGCTCAGGATTCCTTCAAGAACATGAGGGTGTTCCCTCCGGGCAAGGGAATCTGCCACCAGGTCAACCTCGAGTACCTCTCGACGGTCGTTGCCGTAGGCGAGAGGGACGGGAGGCGCTTCGCATGCCCCGACACCGTCGTCGGGACGGACTCTCACACGCCGATGGTCAACGGCCTCGGGGTCTTGGGTTGGGGCGTGGGCGGGATGGAGGCCGAGGCGGCGATGCTGGGGGAGCCGTGCCACATCCCGGTCCCACGTGTGGTGGGCGTGAGGCTCAAGGGAGAGCTCCAGGAGGGGGCGACGACCACCGACCTCGTGCTGGCCGTCACGGAGCTCCTGAGGAACAAGAACGTGGTAGACGCTTTCGTCGAGTACTTCGGGGAGGGGTACCTGCGGCTTTCCGTCCCAGACCGGGCGACCTTGGGGAACATGTCCCCCGAGTACGGGGCCACCGTGGGATTCTCGCCGGTAGACAGGGCCACCTTGCGCTATCTCCTAGACACGGGCAGGGACGAAGCCCTCGTGAGGATGGTCGAGGAGTACTGCAGGCTGCAGGGCATCTTCCTCACTCCAGAGTCGCCCGACCCCCGCTACTCTGAGGTCCTCGAGGTGGACATGGCAAAGATCGAGCCCTCCGTCGCAGGCCCGAGAAACCCAGAGGAAAGGCGCGCTCTGAGGGACGTCCCCGCGCTGGCGAGGTGGCTGGCTGCCGACCAAGCAAGTGTCCGAAAGGCGGCCCCCGCACGTAGCCCCAGCAGCGGCTCCGCAAGCATGGGGTCGGCCGGGCTCGAGGGCCAGCTTCTGATGCAAGAGCAGCCCGCGCAAAGCGCCGAGGGGCTTTCCGACGGCTCGGTCATCATAGCCGCCATAACGAGCTGCACCAACACCTCCAACCCGACCGTGATGATCGGGGCAGCGCTCCTGGCACGAAACGCGGTCCGGAAGGGTCTCGCGCCCAAGCCGTTCGTAAAGTGCAGCCTAGCGCCTGGTTCCACGGTCGTGAAGGACTACCTCGAAGGCTCGGGCCTCCTGACCTACCTTGACCGGCTCGGCTTCTACTTAGTCGGTTACGGCTGCACCACCTGCATCGGCAACAGCGGCCCGCTCTCTCCGGCAGTGGAGAGGGCGATCACGGACAAGGAGCTCTACGTGGTCGCAGCGCTCAGCGGCAACAGGAACTTCGACGGGCGCATCAACCCGCTCGCCAAGGGGGCCTTCCTCATGTCTCCGATGCTCGTGGTGGCCTACGCGCTCGCCGGGAGCATCGACTTTGACTTTTTCAATCAACCGCTGGGAGCGGGTAGCGACGACGGCAAGCCGGTTTACCTCAAGGACCTCTGGCCGAGCCTCCAGGAGATCAAGGAGGTGACGGAAAAGTCCCTCAGCCGCGACCTCTACAAGAAGCGGTACGCCGGCGCGCTGGTGGGCGACTCGAACTGGGACGGGCTCTCGGCCAGATCTAGCCAGACCTTCCCGTGGGACGATTCTTCGACCTACGTAAGGAACCCGCCGTGGTTCGAGAGCCGGGGAGGGAGTCCCAAGGATCGCGCGCTCGAGGACGTCGTGGACGCACGCGCGCTTGCGATCTTCGAAGACAAGATCACGACGGACCACATCTCGCCCGCGGGCGCGATTCCCATCGACAGTCCCGCCGCGAAGTACCTGCAGGACCACGGCGTGGACTACGTCCATTTCAGCACATACGGGAGCAGGAGGGGCAACCACGAGGTCATGGTGAGAGGGGGGTTCAGCAACCCGCGCCTCAAGAACCTGCTCGCAGACGGGAAGGTCGGGGGGTACACGAAGCACTTCCCAAGCGGCGAGATACTGACGATCTACGACGCTTCAGTGAGGTATCGGGCGCAGGGAGTGCCGCTCGTGGTGATCGCCGGCAAACAATACGGCGGGGGTAGCTCGAGGGACTGGGCAGCGAAGGCGCCAAAGCTCCTGGGGGTCAGGGCGGTGATAGCCGAGAGCTTCGAGAGGATCCATCGGAGCAACCTCGTGGCCATGGGCGTCCTCCCGCTGGAGTTCGCGCCCGGGGAGGGGGCGAAGGCTCTGGGACTGAAGGGGGACGAGGTGTTCTCGATCAGAGGGATGAAAGGCCTCAAGCCCGGCGCGACCCTCGAGGCGACGGCGAGGTCGGCCGGCAGGGAGGTCAAGTTCAAGCTCAGGGCGAGGATAGACAACGGCGCAGAGATGGCCTACTTCGAGAGCGGAGGAGTCCTCCCATACGTGCTGAACCGCCTCGCCGGATGACCCCTCTGAAGAGACCCAATGTGGTCTGTCCTCTGGCGCGGTCATTTGCCTCAGACCACGGGTCAAAATTCTTAAATAACTCCGGTAATCATGCTTTTTTTGGGTCCTTTAGAGTGTATTCTAGACCTATCTTAGGGTCAAATATGAATGGAGAGGCGGTTTTCTGATGGCTACCAAAGCCAAGACTACGAGGGCAAAGAAGAAGGAAGAAGAACTTCCTTTCAAAATCACAGACCATCTTCTTGTGCCGAAGCACGAGCTCATGACCCCCGAGGAGTCGGCGGCCATCCTCAAGCGGTACAACTCGTCTCCTCACGAGTTCCCGTACGTCCTCTCCACCGACCCGGCGGCGAAGTCGATTGGCGCGAAGGGTGGGGATTTCCTGAAGGTCACGAGGGCGAGCGAGACCGCAGGCGAGACCGTCTACTATAGGTACGTGGTGGAGGCATAGAGAGCAATGGCGATAACAACAAAGCAGCTCGACTCATGGGCGGTCCTCAGAGACATCCTCCAGAGGGAGGGAGTCGCGAGGCAACACCTCAACAGCTACAACGAGTTCATAGCGAAGGGGCTGCAGTCGATCATAGACGAGATCAGCGAGACTGAGATCGAGACGGTCAGCACACCATACAAGGTGAAGTTCGGGAGGGTCGAGCTCGGCAGGCCGAGGATAGTCGAGATCGACGGCTCCGTGAGCAACATCTTCCCGATGGAGGCCCGCCTCAGGAACCTCTCCTACTCTTCGCCGATCTACCTAGACATGACCATCGAGGAAGAGGGCATGTCGAGGGAGGCCACAAGGCAGCACATCGGCGACCTGCCCGTCATGGTAAAGTCGGACCTGTGCCAGCTCTCAAAGATGAGCAAGGAGCAGCTGGTGATGTCCGGAGAAGACCCGAACGACCCAGGGGGCTACTTCATCATCAACGGCTCGGAGAGGGTCATCGTCGGACTGGAGGACCTCTCCCCCAACAAGATCCTCGTCGACCTGGAGAAGGTCGGCGCGGTCGCCACCTACAAGGCCCGGGTCTACTCCTCGGTAGTGGGCTACAGATCCAAGCTGGAAGCCACGCTGAAGCAGGACGGCTCCATCAACGTCAAGGTCCCGAGCTGCCCGATTGACATCCCGTTCGTGATAGTGATGCGCGCTCTCGGCTTCAAGTCCGACAAGGACATCGCCAACGCTGTATCGCCAAAGCCAGAGATTCAGGACCTCCTCGAGGTCTCTTTCGACAAGGCGAACGAGGCCCCCACGGAGAAGGACGCGCTCGTCTACATCGGCAACAGGGTCGCCCACGGCATGCTCGAAGAGTACAGGATTAAGCGCGCCCTGTCGATGCTCGACTGGGGCTTCCTTCCTCACCTCGGCAAGTCCGACGACAAGAGGTACGACAAGGCCATGTTCCTCGGCGAGGCGGTCTGCAAGCTCCTCGAGCTGAGGCTGGGCTGGATCGAGCCTGACGACAAGGACCACTACGGCAACAAGGTCATCAAGTTCGCAGGGCAGATGCTCGCGGACCTCTTCCGCACCTCGTTCAGGAACCTCGTGCGCGACATGAAGTACCAGCTCGAGAGGGCTGGCCAGAAGAGGGGCGGCAACGTGGTGGGGGCTGCCATCAGGACGGGCATCATCACGGACAAGCTCAACAACGCGATCGCGACCGGCAACTGGGGACGGGGCAAGGTCGGGGTCACTCAGCTTCTCGACAGGACCAACTACCTTTCCACGCTCTCGCACCTTAGAAGGATCCAGTCTCCGCTGAGCAGGTCTCAGCCGAACTTCGAGGCGAGAGACCTCCACGCGACCCACTTCGGGAGGGTCTGCCCCTCTGAGACTCCCGAGGGCGTCAACTGCGGGCTCGTGAAGAACCTGGCCCTCTCTGCGACCATATCGGTCAGCGTCCCTCCGGCGGAGGTCGAGGAGAGGCTCTGGGAGCTCGGGGCCAAGTCGATCCGCGACATCCCCGAGAAGCTGGCGCTCGAGGGCTGCAAGATATTCATGGACGGGAGGTTCATCGGCTACGTGGAGGACGGAGAGCGCCTCGCCAAGGCCTTCAGGAAGCTTCGTAGGGAGGGGCAGATTCACCCCAGCGCGAGCGTCATGCACTACGAGGCCGCGAACAAGAAGGGCTACTCGCGCCTCTACATCAGCCTGAGCGCGGGCAGGGTGATACGGCCGCTCATCGTCGTCGAGAACGCAAAGCCGCTCCTCACGCAGGAGATGGTCGGCAAGATAGCCTCCAACGAGCTCACCTGGAGGGACATCGTGGAGAGGGGCATCATCGAGATGCTCGACGCCAACGAGGAGGAGAACTGCCTCGTGGCGATGTCGCCCGAGGAGGCCACTTCCAAGCACACCCACCTGGAGCTCTACCCAGGAGCAATGTTCGGAATCGCCGCGTCCATCATCCCGTACCCTGAGCACAACCAGTCGCCAAGGAACACCTACGAGTCGGCGATGGCGAAGCAGAGCCTGGGGTTCTCCACGCCTACCTTCCCACTAGCCACCTTCGTCAGGCAGCACCTGCTGGTCAACCCGCAGTCTCCGATGGTCAAGACCAAGAGCACCGAGCTCCTCAACATCGATGAGAGGCCGTTCGGGACGAACGCGGTCGTCGCGGTGCTCTCCTTCGAGGGCTACAACATAGAGGACGCCATCGTCATGAACAAGTCCAGCATCGAGCGCGGCTTCTGTCGCTCCTTCTTCTACAGGCTCTACGAGGCCGAGTCGAAGCAGTACCTCGGGGGGATGAGGGACACGTTCGAGGTCCCCTCCGCGGAGTCCAACATCAGGGGCTACCGCGGCGAGAAGTTCTACCGCCTCCTCGAGGCCGACGGCGTCATCATGCACGAGGCCACGGTCACGGGCGGCGACGCCGTCATCGGCAGGACGAGCCCCCCTCGCTTCATGGAGGAGTACAAGGAGTTCGAGATAAAGGGGCCTTACAGACGCGACACCTCAGTAGCAGTCAGGCCAACCGAGACGGGCACCGTGGACGCTGTCTTCATGACCGAGAACGTCGAAGGCGGCAAGATGTACAAGGTGAGGGTGCGCGACATGAGGACCCCCGAGATAGGGGACAAGTTCGCGTCGCGCCACGGGCAGAAGGGAGTCTGCGGGCTGGTCGTGCCCCAGGAGGACATGCCATACACCGCGGACGGCGTCGTCCCCGATGTAATAATCAACCCGCACGCCTTCCCTTCGAGGATGACCGTGGGCCAGTTCATCGAGTCGATCTCGGGCAAGGCCGCCTCGCTGAGAGGCTTCTCGGCCGACGGCACAGGGTTCGCGGGGGAGACCCCGGAGGAGATGAGTAAGATTCTCCAGGAGAGGGGCTTCGAGCCCACCGGGAGAGAGGTCCTCTACGACGGAAAGACCGGGAGGAAGTTCGCGGTCGACGTCTTCATCGGGGTGGTCTACTACCAGAAGCTGCACCATATGGTGGCAGACAAGATTCACGCCAGGGCCAGGGGCCAGGTCCAGATGCTCACGAAGCAGCCCACGGAGGGCAGGGCGCGCGGAGGAGGCCTCAGGTTCGGAGAGATGGAGAGGGACTGCCTCATCGCCTACGGCGCGTCGATGGTCTTGAAGGACAGGCTCCTCGACGAGGCGGACAAGACCGAGATCAACGTCTGCGAAAAGTGCGGGCTCATCGCCTACTACGACGCGAAGCAGCGCAAGTACGCCTGCAAGATTGACGGGGACCAGGCGAAGATATCCACGGTCGTCGTAGCGTACGCGTTCAAGCTCCTGCTCCAGGAGATGATGAGCCTGAACATCGCCCCCCGGCTCCGGCTGAAGGACGCGGTGTAGCGGGGTTTTTGGTGAAATAAGATGGCCATGCAAGAAGCACTGAGAACGATACGCGCGATCGACTTCGCCCTCCTCTCGCCCACCGAGATACGCAAGTACTCGGTCGCGGAGATAACGCAGCCCGAGACCTACGACGAGGACGGGATGCCCGTGCAGGGCGGGCTGATGGACTCGCGCCTCGGGACGCTGGAGCCCGGACAAAAGTGCGGGACGTGCGGGAACACGGCGTCGAGGTGTCCAGGACACTTCGGGCACGTCGAGCTGGCAGAGTCCGTCCTCCACATGGCCTTCGTCTCCGACATCAACAAGATGATCCAGGCCACGTGCAGGACCTGCGGCCGGATCCTCCTCTCCCAGCAGGAGCTCGACGCCTACAGGCTCCGGCTGCAGAACATCACGGAGTTCACTCCCACGATGAAGGAGGAGATCGCGAAGGAGATCCTCGCCAAGGCGAAGAAGGTCAAGCTGTGCCCTCACTGCGGCAAGCAGCAGTACCAGATCGAGCTCACAAAACCGACGATCTTCCACGAGATCACCGAGGAGGGCGGAGCGACGCGGCTCCTCCCCGGCGCCATAAGAGAGCGACTCGAGAGGATCACCAACGAGGACATCGAGCTTCTCGGCTACAACCCCCACGTGGCGCGGCCCGAGTGGTTCGTCCTCCAGGTCCTACCAGTCCCTCCACTCACAGTCAGGCCGTCGATTACGCTAGAGTCCGGCATCAGGTCGGAAGACGACCTCACGCACAAGATAGTCGACATACTCCGCGTGAACCAGAGGGTGAGAGAGGCCAAGGAGTCCGGGACGCCGCACCTCATCGTCCAGGACCTTGTAGACCTGCTCCACTACCACGTCACCACGTACTTCGACAACGAGGTCTCGGGCATCCCGCAGGCACACCACCGCTCCGGGAGGCCGCTCAAGACCCTCAGCCAGAGGCTCAAGGGGAAGGAAGGCAGGTTCAGAGGCTCGCTCTCGGGCAAGAGGGTGGACTTCTCGAGCAGGACCGTCATCAGCCCAGACCCTAGCCTGGACATCGCGGAGGTCGGGATACCGTTCGAGGTCGCCAAGAAGCTCACCATCCCGGACAAGGTCTCGGGCTGGAACATCGAGTCTCTTAAGAAGCTGGTCGTGACGGGGCCGTTCGAGCACCCGGGCGCCAACTACGTAATACGACCCGACGGCGTGAAGATCAGGCTCGACTTCGCGAGCGACAGGAAGGCGCTGGCCGACTCGCTCGCGGCCGGGTACATCGTCGAGAGGCACCTGATGGACGGCGACATCGTCCTCTTCAACAGGCAGCCTTCTCTCCACAGGATGTCCGTCATGGCGCATTCCGTGCGGGTGCTCCCATACCGGACGTTCAGGCTCCACCCGTCCGTCTGCCCTCCGTACAACGCAGACTTTGACGGCGACGAGATGAACCTGCATGTCCCTCAGAGCGAGGAGTCGAGGTCAGAGGCCCTCATGCTCATGCGCGTCCAGGACCAGATACTGTCGCCGAGGTACGGCGGCCCTATCATCGGCGCAATCAGGGACTTCCTCACCGGGGCGTACCTACTCACGCGCGAGGAGACGATGCTTACCCCGGACCAGTTCTCGAACCTCGCGCTCCAGGGCGGATACACAGGCGACCTCCCCGAGCCGAAGACGAAGGGCCCGAACCCGCTATACACTGGGAAGCAGCTCTTCTCGCTGTTCCTGCCGAAGGACATGAACTTGGTGCTCACCTCGAAGTGGGGCAAGGCCAAGACGGGGCAGAGTAACGACGTGGTCATCAAGGACGGCGAGCTGATCTCTGGAGTCATCGACAAGGCGGCGATCGGCGCTGAGGAGCCCGACAGCCTGCTCCACCGGGTCCTGAAGGACTATGGGAACGACGAGGCGAGGCGGTTCCTCAACTCGATACTCTCCGTCCTGAAGGAATACATCACCAGGCGGGGCTTCAGCTACGGATACGACGAGCTCAAGCTCTCCGAGGACGCGATGGGCAAGATCGCCGAGACGCTCAAGGAGGCCTACGACAACTGTAACGACCTCATCAAGAAGTACAAGAACGCGACGCTCCCGCTCACCAGAGGCCTCTCACCGGAGGGCTCGCTGGAGTTCTACATCGTGAACGAGCTATCAAAGGCGAGAGACAGGGCAGGGAGGATAGCCGACAGGTCGTTCTCCACGGAGAACTCAGGAGTAATAATGGCCCGCACCGGCGCGAGGGGCTCGAGCCTCAACCTCGGGCAGATGACCGCGGCCCTCGGGCAGCAGTCGGTCAGAGGAAAGAGGATCGAGAAGGGCCTCCGCGGAAGGTCGCTCAGCCACTTCCCAGTGGGAGACCTCGCCCCCGAGGCGAAGGGATTCGTCAAGAGAAACTACCGCGACGGACTGACCCCGACCGAGTTCTTCTTCCACGCGATGGGAGGGAGGGAAGGGCTCGTAGACACGGCCGTCAGGACGCAGCAGAGCGGGTACATGCAGAGGCGGCTCGTCAACGCGATGGAGCACCTCCGCGTGGAATACGACTTCACGGTCAGGGACCCCACGGGCAACGTCATCCAGTTCCTGTACGGCGAGGACGGCATAGACCCGGCCAAGTCCGACCACGGCAGGCCGGTCAACCTCGACAGGGTCATCGGATCGGCCGAGCTGACCGACCACGCGCGCGCCAAATTCGGGGAGAAGGAGGCGAACGCAATCCTCGCAAAGTACGAGGGCAACCTCAACAAGCGCCTGTTCAAGGAGCTTGGGCAGAGGCTGGCCGACGCCAACCTCACGGAGGACGGGGTCAAGAACGTCCTCGACAGGGTCATGGAGTCGATAGACTATGCGACCGTAGAGCCGGGAGAGGCCTCAGGCATAGTGGCCGCCCAATCGATAGGAGAGCCCGGCACCCAGATGACGCTCAGGACCTTCCACTTCGCAGGAGTGAAGGAGCGCGACGTCACGCTCGGCCTCCCCAGGCTGATGGAGCTCGTCGACGCGCGAAAGATACCGGCCAAGCCCTCCATGGACGTCTACCTCGACGAGGGGTACAAGAACTCCAAAGAGAAGGCCGTGAAGGTCGCCAACGACATCCTCTTCACGAGGATAGGGAACGTCGTGGAATATTCGGAGGTCGACCCGACCGAGGGCATCAAGCTCCACCTCAACGAGGCGATGCTTGTGGAGAGGGACGTGAAGGCGGAGGACGTCGCGGAGGCGATGGAGACCGGCAAGAGGAACGCCCAGCTTGAGAAGGGAGGGAAGGTGATAAGGGTCAACGTCGAGAACGCGGACCTTTCCACCCTGTTCACCCTGAGGAACAAGCTGATGAACATGAAGCTCAAGGGCATCCCAGGCATCACCCGCGTCACGGTCGTGCAGGAGAACGACGAGTGGGTCATCCAGACCGCTGGCTCGAACCTCGCGAAGGTCATCGCCGTCCCAGGCGTGGACACCAAGAGGATCACCACCAACAACATCCACGAGGTCGCGCAGGTCCTCGGCATCGAGGCGGCGCGCGCCACCCTCATCAGGGAGGTCATGAGCACGCTCGACGAGCAGGGGCTCGAGGTCGACGTGAGGCACATCTTCCTGGTCGCCGACCTAATGACGTCGAAAGGCTACCTCCAGCAGATAGGCAGGCACGGGATTGCGGGCACGAAGACGTCCGTCCTGGCGAGGGCGGCCTTCGAGATCACCGTCCCGACCCTCGCGGAAGCGGCCATCTACGGCGAGACGGAGGAGCTAAAAGGGGTCACCGAGAACGTGATCGTGGGCCTCCCGATACCCGTGGGCACGGGCATCGTCGACCTGTACATGGGCTAGCCAAAAGAGTTGCAAGGAAATGGTCACAAAGACAAAACCAGCGACCGCGACGGGAGACCAGCAGGTGCTAGCGCGGGTCCTGAAGGAGGCCTTGAAGTCCGGCAAGTACACGATCGGGACCAAGGAGGTCATCTCCGAGCTGAAGAGCGCGAAGATGGTCGTCGCGGCGAGCACTCTCGCCGCCGGGAGCACGGAGGAGGGCGGGCTCATCAGCGAGGCGGCAAAGAACAAGGTCCCAATCGTCAACATCGACAGGTCGTCAACCCAGCTGGGAAGGATGCTCGGAAAGCCCTACAGGGTCTCGGCAATATCCCTGCGGGTCGTGGCCGAAGGCGACTTTAGGCAGCTCGTGGGCTCGCCTTCGCAGCCGGCCAAGGCGACAGTGTGATAGATTGCCCGCGATCAAGCTCACATCAGACCAGCTCGGGCTAATATCGATATTCCAGAACATGAGCGGCGCCACGGTGCGAGACTGCATCGTCGACGAGAAGGGGGGCCGCCTGATATTCATCGTGAACAAGGGGCAGATGGGCCTGGCCATAGGCAAGAGGGGGGCGACGATCCAGAACATCGAAAGGGTGGTGAAGAAGCCCATAGAGGTCGTCGAGTGGTCGGACGACCCCGCCGAGATGATTAAAAACGCGCTGGACCCGGGCGCGGTCCAGGAGGTCAGGCTCACGGACCGGCTCGACGGCTCGAAGAGCATGTCTGTCATAGTCGACCCGAGAAGGAAGGGCGCGGTGCTGGGGCGCGGAGGGAAGAACGCCGAGAAGGTACGCCTCATCGCCAAAAAGTACTTCGACATCGCCAACGTCCAGATAACGACGGCGTTCTAGGGGCGGTTACCATCCAGCGACGGCGGGATGCGGTTCAGGAAGGTTGATGTAAGCAGCCCGCGCGTTCGCCACGGTGTCACGAATGCGCAACCGCAGCCATCTCAGTCCTGCCGTGACGCAGGCCTTCCTGCTCGCAGCAATCGTGATCGCCTCGGTGGGCGTCGCGCCGTCCGCGCTGGCACAGTCTCAGCAGATAGTCGCCACCGTGCGGGTCGGAAGCGGCCCCGCGGGTGTCGCCTACGACCCTGCCAAGGGCGAGGTCTTCGTGACCGACCTGCTCAACGACAGCGTCTCAGTCATCTCTGACGCCACCAACGCGGTGGTCGCGACCGTGAAAGTCGGTAGCCACCCGGCGGGTGCCGCCTATGATCCTTCCAAGGGAGACGTGTTTGTGACGAACGCGTTCGACAACACCACCTCGGTCATTTCGGACTCGAGCGATGCCGTGGTCGCGACGGTGAAGGTGGGAGGCGGTCCCACGGGGGTCGCCTACGACCCTGCCAGAGGGGAGGCCTTCGTCGCCAACTACCTTGGCGACACCGTATCGGTGATATCGGACTCGACCAACGCGCTCGTGGCCACTGTAAACGTGGGCCGCTACCCGTACGCCCCCATCTACGACGCCGCCAAGGGAGAGATTTTCGTCACCAACGCCCTCGACAACACCACATCGGTCATCGCTGAGGCCACGAACGCCGTGGTCGCGACGGTCGGCGTCGGAAGCGGCCCCACGGGAGGCGTCTACGACCCAGCCAGGGGCGAGGTCTTCGTGGCCGACTTTCTGGCCAGCACGCTCTCTGTCATCTCCGACGAGACCAACAGAGTCGTCGCCACGGTGAACGTAGGGACGAATCCAACAGGAGTAGCCTACGACTCAACCAACGACCAGATTCTTGTGACGAATGCCGCCAACAACACAGTCTCCGTAGTCTCCGATTCGACCAACGCGGTCGTGGCGACGGTGAGCGTCGGGAGGGACCCGTCTGGGGTAGACTACGACTCGGCGAAGGGCGAGGTCTTCGTGGCCAACAACGGCGACAACACCGTCTCCATCATCTCGTCCTCCTCCTCCACATCGTCCACGGCTCCGGAGTTCCCGGCGGCCTCGCTTCCGGTCGTAGCGCTGGCGGTGGTCGCGACGATCGCCTTCGCCTCAAGAAGGATCCTCCCAGAGCGGCAGGGCTGAACTGCCTCAAGTAGTCCGATTCTGCTTGATTAAGGTCCATGCCTCTCGGGAACAGTTTCGGCTTCCTCCCTCTAAGCGACGCGACGGCGAACTCTTGATAAGGATGAACGTAACGAATACATTAGTCGTGATGCGGGCTTCGGGGAGTAGGAATTGAGCGAAAGCGTTCAGAATCAGGTCAAGGACGAGGTAATCGTCAGAACTCTGGGAAAAGTCTCCGAGAAGGTCGTAGACAAGACTATCGAGGTTTTGGTAGGCCGTCTTGGAAGAACGAAGAAGAGCATCGCACTTTCCTTTACGCTATTCTATCGTTTCTATAACGACCCACCATACGACGAAACCATTACTCAACTCGACCAGACTCTCGCAGAGTTTAGGATGCGCTCTTCCAAAGAGATTTTGGAATACAAGGAACGGAAGTATCAACAAACCTTCGCCGTGAGAGAGATAACAGACCCGATGGCCCCGTTCATAGCCAATCCAGCAGACGGATTGGATATGGAAGAGTTCCTCTCTTCAGAACTAAGGAGTTCCTCGGCGGTAATCTATCTCGGGCCTTTGGTTGACGAGGCGCTGAAGACCGAACAGTTCGAGTCCTTGATAGGCGACACCTTAGATTTCTCGAAGGTGCTACGAGCAGGGCTTGACAAACGGCGCGTCCCCATACTGAAGGAAATCGCCTTCTGCAAACTAACGGTCTCTTCGGCTCAAATGACTGAGTTGATGGACGAGTTACGTAAGGTGATTCCCAATGTTGAAGCCACCGTCGCAGGAGATGAGAAGCGAAGCGTTACAGTAGCTTTGACCGATAGGTCTATGATAGGCGTCATCACGGCGGCTTTGGAGAAAGCCCTCTAAATGCCGTTCCTGTCCTGCAAACTATTCAAGGTCGGTCAGTCTGCATTGGACAACGCGGTCGCGCTATTCTCGAAGAGAGGCACAACAGAATACGCCGAAAAGTGGGAATACAAACTAAATTTCACGGTCAGACCGTTTGAAGCACTTCAGAAGCGGGGGGTCGGCTACCTATCTGAAGTGTTCTACGATAGAATATTCTTCATCCGAACCGTCGATCCTGAGACTTATGACACAAACTCGAAACCAGCAAAGCAGACAGCGGGACCGATTGTCGTCGTGCTATACATGAAAGCGCCGCTTGAGTATGTATTAGGAGTCTTCTCGAACTATAACACAGCGAAAGAAATCGCAGGCATTGCGAATGGACTTCTGGCGCCTGAGCCAAAGGGGTTGTATGACGGTATTCATGGCGTCAGGTTCTTGATAGACCAGAAAGAGCAGGAAATTAGGGCGATTCCAAGCTTCAGCAATGTTAGCGAGCTTCGAGTAGAGGAAGTGAATGACTCGCATATTGACTCGGTCTGGCTAAAGGGTTCTAAGCTTGACGAGTCGGCGGAGTGGAACAAGTATGTGACGGACGACATTTCAGGGGGGAGAATCAGGTTCCTGACTCTGTCCTACAAGGACAGAAATTACTATATTCTTGATGATGGACGGATATTTACCAGACAAGGGACAGACGCGAGAGACGATTATGTCCTAATGTATGAACTCGTGTCATTACTCAACGGCGTTGATGCGGTCAAGTTCTGACGTGGACACTACCTCTTCGATACCTTCTTCTTCACTCGTCTTTCCCATTCGTCGTATTTGAGATTCCCGCTTTCTTCAAGCATCTCGGCGAGCGCGGTAATCATATTGTCGTGCATGTCAATCTCGCCCGCTATCTGCTCGATTACGACCGTGTTCTGCGGTGCTGCCGGCTGGGGTTTCAGGAGATAGCCCTTCTCGGTCAGGTAGGCCGTGACTACGGCGCGAATTACCTCAGAGTCTCCGTCTCCAATCTTCCCCTTCAGTTCCTTATCGATGACTTCCCAGATGCCTTCGGGGAGTGTGACGAGCGCCCGTCTTCGGCTCGGCATCAGGCGCTCACCCTCACGGCGATCTCCTCGGCTTGCTTCTGCGCGACTTCCTGAATCGTCTTCTCTGCTGTCGCGTTCTGGATAAGTTGCTTCCAGCCCTTCATCTCTATCCCCGCCGCTTGCGCGGGTGTCTTCCCGATTACCGAGTGGGTCCGGCAGAAGTTGTAGTTCACGACATAGCCTTCGAGAAGGTTCTTGGGATTCTTCAGGCCCCGCATCGGCTTTATTCTGTCCTTGAGCGTTCCGTGGACTCTTTCGACTATGTTGTTTGTTTGTCTCGCCTGAATCCCCACTCGGCGCACCCACTCGACCTTGTTGGCCTTGTATCGGGTGTAGAAGACCTTCTTCATCGCCTCGTCGTATGCGAAGGAGCCGTCGGTGTAGAAGGCCGTCGGCCTCTGCTTCTCAAGGGCCTGTGTGAAGACCTTGATCGCGTCGGCGCTCGTGCGGGAGTGGCTGACCATGCTTGCGACGATGAAACGTGTATCTTCGTCGATAGTCTCCCAGAACCACTTCTCTTCCCCGCCGACGAATATCGCGGTCTCGTCGTGGTGATACTTCCCGCCGAGCTTGGGCGCGAGCGTCTTGACAAACTCCCCGACCATCTCGCCATACTTAGAGACCCAATACCAAACGGTAGAGGCGGAGACCGTCTCCCCGAATATGTCGCTCAGTTGCCTCTGAACCTTGCGAGTCGAGAGGCCGTCATAGTAGAGGTTGAGCGCGGTCACGATTACATGCTCATTGACCCTCATGCGAGCGAAGGAGACATGGTTATCGTAGAAGTGGTGGGAGCAGTTCTTGCACTGGAACCTCTGGACTCCCATCTTGATTCCGTGCTTCACGACCTTTTCCGAGCCGCAGAATTTGCATGTGGTCATTTGCCCGACGGGTTCTATATCGAAACAAGACCTATTTATATCCACCGTATAGCCCCGATATAGCCATGTATCTTAATCGAGCAGAATCAGTAGTCCCAACCCTTTTATACACAACTCCGACCACGACGCTGAAGAATGCCCAG
>JAPCJO010000010.1:0-46705 GCA_027886905.1 Nitrososphaerota archaeon
GCGTCGTGCGCCCGCTCGACTCGGTGGGGTGCTACATCCCCGGAGGGAGGGCGTCATATGCGAGCACGGTGCTGATGACGGCAGGGGTCGCGAAGCTCGCAGGGGTGAGGAGGGTCGTGCTCTGCTCGCCCCCCTCGGGAGGGAAGGTCAGCGACGCCATCCTCGCGGCAGCCAAGCTGTGCGGCGTGGACGAGGTCTACAGGATAGGGGGAGCGCAGTCCATCGCGGCGCTCGCGTACGGCACGGAGAGCATCCCCAAGGTCTCGAAGATAGTGGGGCCCGGGGGCCTCTACGTCTCGGCCGCGAAGAAGGTGGTGTCGACCGACGTCCCGATAGACTTTCTCGCGGGGCCGACGGAGATGGTCGTGGTCGGTGACAAGGGGGCGGACGCCCGGCTGGTCGCGTGGGACCTCATGGCTCAGGCCGAGCATGGCCAGGAGAGCATCTGCGGCCTGGTGACCTGGGACGAGCGGCTCGCGCGGGACGTCAAGAAGGAGGTCGAGAGAGTGTCGCCGACGCTGCAGAGGAAGGACTACGTCCAGGGATGCCTTAGGCGCGGGTTCGCCGCCCTCTGCAAGGACAGGGACACGGCGTTGGAGCTGGTCAACTCGCTGGCGCCTGAGCACATCGAGCTGATGGTCGACGACGCCGCGGAGATGGCCGGCTCGATCTCAAACGCTGGCCTGATCCTGACCGGGCCCTACGCCCCGGGGGCGGCGAGCGACTACGTCATCGGGACAGACCACGTCCTCCCCACCGAGGGATTGGCGCGGCTCCGCGCCGGGCTGACGGCCTTAGACTTTGTGAAGGTGAACTGGGTCGTGGAGGGGACGAAGGCGGGCCTGAAGGCAATGCTTCCGTCCCTCAAGGAGCTCGCGACGGCAGAGGGCCTGCCGAACCACTTCCTTTCGGCACAGGCGAGGTTCCAGAAGCGATGACCCAGAGCAGTGGCGCCCTCGAGGCGCGCTATCTCCGCGTCCCTTCACCAAGAGGAGGGGCCCTCTCGGTAAACAGGTCGTCGAAGGACCTGCTCGGGAAGGTGGACGCGGTAGCCTTCGACTGCGACGGGGTGCTCATCGACGCCAGGAGGTCCTACGACGCGACCATCCTGGTGGTCGTCGAGACGATGGTCGAGGAGACGGCTGGGGTGAGGCTCCGCCTCGCGGGCGCGATGCCGAGGCTCATCTCGACGATGAGAAGGACCGGGGGGTTCAACAGCGACTGGGACACCAGCTACGCCCTGACGCTTTTCTCGCTCGTCGCCCTGGAGCAGCGGAAGGACGGACGGGGAGCGAGGATTGCTGGGGCCACAGAGGCGCTGAAGGAAATAACCGCGGCGTTCGGCTCCGCCCCCAGAGGGAGTGGGCAGGCCGCGGTGGACGACTTCCTCGATTCGGAGTTCCCCTCGCTCAAGGACGGCATCGACAAGGGGAGGGAGCGCATGGGATACCCGAGGACTCCTCCTGAGGGGAGGCTCACGACCGTCTTCGACGAGGTGTACTTCGGAGCCTCGCTCTTCGAGAAGATCCACGGCGTCAGGTCGAGCAGCCCACGCACCAAGGGACTCATCGAGCTCGAGCGGATACTCGTCGACAGGAGGACCCTCGACTCGCTCGAGGAGAGGCTGGGCGGCGCCCGGCTGGCGATGATCACCGGGAGGCCCTCCATCGGGACGGCGCACTCGCTGGGAAAGCTCATGCGCTACTTCGACAAGGAAGCGTCCATATTCATCGGAGACGCGGACATAGACCTGCGCCTCCGGACGGAATACGACGGGCTGAGGAAGCCGAGCCCCGGCGCCCTCATCCGTGCGCGCGAGAAGCTCTCCTCGGAGGCCCTCCTCTACGTGGGGGACTCGGCCGAGGACCTCATGATGGTCCAGAACGCGAGGCGGCTGGGGGTCGGGGGCCTCCTGTTCGCGGGGATCTACCAGACGTCGCCGGTCCGGGCGGACCAAGCGTCGTTCTTCGAGAGGGAGGGGTCCGACGTCGTCGCCGAGACCGTGAACCAAATCCCGTCAGGGTTATTGCTCGCCCCGAAGGGCGAGGGTGGCCGATAGCGATGAAGAGAAGCGCACTAGTCACGAGGAAGACCAAGGAGACAGACATCACGGTCCGCGTCAGCCTGGACGGGACCGGCCGGGCGGAGGCGAGGACGGGGGTCGCCTTCCTCGACCACATGCTGCACTCGCTCGCCACGCACAGCCTGATCGACGTGACCGTGACGGCGAAGGGGGACCTCATGCACCACACCGTGGAAGACGTCGCGATCACCCTGGGCAAGGCCATCAGCCAGGCGCTCGGGGACAGGGTGGGGATACGCAGGTTCGGCGACGCGGTAGTCCCCATGGACGACGCCCTCGCCCTTGCGTCGGTCGACCTCGTGAAGCGCCCCTACTCGGTCCTGGACCTGAAGCTGGAGAGGGTGATGCTGGAGGACGCCCCGAAGGAGGACCTCGAGCACTTCTTCGGGTCCATAGCGCAGGCCCTCGAGGCCACGGTCCACGTCAAGGTCCTCGAGGGGAGCAACGACCACCACAAGTTCGAGGCCGCCGTCAAGGCCTTCGCGCTCGCCCTCAGGGAGGCGGCCGCGCCCGACCCGAGGCGGGCCAAGATGAAGGCGCCTCCTTCGTCGAAGGGGTCCATGTGAGCGGAGCATGCGCATAGAGATATTCAACTACGGCGCCGGCAACCTCTTCAGCATCCAGGCCGCCTTCAGGAAGGAGGGCGCGAAGACCGCTCTCACTAAGGACGGCAGGGGCCTGAAGCAAGCGGACGCGATAGTCCTCCCAGGGGTGGGGAGCTTCAACCAGGCCGCGAAGATGCTTCCGATGGAGAAGATTCGCGACGCCGTCCGCTCGGGCAAGCCCCTCCTCGGGGTCTGTCTGGGCCTCCAGCTCTTCTTCTCGAAGAGCGAGGAGGGGCGGGGACGAGGGCTTTCGCTGTTCCCGGGCGAGGTGAAGAAGTTCCGCGCCTCCGGCGTGAAGGTCCCCCAGATAGGGTGGAACACGCTCGTTGTCACGAGGGAGTCGGCGCTGACGGAAGGCCTCGAGGGGGAGTCGTGGGTGTATTACGTCAACTCATACTACCCCGCGACCAAGGGGAAGTGGGTAGTGGCGACCACCGACTACGGGGTCGAGTTCCCCGCGCTCGTGAGCGAGAAGAACGTCCACGGCACGCAGTTCCACCCCGAGAAGTCGGGCGAGGCGGGGAGGAAGATCCTCCAGAACTTCCTGAGAACGGTGAAGAGGTAGCAGCGATGCTGGAGCTCTGGGCGGCGATCGACCTCCTCTCCGGGTCGGTGGTCACTCTGAAGCAGGGTAAGGAGGAGATGAAAACGACATGGGAGGAAGGGGCCCTCGAGGTCGCGGCGAGGTGGGAGAGCGAGGGCGCCGACGGGCTCCACATCATCGACCTTGACGCCGCGTTCGGGAAGGGGTCAAACGGCAAGACGATTTCCATGATACTCGAGAGAGCCAAGATCCCCGTCGAGGTCGGAGGAGGGGTGAGGTCGCGCGCCGCGGCGGAGTCGTGGCTGGGGTCCGGCGCCGCCAGGGTGATCCTTGGGACGCTCGCGTACAAAGAGCCGGAGACGCTTTTGGAGCTCCTGAGGCTGCAGGGACCGGAGAAGATCGTGGTGGCCTCGGACTACTCTGACGGCAAGGTCGTGACGAGCGGCTGGACCGCGACCCAGGGCGTGGGAGTCCTAGAGGCCGCCAGGAGGTTCGAGGAGGCGGGGGTCGTCAACCTGCTGACCACCGCGGTCGGGAGGGACGGGATGGCAGCCGGGCCCGACTTGGACACGCTCAAGGTGCTTTGCGCCCTGAGCAAGAAGCTGAAGATCTTGGCGTCCGGGGGCATCAGGAGCCTGCACGACCTCATCGAGATAGAGAGGAGGGGAGCGGCGGGGGCCGTCATCGGAAGGGCCCTCTACGACGGGACCATCGAGCTGGGCGACGCGAAGGCGGCCATAGGAGGCACGCTGAGATGACCCTCGCGAAGCGGATCGTCCCCTGCCTGGACGTCAAAGCGGGAAGGGTCGTCAAGGGAGTGAAGTTCGAGGGCCTGAGGGACGCTGGCGACCCGGTGGAGCTCTCGACGCGCTACAGGGACGAGGGGGCCGACGAGGTGGTCTTCCTGGACATCACGGCCAGCCTGGAGAAGAGGGCGACGATTCGCTCCCTCGTCAGGAGCGTCGCCGCGAGCCTCGACATCCCCTTCACGGTCGGTGGAGGGATAAGGAGCATGGCAGACGCGAGGCTGGCCCTGGCGAGCGGAGCGGACAAGGTCGCGGTGAACACGGCGGCCCTCCAGAGGCCCGGGCTGATCGCGAAGCTGGCAGACGTGTTCGGTTCGCAGTGCGTCGTCGTGGCGATCGACGCGAAGAGGACGAAAGAGGGATACAGGGTCTTCAGCCACTCCGCGACCAGGGCCGCCGAGGTCGACGCCGTCGGGTGGGCGCAGAGGGCCGCGGAGCTGGGGGCGGGCGAGCTGCTCGTCACGTCCATAGACCGCGACGGCACCAGGATCGGTTACGACATCGAGCTCCTCAGAGCGATAACGCAGAGGGTGAGCGTCCCCGTCATCGCCAGCGGAGGCGCCGGGACCCTCGAGCACTTCTTGGAGGCGCTCACCGAAGGAGGGTGCGACGCAGCCCTAGCCGCGTCGCTATTCCACTACCGCGAGCTCACCGTCAAGCAGGTGAAAGATTATCTGGCGGCGAATGGGGTCGTGGTCAGGCCTTGAAAGCGTCGAAGCTAGACGAGATAGACTTTGCAAAGGGCAACGGGCTTGTCCCGGTCGTGACCCAGGAGGCGAAGACCGGCAAAGTCCTGATGCTGGCCTACGCGAACCGCGAAGCGGTGGAGGCCACGATGAAGACGAAGCTCGCGACCTACTGGAGCAGGAGCAGGAACGAGCTTTGGAAGAAGGGGGACACCTCTGGGCACATCCAGAAGGTGAGGCGGGTGCTCGTGGACTGCGACAGCGATACGCTCCTCTACGTCGTCGACCAGACGGGCCCCGCGTGCCACACAGGAAAGCACTCCTGCTTCTTCAGCAAGCTAGAGTAGATTGAGTGCCTTCGGGACGAAGGCGACTAAATACCGTAGCAGAGTCTCACCCCATGGAGGGTCTACCTCCAACTCGATCTGACGCCAAATCTACCGATAAGGATGCTGAGAAAGGTCGAAGGCGTCCAGCCCTCGACACTAGAATACTTCTCCACGAGAAAGTATTGACACCCAGGAAGAACTCGCAGACCTTTCAACAGATAATCGACAAGATAGAACAAGAGCATGGCGTCAGGTTCACCAAGAGGACCATCTCAAATTGGACAACAGGTAAATCGAGTCCCCTTCGAGCTGGGCACGCCTTCATCCCAAAACCAACGCCTGACCTAGCATACGTCATAGGAGCGGAAACTGGAGACGCTTTCCTCAATGTGAAGCTACAGAGCTACCAGTACCGGATTCGACTCAGGGCCGTAGACCGCGAGTTTGTGGAAGCGTTCAATAAAGCCGTATCAAAAGTCCTGGGATGTCCCCTCATCGCTTATGGAAGGGATCAACCGAGAAGGAATTCCACGTCGAGTTTGGAAGCTATCTCCTGCACAGATTCTTGCTCCAAAAACCGCAAGACCTCAAGAGGTTCATCGAGCACAACGCGGAATGCGCAGCCGCATTCATAAGAGGATTCTTTGATTCGGAGGGAAGCGTTGATGAGGTAGGTCATCTAACTGCTTCTAACACCGATTTTGAATTATTGAGCTATGTAAAGGACCTGCTCCACAGATATTTTGACATTCAGGCAACTGGACCTCATCTGGGGAAGAGGAAAGGTACGATCTTGACTAGGCGCGGGAAGTCATACGTACGGAATTCGGATTGCTATTACATCTACGTGAAGACCGCAGGTTTGGCCACATTCGACAAAGAAATTGGGCTGTCAATAAAGAGGAAAAGGCTTCGATTGGGAAGGAGACTCCAGACCGCGGCATGAATCGTAGTGAGAGCGGGAAGCGCGGGGGGTGGGATTCGAACCCACGAGTCCTTGCGAACAAAGGATTAGCACTAAGGAGTTCAGGTCTTGCCCAAACTTATCCTTCGCCATGCCAGGCTTGGCTACCCCCGCCCGAGCACGACCCGTTTCTCGCCGATATAAAAAACGGTGGCAGGGCAGCGACCTTTGCCGACGCTGCGGGAGGAGGCGCCTTGGCCTCTGACGCGTTTCCCCTAAATTTGTGCAAGGACTGATGAAATATCCATGTTTGTGCTCAAGCCCGTTTGGAACGTTTTTATAGGAACTTGGTCGTAAACGGGACTTGGACGTTCTGGTTCAAAATGCAAATGAACCGCAAGAGGCATGCAATTTCTAGAAATGTGACGATAGGCGTAGTCCTGGTAATCCTAGTCGTCGCTGTAGTGGCCGGAATTGCGCTCAGCTCGAAGAGTTCGAGCTCCAGCACAACGTCGAGCTCGACGGGCACGGGCGGCAGCTCGACCTCCTCGACGTCCTCGGGACCGGCGGCGGTGCCCAGCACGCTCACCTATGAGTCGGCCGAGACGATCCAGTACCTCGACCCGGCGGTGTCCTACTACTCTTATGACTACAACATCATGCAGAACGTCTACGAGCCCATCCTCTGGTACAACCAGGGCAACGCCACAGACGTGATTCCGTGGCTCGCCCAGAGCTACACGGCCAACCCGGCGGGCACCCAGTACCAGTTCACGCTGAGAAGCGGGATAAAGTTCGCAGACGGCGAGGCGCTGAACTCCTCGGCGGTCTGGTTCTCGATCAACAGGGCGCTGATTAACGACGGGAGCTCACCTACAGGGCACGGAACCCAGTCGGGCTGGCTCATACAGCAGCTCTCCAACCAGTCCTTGAGCTCGTTCTTCAACGGAGCGCAGAACTACGGTAGCAGCTATGTTGCCTCTTGGCTTGCCGCCAACTTCATCCAAGTCACAGGGACGCTGACCTTCAACGTCAACGTGCAGAACCCGAACGTGGCGTTCCCATACCTTTTCGCCAACCCGATCGTCGACCCTGTGGCACCTGGCTATGTGATGCAGCACGACCTCGCCTTGTGGACGGCTTCCGGCGCGGGGTACACGCTCCCTTACACGACGCTGAGCGGCAACTTCACGCAAAAGTCGATCGAGTACTTCGACGACTTTTCGGCCACCTGCAACGCAGGCTCGACGCCCTCCGGATGCGGGACCACCTATCTTGACACCGCGGCCACGGGCTCCATGGCAGGGACAGGTCCATACACGCTGACCACCGACGACACCTCGACGAACGCGATCACTCTGCAGGCCAATCCCAACTACTGGGGCGGGCCCTACCAGTCCATGACGCCAGCCGGCTCGAAGATAGACGCCCAGATCAAGACGGTCATCTTCAAGTTCGTGCCCGACCAGACGACCCGAGAGATCGACGTCCAGAACGCGGCCAAGTCCGGACAGGCGATGGCGATAGACGTCGAGAGCACGAACCTCTTCGACGTCGCCCAGAAGAGCAGCTGGCTCACCTCGAACACGCTCAACTCCACGATACCAGGGGTCTCCCTCTACGGGCCGTACCCGTTCCTGGGAGTGACCTTCGACCCGTTCTCGACGAACGTGACGAGCGCTCTCACGGGTGCCTACTACTCTTTCCAGCCCTTCGCTGACCAGAGGCTGCGCCTGGCCTTCGCCGACGCGGTCAACATGACCTCGGAGTGGGTCAGCAACGCAGACAAGCTAGGCCAAGTGGCGCCGAACGTGGTCCCTCCTGGACTGCCGCCCGCGGGAGTCTACAACTCGAGCATCGCGCCGACCTACAGCTACAACCCTGACCAGTCCGCCAACCTTCTGCTGCTCGCGATGCAGAACCCGATAAGGACCTTCCACTTTACCAACGGGACGGTGGCGCCCACAGGTCTGTTCAACAACACATTCGGCTGCACGACGCTCACCAACGGCAGGTGCGCCAACCCCGTGCCACAGACCATCCAGATCACCTACGCGACGGGTGACACTAGCGACGAGGCCATCATGAACGACATCGCGGGGACGATCAACAACGTCAGCACGACCTACAACATGGGGCTGACCGTCTCTGTCCAGCCGCTGCCTGCGGGGCAGGAGCTCACCGAGGCCTTCTCGGTGCCCAACCACCTTTACTTCTACGCCTTCGGGTGGATTGACGACTACCCATGGGTGCTGGACTTCACGGGCAACATGCTGGCATACCCAGGGACGTACCCAGGCGCTGACGGGATGAACTTCGGCGCCATCAACAACCTCTACAAGGAGAGTCTCAGCGCGAGCTCGTCGGGGAATCTGCCGGCCCTGATCTCCTACAGTGACCAGATGAACACGCTGGCCAACCAGGAGGTCATGTACCTGTGGACCTTCGACAACGTCAACTTCGTGACGATGACGTCAAACGTCCAGGGCATGTACTGGAACTCGAACTTGGGAAGCGCGGCGGCGAACGGCGTAGGACCGGAGTATTTCGCCACCCTCTACTGAGAAGGGTAGAGGGCCGCTTCCTAGTTGAAGCTCTACGAGTATGCCATAAGGAGAATACTCCTGATGGGGCTAGTCCTGTTTGGACTAAGCCTCTTCATGTTTTACCT
This sequence comes from Nitrososphaerota archaeon, assembly GCA_027886905.1. Lineage (GTDB taxonomy): Archaea > Thermoproteota > Nitrososphaeria > Nitrososphaerales > Gagatemarchaeaceae > Gagatemarchaeum. Next base: position 8,629 of record JAPCJO010000010.1, read on the forward strand.
GACTAGGGGGTTCCTTCCCCCAAGCTTCGCGCTCGCGCCCTACATCACTCCTCGGATGAACGACGCGCAGAAGCTCGCGCTCGCGCAGTCCCTGGGGGTCGCGACCAAGTCCTGCGCTTCCTTCCAGGCCTTCTCGGCCTTCCAGCAGAGCTGCCTTGTGCCGGTGTGGGCCCAGTACACGCAATGGCTGGGCAACGTCCTCTCCGGGAACTGGGGTTACACGCTTCTTCCCACCGCCGGCCCCGCTGCGAAGACAACCACCATATTCTTCAGCAGGTTCCCCTTCACGGCCCAGCTCGCGGTGATGGGGGCGATACTCACCATCCTAATCGGCATCCCCCTGGGGATAGTCTCTGCCACCCACAACAACAAGTTGCCCGACCACATCTCGCGCATAGTCTCGCTCGGCGGCTACTCGATCCCCCAGTTCTGGTTCGGCTACGTCCTCCTGATCATCTTCGTGCTCTACGCGCGCATAGGCGGCCTGGGCCTTCTGCCGGGCAGCGGCTCGCTCGCCACGAACTGCGCCATCTGCTTCGCCAACGTGGTCACGCCCAAGGCGGTGACCGGAGCGCCCATCTTGGACGGCATCATCTCTGGAAACTTGCACTTCGCGTGGGACTCTTTCGTGGCGATGATCCTCCCGGCAGTCACCCTCTCCATAACGTCGATAGGGGCGCTCACGCGCATAGTCCGGTCGAGCATGCTCGAGGTCCTGAGGCAGGACTACATCCTGTTGGCCAAGTCCAAGGGGCTTCAGGAGCGAGTCGTAATCTACAGGCACGCGCTCAGGAACGCCCTCCTCCCGGCCGTCACGGTCGCCGGCCTCCTCACGGCCTTTCTGTTCGGCGGGGTGGTCGTCATCGAGATAGTCTTCGACCTCCCGGGGGTGGGGTACACGTCCCTTCAGGCGGTCAACGTCTTTGACATCAACTTCGTCGAGCTCTACGTCCTGGTGACCGCTCTGATCATCGTGGTCACGAACCTCGCGGTCGACATAATCTACGCGAAGCTGGACCCGCGGATCCGCTACTGAGTCGAGAGCCAATGAGCGAGACAGAACCCCAAATCGAGGCGAGGCGGTCCGCCGACCTCCGGCTCGCGCTCCACCTCTTCAGGAAGAACCCGCTTGTGCTCGTCGGCCTCGTCCTCTCCGTCGGCAGCATCGTGCTAGCCCTGCTATCGCCCTTCCTCGTCAACTCGACGAGCTGGCAGATCACGCACCCGCTCCTCAAGAACTGCTGGAACAACCCGCTCTTCGGCTGGGGGAACTCCAACATCGCGCACGACTGCTCATCCTCCTATGTCTTGGGGACGGACTCCTACGGGAGGAACCTCCTGACGATGATCGTCCTGGCAATCCCGGTCGACCTCCAGATCGCGCTCGAGGTCGTCCTCTCCGCGGTCGCGATAGGCATCGTCTTCGGGGCCACCGCGTCCTATGCCGGCGGGATAGTGGACGAGGTGATACTCCGTGTCACTGACATCTTCCTCGCGGTGCCCGGAATCCTCCTGGCGATAGTCTTCATGGTGGTGTTCGGGAGGACGCTCACCGTGCTCACCGGCGCGGTGCTGCTCATCTGGTGGCCGACCTACGTGAGGCTCGTCAGGTCGCAGGTGCTCAGCGAGAAGGAGAGACCCTACGTCGAGAGCCTTAGGTCGATAGGCGCGGGGAGGTTCAGGATCCTGTTCAGGCACATCGTCCCCAACTCCATCTACCCGCTCCTTGTGCAGGCGACGCTGGACATCGGGAGCGTGATCCTGACGGTCTCCGCGCTGACCTTCATAGGGCTGAGCCCGAGTCCTTTGCTCCCGGAGCTGGGCAACCTCGCGAGCCTCGGGAGCCAGTACTTCTTCACCGCGCCCTGGCTCATCATCTTCCCCGGCCTGACGATACTACTCATCTCGCTCGGCTTCAACCTCCTCGGGGACGGGCTGAGGGACATACTCGACCCGAGGCTGAGGAGGTAAGGGGCATGGATGGGAGCACCCAGGACATCCTCACCGTCAAGAAGCTCCAGGTCAACTTCCACACCTTCGCGGGTCAGGTGAAGGCGCTCGACGGGGTGGACCTCTCGGTGAAAAGGGGCGAGGTCCTTGGCCTCGTGGGTGAGTCGGGCTCGGGCAAGTCGGTCACCGCCCTCTCGATAGAGGGGCTGCTCCCCCAGAACGCGGAGGTGGTCGGCGGCCAGATAATCCTGAACGGGAAGGACCTTCTCACCGAGAAGCAGGGGGAGATCAGGACGGCCCGTCTCAGGGAGATGGCCATGGTCTTCCAAGACCCCCTGACCTACCTCAACCCGGTCCTCACGGTCGGGTCGCAAATCCTCGAGATCCTGGAGACCGACAGGAGGGTCTTCACCCCTGTGGTCGTGGCCGCGCGCCTGGAGGACCTCAACAAGGCGGCGAGGGAGGGGACGCTGACGGAGAAGGAGACACGAGAGAAGGCGAGCCTCGAGGCCCTACTCGCGGAGCAGACCCTGGGAAGGAGGGAGTTCAAGAGGCTGGCGAAGGCATACGCCGTCGCGATCCTGGGAAGGGTCAGGCTGCCCGAGCCGGAGAGGATGTTCAAGATGTATCCCTTCGAGCTGTCAGGGGGTATGCGCCAGAGGACGATGATAGCGATGGCGCTGGTGAGGAGGCCGGCCCTCCTCATCGCGGACGAGATAACGACCGCGCTCGACGTGACCGTCCAGGCCCAGATCCTGAAGCTATTGAGGGAGCTCAAGGACCAGATCGACGCTTCGATCCTCCTCATCACCCACGACCTCGCGGTCGTCGCGGAGATATGCGACAGGGTGGCAGTGATGTACGCGGGGAACATCGTCGAAGTAGCGGAGGTGGGCGAGCTGTTCAAGAATCCCCTCCACCCGTACACGCAGGGCCTCCTCGCGGCAATCCCCCGCCCCGACGCCGTGCGCGGCGAGCTCACCTCCATCAAGGGCTCGGTGCCCAACCTCATCTACCCGCCCAGCGGATGCCGCTTCCACCCTCGCTGCCCGTCCGCCTTCGAGAAGTGCCCCCTAAGCAAGCCGCCTCTCGTCGAGGCGCGGGCGGGCCACTACGTCGAGTGCTTCCTCTACGGGGGTTGAGTGGCGTGCAGAGCTCGGAGCTTCTGAGGATGGAGGACGTCTTCACCTGGTTCCCCATAAAAGGAGGGATACTGGGGAGGACGCAGGCTTACGTCAAGGCCGTGGACGGCGTCACCCTGTCCGTGAGGAGGGGCGAGACCCTGGGGATAGTGGGGGAGTCGGGCTGCGGCAAGACGACGCTGGCCAGGACGGTCGTCAGGCTGGCCGAGCCGATAAAGGGGAGGCTCCTCTTCGACGGGACGGACATCCTCAAGCTGAAGGGCGGGAGGCTGAAGCCCTTTCGCCGCAAGATGCAGATGGTCTTCCAGGACCCCTACGCCTCGCTGGACCCGCGGCAGAACGTGAGGTCAGCGCTCACGGAGCCCATGCACATCCACGGCATCGTCTCAGGGAAGAACGAGGCGGACAAGAGGGCGGCGGAGCTCATCCGCATCGTCGGGCTGAACCCCGACCACCTTTCAAGGTTCCCGCACGAGTTCTCGGGGGGTCAGAGGCAGAGGATCGCCGTGGCAAGGGCGCTCGCGGTCAACCCCGAGTTCCTCGTCCTGGACGAGCCGACGTCGTCGCTCGACGTGTCAGTCCAGGCGCAGATCCTCAACCTCCTCAGGGACCTGCAGAAGGAGCTCGGCCTCACCTACCTCTTCATCTCGCACAACCTCGCGGTGGTGAGGCAGATGTGCTCCCGGACGGGCGTCATGTACCTGGGGCGGGTGGTCGAGATTGGGCCGACGGAGTCGCTCTTCGAGCGCCCGCGGCATCCATACACCGAGGCGCTTCTCTCCTCTGTGCCCCTCCCCGACCCGACGAAGCGGAGGCTGCTTGCCCCGCTAGAGGGGGACGTCCCCAGCCCAATCACGATCCCGTCGGGGTGCAGGTTCAGGACGAGGTGCGGTTACGCCACGGACAAGTGCGCGGAGGTCTTCCCTCCCGCGACTGAGGTGGCGCCGGACCAGTTCGCGGAGTGCCTCTACGACATCGACTTTGCCAAGAAGACGAAGCGGGAGCTGCCGGTCTCCTCAGTGCAGTAGCCTCAGGACAGCCAGGGCGCCGAGGATGATGAGGATGAGGACGACCAAAGGCAGGCCTACGGTCTGGAGGAGCGCGATGAAGAGAGCGACATAGTCCTTCCAGCCAAGGCTCTTCCCGTCGTCTTCGGCGACGCCTCCTGTCGCTCCCCGCATCGAGACCGAAGGTCGGCGTGCGGCTAATTAGCCTTAGCCGGTCGGAAGAAGATGGTGGCAGACCCGCCGGCGTTCACCAGCCCGACCTCTCCCAATCGCGCGCACCGAACGGTCCCGCACGTAGACGGAGCAACGTGGCCGTGTCGCCTTATGGTTGCCCCCTCCCGGATCTCACCAGGTTCGACGATCAAGAGTCAGAACCCCTCCTTCGAGGGGCCCGCGCCTCGCGACCGCCTGCTCCGGCGTGTTATCATCCCGCCCGGACGCGTAGGAAAGAGGAGAGCTGGCTTTACCCGACGGTTACTGGCACTCCATGTAGCCGGTTTGAGTGAAGGAGACGGCTAACCTCCCAGGCCCTACCCGCCACCAAGGGCGAGGGCTACTTGCCAGTATATTTAGTGTGCTGCCACACCATCTCGGTCATCCTGCAGACCCCGCACACCCCCTTCGAGGAGGGCTTCCCGCACTTCGCGCAGGGCACGGTCGCCTTGGCTCCGGCCTGGCCGCCGCCCCGGGCCTCCTTCGATAGCCTTGAGGTGACGTCGAGCGCCGAGGCCAGGAGGACGTTCTTCATCCCCGGGTGGCTCGACTCGAGCTCGTTGAGGTAGTCGCGCACCTCGCTCCTCAGGGCCTCGTGCATGTAGGGGCAGCTGGCGCTCTGGAAGGGGATCTTCGAGAGGTAGGCGTAGAGGGCGACCTCCTCCTCGTAGACCTCGGTGAGGGGCTTGACCCTTCGCACGGGAAAGGCGTCGTCGTATGTGGAGGGGTCGAGCCAGCCCAGCCGTTCGACGTCGCCGTGCAGGAGGTTCATCATGAAGGTCTGGACGTAGTCGTCCAGGTTGTGCGCTGTCGCGACGACGTCGACCTTCGCCTTCACCGCCGCCTCGTCGATTGCCCTCCTTCGGAAGACCCCGCACATGCTGCAGGAGGAGACCTCGCGCTCGTCCTTCCAGTCGAGGGCCTGGTCGAGGCTGAACCCGAAGAGCTCGCTGTAGGAGACGAGAACCAGCTCCACGCCCAGCTCGCTGCAGAGGGCATGGGCGTGCTCTATGGCCTCGTCGCGGTACCCCTTGACCCCCTCGTCCACGGTGAGCGCGACCAGCTCCGACCTCCCGCCGTGGCCAAGGCCCGAGTTGAGCTCGTGGAGGATCTTGAGGAGCGAGAGGCTGTCCTTCCCCCCAGAGACGGCCACGCCCACCCGCTCCCCCCTGCGCAGCATGCCGTACTTCGAGATGGTCCGCCTTACCTTCTCCACGGTGGTCTCCTGGAAGCAGGAGGCGCAGAGGCTCTCGCCGGAGTATCTCCTGGTGTAGTATGACGGCGCCTCGCGGCACCTCGAGCAGTCCCCCAAGGTATCCCAGACGGGGTCGAAGCGGGTCAAACCTTAAAGGGTTCTCGTCGAGGACGGCGAAAGAGCGACCTCGCATGTCCGAGTCACCCGAAGGCGACGCCCAGCCATACAAGGCCATCACGCGCTGGTTCGTCATCTTCATGGTGAGGACGCGCAAGGGGCTCGGCCTGCTGGACAAGCTGGGAAAGTGGAGGGTGAGCAAGCCCCTCGGGTGGCTTATGCTCGCCCTAATGCCCATCGCCGGCCTGGTGGCGCTCTACCTGGTCGCCTTCCTGGTCTCGGTCCTTTACTTCTCTCCGCAGAGCGCGACCATCGTCTCTAACGTCCGCACGATCTCGCCCCTCGCGAACTTCCTCCTGCCTGGCATCAACCCATACCTCCCCCTGAGCGTGTGGCTCGCCATCGTGGTGGCCGTGTTCATCCACGAGGCCTCCCACGGGATAGTCGCGCGCAACGTCGGGATGAAGGTCAAGGCGGCGGGCGTCGTCCTCCTCGCCTTCCTGCCCATCGGGGCGTTCGTGGAGGTGGACGACAAGGAGCTCAAGCAGTCCAGGAGCAGGGACTCTCTGAGGGTCCTTGCGGCGGGCTCGGGGATAAACTTCGTCGTGGGCATCGCGTGCATACTCCTCCTGATCCTCACGGTCTCCAGCATGACCCCGGCGGCGAAGGGAGCGGGCATCTACGGGGTGGTCCCGGACTCGCCTACCCTGCACTCGCCCGCGTACCTCGCGGGGATTCAGCCCGGGGACTTTGTCCTCGCGATCAACAACTCGCCGGTCACCGACTTGGGCGTTCTGCACTCCGGGACTTACTACATCGGCGAGAAGGTCAACGTGACCGTGTGGCATAATGGGAATACCAGGGTCGTCCCCATAACCCTCGCGAACTACACCGTGACGACGGTGAACGAGACGAGCGGGCAGAGCACCTCGGTGAGCTACCCCTTCTTGGGGGTCGACCAGGTGAGCTACGCCTCGTTGCAGGGGATTTCGAGCGGATATGCGACGCTCTACAAGGATTCTCCGCTGGCGTACATCTCATACATCCCCACGTTCCAGCGCGTCGAGCAATCGATTCCGTTCTCCAGCGACCTCTCCGGGTTCTACACGTCCCCCCTGGGGGCCCTGACCCCTGCTGTGACCAACACCCTGTTCTGGCTCTTCTTTGTGAACTTCAACCTGGCCATCTTCAATAGCCTCCCCATCTACCTCATGGACGGAGGGCAGGCCTTCGAGATCTTCCTGAGGGGCGCCGGAAAGGGGAGGATCAGCGAAGACCTCGCCAGAAGGCTGACGACGGGCACGACGCTCGCGCTGGTCTTCGCTCTCTTCATCCTGATAGCCGGGCCCTACATCACGGGCGCCTTCGCGCCGACCTGAGCGCGTGGACGATTAAATAGCGGAAAGAGCTATTCGGGGGATGACCTCCTCGCTGCTCCTGCTGGCCCCCGCGGTGGCCTCCGCGATAGGGCTCCCCGTCCTCGACGCGCCCCAGCCCCCCGACCTCGGCGCCTCAATCCAGCAGTTCGCGAGCCAGTTCGCCACCGAGACGGCCGCCGTGCTCACAGCCATCAATGCGGCAGTGATCGACATCGCCCGCGTCGCGTACATCACGTGCCTCCTCGTAGGCATCCTCCTCTATTACACGCACCTCGGGAAGAGGCTGGGCAAGGACCTCATCTTCGGGGGCGTGGCCCTCGTAGTCCTCACCGAGTACGTGGTGCCAGCGGTCACCGCTTTGGCGAAATAGCGGTCGGGGCGCCGCCCGAGAGGTCGTAGCGGAGGAGGGCGACCATCCCCCCGAGCGCGGAGACCTGCTTGCCGGTCTCCAGCGACGAGTCGCAGAGGAAGACTTTCCCTCCCTTCTCCTCGATCAAGTTGAGCGTCTCGACCAGCGCGTTCTCGTCGACGTTGCTGGCGAAGACGTCGTCCGAGACGATGCACTTCTCCACGGCGCCCGCTTTTGCCGCTTCCGATACCCGGGGGAGCGTGTAGGCTATCCTCCTCTCGCCCCGCGAGATCCTCCGTATGGCCTCCTCGACCGCCTCCTGGACCTCGACGAGGACGCTGTCGCTCGCCACCTTCCTGAACCCGTCGGACTTCACGAGCGCCCTCACCCCGTCCGAGCCGGAGAGGTCGAAGCCCTCGACGAGGACCTCGTTCTTCCTTAGGTCGGGGTCCTTCCTGAGGAGGTTCTCCATCGTGAGCTTGGTGTTCCCGGGCCCCGCGACCACGACGACGTCCCCTTCGCGCCAGGTGGCCTTGAGCAGCTCGAGGACCTTCCGGAAGTAGGGGGCCATGTCGACCTCCTTCTGGCCCGAGCCTCCCTTCCCGGAGGCGCCAGACTCCACCGTGGAGACTATCGTGAGGTGAGAGCCCGTGAGGAGGCCGATGCCGGTGTCCCGCCGGTCGACGGCCACGAGGAGGAACCTCCGCTCGGAGACGGTGGAGGAGTTGAGGATCCGCGTGTCGGAGGGCCGCCAGTCGTCCTTCCTGATTGTGAGCTCCTGCCCGGGCGAGACGAGCAGCGAGTGAGAGCCGGCCTTGGTGACGCTGTCGTCGCTCGCCTCGACTATCTTCCCCCGGACCCTGAGCCTCCCGACGCTGCTGTCCAGGGAGATGCCCTCGACCTTGAGGGCTATGGTGACCTTGATGCGCTCCCCCTTGTCCGGCCGCGCGTAGTCTCCCTCCCGCTTCGAGACCCTCGAGCTCTTGGTGACGACGACGTCCCCGGGTGAGAGGAGCCTGCGGAGGGTCCAGAGGTCGTCCGGGGACTCGACGGTGAGCCTGCAGACGCCCTGCTTTGGGATGAACTCGCTTACTATCAACCTTGGGGGCCTACTCGAGCTGTAGGTCTCTGAAAGTGCCTACGCTCAAGCCGTCGGGCATGTTCTTGACCTCGCCGACCCTGTGCCCGATTATCCCCTTCACGCTGGCCTTACCGGCCGCGTCGATGAGCCTCTGCGTCACTATGCCGTCGAAGACCAGGTAGGTCGCGCCCGAGCCGTCGAGCTTCGCCACGAGCTCGCTTATCGGCATGCGGCCCTTCTCTGCAAGGTTCTCGTCGAGCAGCATGGCTTCGAGGGTGCCGTTGATCGAGGGGAAGACCTCCTTGATCTTGTCGACCACCGGTGCCGGGACTGCTGGCGCAGCGGGCGCGGCCGGCTCGGCCCTGGGTGCCCTCTCGTATCTCTCATAGCGGGGTGCCCTCTCTGGTCTCTCCCGCCTCTCGTAGCGCTCGGACCTCTCTGGTCTCTCCCGCCTCTCAGAGCGCTCTGGCCTCCCTTCCCTCGGGTTGCGCCCGGGGAGCTCCCCCCTGAGCATCTGGTGGACCTCGATCGGGGTGAGGTCCTCGACTTCCTTCCCGTCGGGTGCCCTGATTACCTTCTCTACCTTCATGACCTGCGCGAGCTCCTTCTCGATGAGGTCGCCTCCTCTGTCCCCGTCCAAGACCGCGATTATCCTCTTCTTCCTGCTGAGGTCGATCACCGCCTGCGGGATGCTGGTGCCCTCCACGGCGACGACGTTCTCGATGCCCGCCCTGAGGAACAGGACGACGTCCGCCCTCCCCTCCACGACGTAGACCCCGTCCGCGGTGTAGACCCCCGGCCCCGCTGGGAGGTTCTCAACCCCGAAGTTCACGACGCGCGCCCTCTTGGTGGACTCTTGCACGTCCTTGAGGACGTTCTCGCCCTCGCTCAGGGTGCGGGAGCTCCACTCCTTCATGATGTCCTTCGCGCGCTCCGCGATCTGAGCCCTCTTGGAGGCCCTGACGTCCTCTATCCCCTCGAGGATGACCCTCGCGGAGCAAGGCCCGACCTTGTCGACGCTCTCGACAGCGGCAGCGATGAGTGCCGCCGTGCTGACGTCGGTCGACATCGGAATCAGGATCGCTCCCCAGGTCTTGTCGTTCTTGGACTCTAGATTGATCTCTATTCGTCCGACCTTCCACGTCTTCTGGAGCTCGTTTAGATTCATCTCAGGGCCGAACAGCCCCTCGGTCTGGCCGAAAATCGCGCCGATCAAGTCCGCCTTCTCGACCACACCGTCTACGTCGAACCTCAGTTTGACGAGGTACTTTACTACCGCCGAATCAGGCAACTGCTTTCATTCAACTCGTGTGTTAGCTGTTAACGTTACTTAGCTTAACTTGAGGCGAGCGCCAGTTGGCCTTTATTTAAACCCTATCCAACTCGGGCAAAGGCCCATGGTCGGGGGCGAACCTCCCCAGGTTCTCTATGTGAAGGAAGATCCCTCGAGACGCCTCGGAGAGCCGCTTCCTCTGGGCCAGGGAGGGCTTCACCCCCTGCCTGGCGAGGAACTTGACGTACCTGGAGGCGAGCCGGCGGCCCTCCACGTCCAGGTCGGTGAGTATCACCATCTGCCGGACGTCCTCCCTCAGCCTCTCCCTCGCGGCAAGGCTCGACGTGAGTATCGCGATCGTGAAGAGAGGACCGGCGTATCCCAGGTCGGTGAGCGCCCTGGCGTCCCTCTTCCCCTCGACGAGGACGGCCGCCCCCTCCCCCGAGAGGTCGTTGAGCTCCTTGACGAGGTCGCGGAGGAACTCCGAGAACTGGGAGAGCCTCCTCTCCCTCTGCAGCGCGGCCAGCGGATGCATCGTGCGCTTCGGGGACACCAGGGCCCAGCGGCGGGCCTGCTAATTATTATTGTGGCCCGCCTCTGACGGTCCGACTCATCCTGCGGCTCTCGCCGCCGTTGCCGAGCCTCTTAATGCGGGCCGAGCCCGGACGCCTCGGCCGCCCCTAAATGGCTTCCGTCTGTAGCACGACTGGGTAAACCATCCGTTCATCACAGCAACTTTTGGTCGCCTTCGCGGGTGGCCGTTTGTTGCGTGCAGTACGACGGAAGCCGTCGCTCGGGCTCCGGCGGCGGCTTATATCCTATCCTTGGGGCTTGCTTCTCTTCGAGAGGTCGAGCTCGAACCCGCAGACGGGCACGTCCAGCCCGAAAGCGGCCAGAGCGCTCGGCTTGACCTCGCCCAGGTATCCCAGGGGGGTGCCCCTGATGAGGGCCTCAGCACACCTCCCCTCGGCGAACGCCCAGTGAGACGCTGGCCTGGTGTCGGCGAGCTCCCCCAAGTGCTTCTTGACGAGCGCCTCGAGGTACATCTTGGCCTCGGTGAAGGAGGACGAGGAGTGAGCGGAGAGCGCCGCGATCGAGACGCCTTCCGTGACGCCCGACCCGCCCCTCGCGAAGACCTTGCCCGCCTCGAAGACGCGCTGCGGGTACTCGTTCTTGGTGTTGCGGCCCAACACCGCCATCAGGGACGGGAGGAGCGAGTCCCGGAGGAGGCTGTGCTCCGCCGTCCGGGGGTTGTCCACTTCGAGTCGCGAGTCGGAGCTCCTCCTGAAGTTGCCGTAGAGGGAAGCGCCGTCGACTAGGTCGAAGCTCATTGTCTCGTCGAAGCCTGCCTCGGCCATCGTGAGGCACAGGCCCTCCAAAAATGAGGCGTGCGGATCGAACTTGCCGGCGTCGCCGCTGGGCGGGTATGTCGCCGTCATCTTGTCCAGCCCGTATCCGATGACCACCTCCTCCGCGAGGTCCACCTGGTGGAGGATGTCCACCCTATAGCTCGGAATCACCGCGAACCCCTTTGGGTCGAGGTCGAGCCGGCTCCGCCTCAGGGCGTCCCTGGTCTCCTTCTTGGTCAGGGAGAGGCCGGTGACGGCCTGGGCGAGCTCGCCGTCGAACTTCATCCTCGAGGGCTCGAGCTGCGGGGTGACGACCTTCTTCTTTCCGTAGCTGACCGTGACCGTCTCGAGCGCCCCGCCCGCGTCGGCGAGAGCGGAGCAGACAATGGCGAGCGCCTCGTCCCCGAGCCTCGCGTCCGTTGAGGTGATGTCGACGAAGAGGTCGCGCGTGCTGGTCTCGACCTTCGTCTTCAGGCCGTTGATGATGGGCGGGAAGGAGAGGACGACCCCCTTCGAGTCGTAGAGCATAGGGTATGCCCTGGTGTCGGCGAGGATGTGCCCGTAGGCCTGCCCCGTCTCCGTCGTCTGGAGTATCTCCTCGATGGTCATCTGCTCCTCCGAGCCCAGCGGGGTGAAGGCGAACTTCGCGTCCTTCGCGCTGTAGTAGACCGGGAAGGTGATGGGCAGGAGGTCGTGGAGCCCGATGGCGACCTTCCTCCTCTTCCTCCCTATCCCGTTGTGGAGGTCCTCCTGCATGGAGATGAGCTGCCTGATGGTCTCCTCGTCGAGCGTGAGCTTCCTCGCCACGGCGCACGCGATGAACGGCCTTACCTTCGCGAGGCTCTTGTCCGCGAGGACCTGCTCCTTCCCCGCGGCCGCGTGGTATTGCTTGACCCCGAGCTCCGTCCCGACGAGCCCCCTCATCGCCCTCGCGATCCCATAGTCCGTGGAGTAGTCCGGCCTGTTGGGGTTGTACTCTATCCTGACCGACTCCTTGTCCGTCCCCTCGATGTCGAGGCCGAGGTAGGGGAGCCGGTCGAGTATCTTGTCCTTCGGGAGGCCCGTGAGCCTCTCCATTCGGCTAAAGTATATCTTGAGTACCGGCAATCTCCTTTCTCTCCCTGAGCCACCCGAGGTCGTTGTCGTAGAGCTCCCTGATGTCCTCCATCCCCAGCCTGAGCATGAGCAGGCGCTCGAGGCCGCAACCCCACGCGATGACAGGCTTCCTCACCCCGAGGGGCCAGGTGACCTCCGGCCTGAAGACCCCGGACCCGCCCATCTCCAGCCACTTCCCGACCTTGTCGTAGTAGACCATCACCTGCATGGAGGGCTCCGTATAGGGGAAGTACGAAGGCCAGAGTTTGACCCCGCTCATCCCCAGCCTCCCGTAGAACTTGGTGAGCACGCCCATGAGGTGGCGGAGGTTGAGGCCGTCGCCGACGACGATCCCCTCCATCTGGTGAAGCTCGGCGAGGTGCTTGTAGTCCAGGCTCTCGTTCCTGTAGACCCGCGCGACGCTGAACACCCTGGTCTCCGCGCCCCCGGAGTCTCGGGTCGCCTGGACCGTGACCGCGGTGTTGTGGGTCCTCAGGACGAGACGTCGCGCCTCCTCCACGTTCCACCTGTAGCGCCACCCCTTGCTCCCGGTCTGCCACCCGGCCTCGTGCGCCGCGGCGACGTTCGCGACCACCCCCGACCTGGAGAGCCTCTCATCGCGCACGCCCTTGACGTAGAAGGTGTCCTGCAGGTCGCGCGCTGGGTGGTCCTGCGGCGTGAAGAGCGCGTCGAAGTTCCAGAAGGCGGGCTGGACCGCGTCGCCGGTTATCTCCGAGAACCCCATTGAGAGGTAGACCTCCCTCACCTCCGCGATCAGCTCCTTGACCGGGTGCCTCCTGCCGGGGTGGAACGCCGGGGCGCTCGCGCTCACGTCTATGGGCCTGAGCTTCACGTCCAGCCCTGTCGCCCTGACCGAGGAAAGTATCTCTGGCGTGAGCTTCTCGAAGCCCTGGTCCTCCGCGGACTTTAGGGCCTCCGCGCCCTCAGGGGTTATCGTGACGCTGACCGTCTTGGTCTCCTTCCTCTCCACCAGGCCCCTCTTGACAAGGTCTGCGAGAGTGCCCCTCTGGGCCTCCGGGACGCCGGCCTCGCCAACGCCCTTCTTGAGGAGGACGACCAGGCCCTCCAGGTCCTTGCCCGCCTCCTGGTCCTTCAGGAGTACTATCTGGCCCATCATCCCCTCTTTCACCTCCACCCACTTCGCGGAGATGGCGCGCCCCATGGCGGCGCCGAACCCCCTATCCTCGCCTAGGGCGTTCCTGAGGCGGGCGACCGACGACTCACCCCCTCCCTCCCTGAGGCTCTGGAGGAAGACCAGCTCCGGGGGCGAGGCAACCAGCTTGAGCTCCACGCTGGTGACCTCCGTCGTCGTGACGAGCGCCTTGGAGGAGAGCCAGGAGATCGAGCGCCTGACCTGGTCTGGGAGGAGGCCCGACGACGAGACGAGCCGCTCGAAGACATTGGGGCCGTCCGCCAAGGACGCGAGGACCTTGCGCTCGATAGGGTGAAGGGGGGTCTTCTCCATCGTGACTAACTCGCTAGGGTGGCCAGCCTCTTCCTGCTGCTCTTCAAAAGCTCCTCAGCGTCATTCATCAGGGAGTCGCGCTTTCGCCGGTGCTCCTCTAGATAACGCTTGACGATGGCGGCGAGCTCCTGCTTGCACTCGCCGCACATCCTGACCCCCTTGTAGCACTCGTCGTAGACCCTCTTCGCGTACTCGTCCTCCATCGCGAAGTGGGTCAGGTAGAGGTCGTAGACAGGGCACTTGTCCGCCTCGCCGCCGAGCTTCCGCTGCTCCTCGACGCTCGCCCTGCCCCCGGTGAACCCGGACATCACCTTCTTCGCCGCGGACGCGGGCTGCTCGTCGAGGGTGAAGGACGAGGCGGCGCTCCTCTTCGACATCTTCGTGCTCCCGTCGAGGCTCTTGAGGAGCTTGTGATATATCGACGAGGGCGGGATGAACCCAAAGTCCTGGTGGTAGGCGTTTGCGATGTCGCGCGTGAGCCTCAGGTGCGGGTCCTGGTCGGCCCCCACTGGGACCAGGACGGGCTTGGGCCCGCCGAACTCCTTGAGCTGGGGCATGAGGATGTCCCCCACCTGGATGAGAGCGGACATGTAGAGCCCTATCTGCCTCTCGCCGTAGATCGCCCTGAGCATGTTGTTGGTGACGCTGCTGGAGAATATCGCCGAGAGCCTCATCACCCTCACCTCCTCGCTCTGCTTGTAGACCACCGCCCTCTCGGGGTCTAGGCCTAGCGCTAGGATGTCGGCCACGTTCTGGACCGCAATCTTCGAGCTCTCCGCGAAGGAGAGCCCGTTGTCGTTGTAGGCCTCGACGTCGGCTATGCAGTAGAAGACCGTCGCCCTCTTCGAGAGCGACTGGAAGTAGACCATGTCGTCCGCCGTCATCTTCGTCCCGAGGTGGAAGTTCCCGGTGGGCTTGATCCCGCTCATCACGGCGTAGGGCTTGTCGTTGTCCACGGCGTCGAGGACCCTTCCGAGGTCCCGGTGCCCAAAGTCTATGCCCCGCCGGATGTGCAGGCTCGGCTCCTTGAGCCTGGGGAGGACTGAGTCCATCCGCTCGATTCCGAACTCCTTGTGGAGGCGCTCGTAGTTCCCGATGAACGTCTCGCCCCAGGGGTCGAGTCTGTCTTTCTCCACACTGGGAGCGACTCGCCGGGTCGGATTATAAATTCCACTCTCGTGCGTCGCGGACGCCGCGTGCCCGGCAGGCCGTCAGGGGATGCCGATCAGGAGCAGGAGCGCGGTCAGCCCGAGCGTCGCCGCGATGTAGACCGGGAGCCTCACCTTCCCGAAGAAGCGGGCGCAGAGCCCCACCATCACGAACACCCCGACCGCGTAGGGGACGAAGAAACCGCCGTGCACGAGGGCCTCCGTCACGAAGATTGCGGCGAGGAGTCCCCCGCCGAGGCCCATGGAGACCTGGATGACGTAGAGGGACAGCTCCTCGCGGCCTATCGTCCCGCTCTCCCCCCGACGAGCCTCCCCTCCTCGTCTATCTCGCCCTTCCTTATCCTCGTCGAGGAGATGGGCCCCCCGTCCTCGGCCTCGACCCAGTCGATGACGGCTAGCTCGAGCGGGGGGAACCCGCGCTCGGCCCGCAGGTCGTTCGCCAGCCCCACCCTCTTCCCTGTCTCCGGGCTCGCGACGAGGGCCTTGACGTCCCTGCTCGCTATCCCCGGACCGAAGTAGTCGTCGAGCTTCGCGATGGTAAAGCGCCTGCCGGGGAACCTGCCCTCGATGAAGGCTTCGAGCTCCGCTTCCCTCTCCGGGTAGGGGCGCCGTGTGACCTTGCCCTCCTTCCTCGCGAACTCGTCGGAGGTGAGGCCGATGACGACCTCCTCCCCGAGCTCGAAGCTCCTCTCGAGGAGCCGCCGGTGCCCCGCGTGGATCCCGTCGAAGGTCCCTCCAGTAGCGACCTTCGAGTACTTCTTTTCGGACATCGCCCGGCTTCGGGCCTCGGGACGGGTCGGAGATAATAATCGCTCCGGTCGGGGCTAGGTGGAGGACCCATCCAGATGCGCGTGCCGGAGCAGTACGTGAGGGCGGGGAAGCTGGCGCGGGAGATGCGCGAGTGGATCCTCGAGAACGTCTCCGTCCCCCAGACCTGCCTGGAGATCGCCACCAGCATAGAGGCCGAGATAGCAAGGAGGGGTGGCCAGCCCGCGTTCCCAACCGGGATAGGTATCAACGGGGTGACGGCGCACTACGCCCCGCAGGAGGACGACCAGACCAAGATAGGCGCCGGAGACCTTGTGAAGATAGACTACGGCGTGCACTTCGACGGCTACATCGCCGACACCGCGGTGACCATGACAGAGAACGACGAGTATCAGCAGCTTATGGAGACTACCAAGAGGGCCCTGGAAGCAGCAATCAGTGTGGTCAAGAGGGACCCTAGGACAGGGGAGATCGGGAAGGCCATCGAGGCGACCGCCCGCCAGGCGGGCTTCAAGACGATAAACAACCTGAGCGGCCACACACTGGAGCAGTACACAGTCCACGCAGGGAAGAGCATCCCCAACGTCTACGCCCCGAACCAGCCCATGCTCAAGCGCGACGACGTCTTCGCCATCGAGCCGTTCCTGACCCTAGGGACGGCGGCGGGGTACGTGGTCGACGCCCCGCCCAGCTCGGCGGTCACGATATACTCGCTCATCATGCGGAAGAGGACAGCGGTCAAGGAGCTCGACGCCCTCGTCGACCACGTCTGGAACGCGAGGAAGAGCCTGCCCTTCACGCCGAGGTGGTTCTCGAAGGAGTTCGGGCGCGAGAGGCTCCAGAAGCTGCTGTCGGAGCTAGAGAGGCGGAGGATAGTGCGGGGCTACCCGACCCTCGTGGAGGCGTCGAACGCACCCGTGGCTCAGTTCGAGCACACGATGAAGCTGGAAGGAAACTCGCTGGTTATCCTTACTTAGACTTGACCACGGGCTCGGCGTAGATCAGGGTGATCTTGGTGACGTTGCCGCACTTGGAGCAGTTCGCTCCGTCCTTCGTGATGTAGTCGCCCACCTGGAACGAGCGCTTGGTCTTTTGGCCGCAGGCGGGACACTCCTCGATCGTGTAGACGTTGAACTTCGCCTTGCCCTGCTGCGTTTGCTGCTGCGGCGGTTGTGGCGCTGGCGCGGTGCTCATGCTTACTGCCCGACTCCGAGTGAGTTCCCGATGCCGGCGAGGAGGACCTTGTCGCCTTCCTTCGTCTTCTCCTCGATGAGGTTCGCGATGAGGGTGTGCACCCTGTCGCTCGCGTCCGTGATGTCCTTCCTCATGACCGTAATCGCCTCGAGGATGCTCTGCTTGACCAGGATGGCGTAGACGGGGACCTTGTGCTTGGCCGAGACCTCCTCGATGCGGAACTTGTCCGTCCCAATCCCCCCTATCGCGGCGCCGATGCCCTCCGCGACGTCTCCCGTCTTCTCGCCCTCAAGCTTGAGGGCCGCGTCTACCATGATGATGGCGTTGAGCGGCACGTTCATCTCTTCGATGACCCTCTGGATCGCCAGGCCGGGCTCTCCCACGTACCCCATCGGGCCTTCGGCCTTTAGGACGTAGAGAGTCCTTCCCTTGTACTCGGTGACGGACATCACCGTGTCCTTGGCCACGACCTGCTTGGGGAGGTTGACCATGTACTTGGACGCGATTATCGGCCCTATGCCGTCGCCGACGGGCTGCCCGAGCTTGAAGGTGTCCACCGCGTTGATGAGCGCGTCGGCCTCCATGAGGACCTGGGGCATTATCATCTGGAGCTGCACTAGCAGGATGTAGGAGTTGGTCTTCTTGCCGAGCAGGTAATAGTGCCTGACGATCTTGTGGATCATGTTGAGGGAGCTCGCAATTTCCAGGATGTTCTCGGCCACGGAGACCTTGATCGGCTCAGCGTTCGGGAGCATCTTCTTCACCTCGCTCCTCACCCTGTCGTCCCTCGTCTCGGTGATGTGCTCTATCTTGCCGACGATCCCCTGGGGGTCGAGGTCCACCGGCATTATCGTGACGTACTCGAGGAACTCGTCAATCTTCACGGCGGGGTCCGCGCTCGTCTTCCCCGTGCTCAGGAAGTAGTCGACCGCCTCCTTTCTCGACTTGTCCTTCATGAGCTTCAGCCTGTTGAGAGCCCTGGAAATGTCGTTTCCAACGATGTAAACCTGGATGCGCTGCCCGTACACGATGAATACGAAGAAGGAAAGCAGCCAGACTATGTTGAGGAGGCTGCTCACGTCGCTCCCAAATTGGAGGCTCATATTCGCCAGTGTGGGCATGGAGATTATCCCACACGCCCCCGGGGGGTGGACTTAAACATTTTACCGAATCTGACTTCGACGGGAATCAAAAGAGCAAAGTCGCTGTTGGGATAGATAGGCGCCGACATCGCCACTTCACGAGAGCTTTCGCACCTCACTAACATGGCGACGACATGTGGTTTGACTTCTGGGATCGGACGAGTCCAGGTCGGACCCACACGCTATGGCCGGCTGAGTCTTGCTCCCCCCGAGAGGGAATTTAACCCTTTTGATGTGTCGCCGTCGCGACCCTTGCATCGCGTAGCCGATCGCTTTCAACCCCGCAAACCAGTGTACGTCTTCGGCGCATTCGGAACGGTTAAGTGCAACAACCGAATCGACGAGGAGGTCAGATTGGTGTCTCCAAGGGTAGACCGCCCGGCCATCAGCACGACGGCGTTTGCGGTCTTGCTCATCGTCGTCTTGGTCGTCGGGGGCGCGATCGGGGTCTTCTACCCTAGACCTGGCCAGAAGGCCTCTTCGTCGAGCACCATGTCGACGTCGAGCACTACATCGAGGTCGAGTACCACCACTGCTCAGAGCACCTCCGCGTATTCGAGCACAACCGCATCCTCGAGCATCGCCGAGACCTCCTCGACCACGTCAAGCTCGGTCAGCTCGAACGCGACTGCGATTCCGCCGGCGCCGCCACTCTTCAATTTCACTCTCAACAGCGCTCCGAGCACGATATTGATTTCACCAGGCACCACCATAATCTACCCCAACGTCGTCGTCACTCCGCTTCCTAGCGCATACTTAGGTCAGGCTGCGGGGCTGAACTACGGGGCTGGCGACGAGCTCGTCGTCCTGAACACCGTAGAGGCAAGCGGCCTTTCTATCCAATTTTTTGGGAGCGCCCTTACAAATACAATCTATGAGGAGGTCAACGCGGGTTTGCCGAACGAGCTGGAACTGCAGGTGGTCGCGGCGCCGAGCATTGCGCCCGGCAACTACCCGGTCACAGTCGAGGCGTCGTCGGGCACGCTATCGGTGAACTACACGTTCACGATTCAGGTGGTCCAGTACTTGGTCGCAGTCAACCGCGGCCTCTTCGACCCGGGCGTTCTCAACGTCACGGCAGGGTCGACGGTATTTTGGATGAACGTCTCCACCGATCCAAACGGGTACTCCAACGTGGCCTTCAGCACCATCCATGTGACGTCGCCCGGGCTTTTTCCTTGTGTGATCAACACGTATGGGCCAACTGCCTGCACCGTGTGGAGCTATACATTCACGACTCCAGGCGCCTTCCCCTACGTCTGCAACGCCGTACCAGCTTGCGGTGAGGGAACGGTAAACGTCACGGGATGAGGTGGAAGTCATTCGATTCCAAAAGTTAAGTATGGTTGAGGGCGAAAGGCCGAGCATGGGTCGTCCCGGGGGATTTTGAGCCGTGCGCCGCTCGAGAACCGGGATTTCGACGACCGTCGCCGCCGTCGTGATCGTCATCGTGTTCATTGTCGCCGGGGTTGGCGGGTACTTCATAGTGGGTGGTGGGTCGGGGAGCTCGAGCTCCACCACGAGCAGCAGCGCGGCGACATCGAGCGCCGTCACCAGCAGTAGCTTCTCGACTTCGAGCACCCTCTCGAGCACCTCATCCGCCTCGAGCATCTCGTCCACCTCGTCAGGGCCGAATCAGACGGCTGTCATGGCGGGCCTTGCTTCTGCCGCGCAGACGGAGTGCGCCGCAGCAGGGCAGACGTGCCTCACAATCTACACCACGCAGGACGCGGGCAACTGGGCCGAGTACTACGGACCGCTCTTCGACCAGCAGTATCCGTGGGCCGCGGGCAAGGTCGACTACGTCAGTCTCTCCGCATCCGACGAGACCACGACCGTCTTGTCCGACTACAAGGCGCACAACCCGATAGCTGATCTTGTGACGGGCACCCTCGCTCCGCTGATCCCTGACTACCAGGCCGGTGCTTTCCTGAACTACACGAGCCCCGAGGTGCAGTTCATGAACTACACGGCCAACGCAGTGGGTCCCGCCTGGGTCGACACCGACCTGGCCATCGTCTTCATGATCTACAACCCGAGCCTGCTTCCGGCAAACGAAGTCCCCACGAGCTGGGCGTCCTTGGCGAACCCCATCTACAAGGGAGGGATAGAATTCCAGAGCGCCGCCTCGCTATCGATAACGGCGGCCGAGTTCTACTACCTCTACGAGACCATGGGCAACTCCTCGGGCCAGTGGACCAGCCTCATGCGGGGCATCGCGGCGAACCACCCCCTGCTCCCCAGCACAGCCGGACAAGCGGAGTCGGCCGTCCTGAACGGGCAGGCGAAGATAGGCATCGACACCCTTGACAGCTTCGTGACGGCCATCAAGGGCGACCCCAACGCGCCGCTCAAGATAGTTGACCTCGAGCCGCTGGTCTACACCCCGGGCGTCGTGGCGATAACGTCCGATGCGCCGCACCCAGCCATGGCGAAGCTCGTCGAGGCGTGGTTGATCTCTGCCCAGGGGCAGCTGGCCACGTACCAGACCAACCACCTCCCGTACCAGACCGCGGTCGGGACGCCCCTGCTGTCATTCCTCCCGGCCGACTACAAGCTTGTAGACGCGTACTCCACGTATTCGAACACCGCACTCTTCCAGAACCCCGGTTCCTGGAGCGACACGTTTGAGAACATCTTCGGCGGGTGACCGCTCCACTTGGCGTGGGTGCGAGGGACCCTGCGCCTCGGCGAGCTCCTTGCCGCGCTCCCTGGCCGCCAAGGGGCCTGCGACCTAGCCTAGAACCGGGTGGACGGCGTGTACGGGACCAGGATCCTGCTCGCAGTCTCACTGGTCGTCTTCATCCTCCTCCTCGTCCCCGTGCTAGCGCTCGTCGTCGGGCTCTCCTTCTTCCCCTCTCTGGGCACCTCTACCTTCACCTTCTGGCGCTTCATCAGCCTCCCGAGCACGCTCAGCGAGATCCAGGACACGCTGGAGTTCAGCATCGTCAGCGCCATCTTCACGACAGTCTTCGCGACGACCTACGCCTGGATCGTCGCGAGGACCGACGTCCCGGGCAAGCGCGTCCTGGAGCTTCTCCCAATCCTGGGGTTGAGCGTCCCGCTCCTCTTCAAGGCCTTCTCGTGGGAGTTCATGCTCAACCCCAACTCGGGGATAATCAACTCCATGTTGAAATTCCTCCTCGGCGCCGGGGCGCCGGTCCTCAACATAGACACCATGGGCGGTCTGATATTCGTCCAGTCGTTCGCGAACGTCCCGATAGTCTACCTCATCACGCTGGCGGCGATGAAGTCCCTCGACTCCTCGCTGGAAGAGGCTTCGAGGGTCTCGGGAAGAGGCGTCCTCAGCACTTTCGGGAGGGTCACTGTCCCGCTCGTCAGGCCCGCGGTGCTTTCCGCCTTCCTGCTCGCGATAATAGGAGGGGTCGGGGCCTTCGAGTTCCCCTTCGTCCTCGGCCAGCCTGGGGGCCTGCACTTCCTGGCGACCGAGGTCTACTACTACGCGCAGGAGAGGGTCCCTCCCGCCTACGGAAGCGCGGGCGACGTAAGCATCCTCTACGCGGCGATAACCATCGCGTGCGTGAGCGCCTACATCTGGTCGACCAGGAGGTCCTTCAAGTTCCAAGTGGTCACAGGTAGGTCCGCTGCGGCGCGCCTGCAGCTGCTCGGCTCCTACAGGTACCTGGCGTGCGCGGTCTGCCTGGCCATCCTGTTCTTCGAGTTCATCCTCCCGTTCTCCGGCCTGGTGCTCATGTCCTCGGCGACGATATTCGCCTCCAACCTCAACAGCGTGCAGTTCAACTTCCCGACCTTCTACCTCGACGCGCTGAAGATACCGCTCCTCTTCGACTCCCTGCGGACGACGCTCTTCTTCGGCCTCATGGCCGCGGTGCTGGCGACCGTGATCGGAGCGCTGCTCTCTTACACCGCCCTCAAGAGCAAGGCCCGGGGAGCGAGGCTCGCGGACTTTATTTCCGCGGTCCCTCTGGCGTTCCCGGGCGTGGTCTACGGGGTCGCCCTCTTCTGGACGTTCCTCCTCATCCCGGGCATGAGCTGGCTCTTCGGGACGATCTGGCCACTCGTGATAGCCCTGGTCTTCATCCGCCTGCCGTTCTCGACCCGCATCGTGTCGGGGAACATGGTGCAGATATCCAACGACCTGGAGGACGCGTCACAGGTCGCCGGCGCGGGGTTCACGCGGACATTCACCAGGGTCTTGATGCCGCTAATCAAGGAGGGGCTCTTCAACAGCTTCGTCTACACGCTGATTGATTCCATGCGCGAGCTGGGCGGGGTCGTCATCCTCGCGACCGCGGCGGCCCCGACGTTCACGACGCTGCTCCTCCAATACTACAACGAGAGCACCTCGCAGATCGGGACCGTGGCCGCCGCCTCAGTGATATTCACGGGGATGATCATGCTGCTCCTGGTGGCCGCATCCGTGGTGCGCCACTACTGGGGGCGGACCGGTCGCTAGCCCTTCCGGTCAACCATATATGACGCGGGAGCCCCTCTCGGGGCATGGGAAAGAGGCTGTGGACCGAGGTCGAGCGGTATTTCGACGGGCTGCTCCTTCCCGCCGACCCCGTGATGGACGAGGTGCTCAAGGCGAGTTCCTCGGCCGGCCTCTCACCGATCAACGTCACGCCTAGCCAGGGCAGGCTGCTCTGGATACTCGCTCGGGTGCAGTCGAGTCGAAGAATCCTTGAGATAGGCACGCTGGGCGGATACAGCGCGATATGGCTGGCGAGGGCGCTCCCGGCTGGCGGCCGTCTCATCACGCTGGAGGCCGACCCGAAGGCCGCGAAGGTCGCGCGCGCCAACGTCAAGCTCGCAGGCCTCGCCCACGTCGTCGAAGTCCGGCTCGGGGCCGCGCTGGACACGCTGCCGAAGCTGGAGGCCGGGGGCGAGAGGCCCTTCGACCTGACGTTCATCGACGCTGACAAGCCGAACAACCCGGAATACTTCGAGTGGGCACTCAAGCTCTCGCGCCCCGGCGGCCTGATAGTCGTCGACAACGTCGTGAGAGAGGGAGAGGTCGTCGACCGCGCGAGCCGCGACCCCAGCGTCCTTGGGGTGCGACGCCTCGCCGAGCTCCTCCACGAGGAGGGGCGCGTGAGCGCCACGACGATCCAGACGGTAGGCAGCAAGGGCTACGACGGGTTCACCATCGCTCTGGTCGCGGGCGACGGAACCTAGGCCCCTCCCGGCAATTGTTATATCGAGCCAATGGCCCGGTGAGTCTAGAATGCGTCGGAAGCTCCTCGACATCCTTGCCTGTCCCATGGACAAGCACTACCCCCTCCGGCTGCTGGAGTTCTCCACGAAGGAGCCGGACGTCATAGTGGACGGGGTCTTGCTGTGCGACGCCTGCAACAGGTTCTACCCCATCATCGACGAGATACCCGTGATGCTCCCCGACGACCTCCGGAGCACGAGGGAGGACACGGAGTTCCTCACCAAGTGGAAGGACCGCCTGCCGAAGGAGACGCTGGCTTCGGGGAAGCCGGTGCACCTTTCCTAAACTCCGCTTCAGAAAATTCATATATGAATATCAAGACGGGTCACTTGTGTCCGTCTCCACAATCGACCCGAAACAGCTCAAGAAGATAAGGGTCCAGCTCGGGATAACCCAGTCGGAGCTGGCGAAGGCGGCCGGCGTGAGCCAGTCCCTCATAGCCAAGCTCGAGTCCGGCCTCGTCGACCCGTCCTTCAGCACCATGAAGTCAATCTCCGAGGCCCTCAGGTCCCACATACGGATGGAGGGCAAGAAGGCATCGGACGTGATGTCGTCGCCAGTCGTCTCCGTCCAGTCGGCGGTGTCAATCTCGGAGAGCATCAACCTGATGAGGAAGAGCAACATCTCGCAGATACCGGTCTACTCCGGGAGCAAGCTCGTGGGCTCGATAACGGAGAACCAGATAGTCGCTCTTCTCAGCAGCCTGGAGGACCCGCGGACGATACTCGCCAAGCCCATATCCAGCGTGATGCAGCAGACCTTCCCCATCGTGAGCACGGACACGCCCATCGAGGCGCTCTTCTCGCTCTTCAAGTTCGTCCCGGCGGTACTCGTTGCCACCGGCGACAAGGTGGAGGGCATCGTGACGAAGATAGACATGCTCTCGGCCGAAGTCCACTAGCTGAGCGCGGGCGTCATCCGACGGGGCCTAGCCGCGCGGAGCTAGAAGCCGGAAATCATGACGCTTAGATATTGGATTGACCTTGTCAGTCAAGGGCTTCCAGCATGAAGGGGACAATCAGGTCCGACAGGACGACCAAGATAATTGTCGTTTCAGCGATATTGGCCGCAATCGTGTCCGTTGTGGTGATAACGAACCTCACGAATAGGGTCGTATGTGTGATGGTTTCGCCGGGTAGTGGCGAGTTAGTTGGGAATTTCCCAAACGGGACGGAAATTGTCCATATAGCAACAGATACAGCTAGACAAACAACGACGACAAATGCTAACTTCGCGGGTTACGCGACCACCGAAACGCAAAGCTCTACGACCACGACCTGCCGATGGACAAAATAAGACGACCGTCTGCGCAGACAAGTTAACAGAATCAGCCGAGAGAAAGCGTTTCATCCGCGAGACGCCTACCCAAACGCTCATGGGGATGGTCAACCTCCCCGCGGGGTGCGCGGGGTGCCACAAGCTAGGCGCGGCCGCAGTCGTGCGGGGAGTGCGGATTGCACTCTTGTTCTGGATGCACGGCCGAGTTCGGGGGAGCCTGCCCGAATTACGGCCCAAGGTCTGTCTGATTCACCAGGACGGGGGCGGAGCGGCAGCTGATGGAGCGCTTCAATCTTGTCCCATTCCGACGCAAGATGCAATACCCTTATAGGCCCCGACGTTGGAAATCTTGAAAGTCCATGTCGCACCATGACAAAGGCGAAAAAGGTGGAAAGAATCTGGGCGAGAACCTGGATGACGTGAAGCGCCAGCTGTTGGTCTATGAGAACCAAATCAAAGACTACCTCGACAATATCGAGGCGCACGTGGAAGGATACAAGTTCTCAATCGAGAAACAGGAAGACGCCCTCGTGATCGACATCGCGCTCAAGGCAAAGATTCAACTCGAAAGCTCGAAAAGGTAGGGAATAGAATTGCCGGGGTCGACTTACGATTTCAGCCGAGGGTGTTGGCGATTCCCGTCCGATTGGAGCGAATAGTCTCTATTCCCTGTTGTATCGTCTGTTTGAGTTATTCGACCTGGATTGATTGCATGAATCCGGCCCGTTCTGCATCCGCGGCATATGCGTTCGCAACAACGGACGATGAATCTTGAAACTGGATAATTCTGACGCGAGAGAGATTCGGAGGCTCTCGTCTTCTCCCTCCTTTTTGAGGTTGGCCGACTCGATTCTCGCAAACATGGACCGTGACACGCTCGCCGAACTCCTGGCCGGTTACGCCTATTTCCGGTCGGGAACGAGGTCGAATCTAGACCTCGCCCTATACTTCGCGACCAGGAGGTTTGGCAAGACGCTCACGATGGGAATCAACATCATCGCCGCACTAGTTCCCGGACTCCTTTTCGACAAGAAGTTCAGGTCAATCATCTTCGGAGCAGCCTCGAAATCCTTCGGAAGCAAGAGTGATTCCAAGAAGTCCGTCTCGTTGAGCGATAACGACTGATTCCGGACAAGCCAGCTCCTTTGGGCTAGCTCGGTTCCAGGGATTCGAGTGAGAGCGTCCCCACCGTCGCAGAACGGGCAATCTTCGGGTCGGATTGGCGTCAATCGAGAGCCCCTATGATCCGAAGAGGGACAGACCGTCACCTGGTTCGGTGTGCTTTCCAGACGTACTTGATAGAGATGAAGTACACGGCCGGGTACGTCACCACCGCTCCAATGACCGTGCCCAAGAGCGGCGAAAGCTCGAGGGTCGCCAAGAGGACGAGCTGGACAACTACGATGCCCACGTTCCCAATCCCGCTCACGGCTTGAAACTTCAAAAATCTCTTGAACCTATTCGCCTTCTCACCGCTCACAGTCTTCGGCACATGAACTGTAATTCGTTCGTTGACGAGGAAAGAAGCCGTGACGCCGACTACCAACGAGAGAGCGTCCAACCCGAGTAGCGCTGGGGAGGAGAAACTCTGATGCGGGATGCTTAGCTTTCCGTAGAAGAAGAGGAGGCCGACAGTCAGGATGGCCTCTGTGACCCCGAAGCCGATTGCGCCCGCAATCGCGAACCTGAATGTGTTCATGATGCGGTACCGGGGCCGCAGCTTCATGATTTCCTTCTCGACTTGGGCCGCAGTCAAACCCGGAGACCCATTCACTCCTGCGTTCGAATCAGTCTTCTGAGGCGTCGCATTGGAAGCTCTGGTGGCTTGGCGGATGAAGAAGATGAAGACTATGCCGGTTATCGCCAAGAGGACTTGGTACGAGGCGATTCGCCACAGCACGATGGGCGCCCACGAAGAAAAGCCGTACACGGCGGTGAGGTAGGACTTCATTGTGAGCTCGGTAATCCCCGCGCCGCCTATCGTCACCGGAATCTGGGCGATGGCGGCCGCGCCCTCGGCCGCCAGCGTCGAGGAGACCAGGTCGATCTTAAGGCCTGAGGCGTTCAGGACAATCCAGAGGGACGCCCCGCTCAATAAGTCCTCGATGATGGTCAGGGCGACGGCCTTGATTACGATGGGCACGTTGCTCTTGCTGACTATCGCCCTGGCCGAGAGTGAGAAATTTAGCGAGCCGACGACGGCTCGGAGGTAGAGGTCGTTCGCTCGCGGCCCTCCTATCAGATAGCTTGAAAACGTGAATACGAAATGTGGGACTTTGATGCCTTTTAGAGCCGGTACTATGAAGACAATAGTGTACCCGACTATTAGGACAGTCGCGACCGCGATGATCGACGACCCGATGACCAGTGCTCCCTTCGTCAGTGCGTAGACCGCGGCGATTAGGGCGAGACCGGCGCCGACGTAGACCTCGATCAGCACCTCGAAATAGCTGATAGAGAGAGCCTTTCCCCCGTCTATTCCCTTTCCCTTTAACCAGGCGGTGCGTATGAAGACGCCCACCTCTCCAGGTGTAGAGATAGAAACGAACTCACTTGCAACTCTGGTGATTGCCAAGCCCCGAAGATTGGGTTTGGGGTCCCCCGCAAGACCGAGGGTAACCATCCGGAACCGCACTATCTGGACCAGCAATCTGGAAGCCGCAAATCCAGCGGATAGAGCGAACGTCAGATAGCCGAGCTTTGTAAGGTCTGAAAACTTCACGCCCGAGAGAATGGAGATCGCAATAACGACGCCGGAACTGAGGAGCAGCCCCAGAGCGACCCATTTCATCACGGACTTTGGGAGCTGATATTCACTTGACGTTTTCTCGGCTTCCAAAAATCGAAGCAATTCATGAAGAGCGCGAGATAAAGGTATGCGGGAGGTAACGCATCTCTTCTGATTGGATAGATGCTGACACAAGTCTTATACTTACAAGGAAATCAAATATCTCGCCCATATGGAAGACCAAGAGCTGCTCAAGCAACTTGCAGAGCTAGAGAACAAGCAGTGGGCCGATAAAGCGTTGGCGCAGATAAGAAGCCAGACGAACGATTATGAGTATCAAATCATATTCAAGACCGAAGAAGCGGGTTTTTTCAGCGCGATAGCTGAGTTCACGTCAACGGGTTATGCCATCATTCCGGATACGACCTTGTTCCAAAATGAGGTCTTTGTAGTGCTGATGAAGAGAGACAAGGCGAAATAGGCGGAGAACCCTCCTGTGATGCAATCGAGCATCCTGCGCAGGCACGGGTGCTAGCACCCCGCAAAGGGCGGGCCACCTCTTGATAGACAGGAGAAAAGAAGACATGGTTTATTACCGAGTTCCAGCTTTTTCCTGGAACGTTGAGTTCGGAGGAGGAACTAATGCAACGCGAGAGCAAGCGGAACCTGAAGCACGCCTTCTCCAGCCTTATCGACACCATGAGAGACGCACAGCGCATGCGAGAAAGCGAGGAGAAAATCCGGGAAATCGAGAAGACGAACAAACGTCAAAACGATTCCCTAGGCAAGCTGAAGGAGGAGTTCACACAAGTCGTTCTGTCCCACCAGGAAACGTTGGGCAAAGAGTTGGCCGAAAGTCTGGAGAAGCAAGTCTCAGGCGTAATTGTTGTGGCTGTGGATCTGGCAGGGAAAAAGGTTGGTGGGAAATACTCGACTGAGCTGAAGGATAGTCAGCTCGTGTTGGAGTCTGAAAGCAAGAAGACCTTCAAGAGCCTGGAGGCCTTCCTCGCGACGGTGCCTTTCTCCTTGCTGGACAAGTCCATGAGTCTCAAGCTATTGAGTGGAGCATACTCAGCTAACGTGAGATACAACTGCGAAGACAATATCCAGTTCGAATTTTCCCTTGACTGCAAGAGAAGTGCGGTCTTCAACAAGGGATTCAAGCTCACCTCGCCTGAGGGGGAAGTCAAGATCCCTCTTTCTCTGGGAAAGAGCTGGCATAAGAAAGAGCCGTCTCCAGATTATGAAGGGCTGGATCGTTACGTCCTGTCCTTCGCCGAGGTGACACAACCGCATCTGGTTTCGACATACGAATACCCCGAAAAGTCAAGCGCAATCAACATGACCAGTTCCAAGCGGGACTCCCATGCGTCACTGACCGTGGAATATCAGTCACCCGACGCGAAGATAAACGTCACTTCCGAACCTGCCTTGAACAAATTTCTGAACTCCGAACAGATAGACAAATCCTTGGAGGCGCTCAGACAATCAATCCTGGAACTCGAGAACTATAAAGTCAATCTTGTGAAACTCATCTCGGACGGGGCTGTAGTCTTTGAGGAGGGTAAGCTCGACGTGACACTTTTCCTTGAAAAGGCATGGGGGATAATTGAACCACAGGTCGAAGCGGCCCTGAAGGAAGGAGGAGTTGAAGGCAATGCGGCCTCATATCGCGAGCAATCCATAGACCAGACGTTTGTCAGGCAGAAGATTGTTTCTCTCGGCGAAATTGGAAATGCGCTACTCGTCTCCCTAAAACTGAGCTAGCAGGCTGATTATCTGGGCGGTCGGGCGTGCCGGCTCCCGAACAGCCACGGCGTGGGTCGCCGCGGCAGGCGAGGTATCGATGTCCCCTCGGCGCAAGTCCACTGGGAGGCAGCCAAGACAGAAACCGTTTTCATCTGCGGAACGCCTACCCACGCCATGGGGATGGTCAACCTCCCCGCGGGGTGCGCGGGGTGCCACAAGCTGGGCATCGACAACAACACGTGCAAGGGGTGCGGGCTGCGCTATTGCCAAGGGTGCACGGCCGGCTTTGGGGGAGCCTGCCCGAACTGCGGCGCGAGGCTGGTCTGAACCGGCGGATTGACGGAATAGGTTCATAAGTTCAGGAGGGGGAGAGGTCCTCGTGGCCACACTAAACACCGTCCTTCTTTTCCTCCACATATTCAGCGGAGCGAGCTGGTTCGGAGGCGTCCTGCTCTTCGGGATGGTCGTGGGCCCCACGATCGGCGACCTCACTCCCGCGACCAGCGGCGAAGTCGTGATCAAGATGCTGCCAAAGATACTCCGATACCTGATGATATTCGTCGGCTTGACACCCATCCTGGGGTTGCTCGTCGTGTTCTCCGCCCCGGGGGGGATGAGCGCGCTCGCCCCCACCACGACCTACGGGAGGTTCATCTCTGCGGGGGCCTTTCTCTCGCTCGTGACTTGGGGGATCTTCTTCGGCGTAGCGTATCCCACTGGAAGAAAGATCATCGCAATCACCGAGGAGTTCGTGAAGGACCAGAAGCCTCCGCCGCCCGGTCTGCCGAAGCTCGCGATGAGGCTGAAGATATCGGCCGGGATAGGGCTGGTCCTGCTCATAGCCATCCTGGTGTGCATGGTTGCCGCAACTTCCTGACGAAAGTCGTGCTCGGTATGCCGTTCCCGGGTCAGGTTGAATAATCCCCGCGCCGCCTGACTCGTTGGGAGTCATGAGGAGAGAAGGCGTCGCGGTGATTCTCGTGGTCTTGGTCGTGGCGAGCCTGGGTGCCGGCTATTTCGCCGGGAGCAGTGGCCAGCAGACGGAGACGACGACCTTAATCTCGACCTCGACCCTGGTCAGCGCGTCCACCGTGACTTCCCAGCAGACCGTCACCTCCAGCACCACGGTCGAGTCGACCGTCACTTCCGTCCTGACCTCCACCGTTTTCGGGGGGCAGCCCATCAACGGCACGGACGTGGAGATTGCAAACACCACCACCGTGGGCGGCATCGCGATTGCCGTCAACGCAGCCGCGGGCGTGGTGTACGTCTTGGGCACCTCGTCTCTGACGGTCGTCAACGCGTCGTCGCACTCCGTCATCGCCAACGTCGCGCTCCTCGGGAACAACACCGGCGGCATCATCCACGCCGGCCTGGCTGTCGACCTCGGCACTGGCACGGTCTATGCCTCAGCCCAGGGGGACGTCGTCGAGGTGAACGGCTCCACCAACACAGTCACGGGAGAGATTCCGCTGAACCTCGGCACCTTGGCCTTCGACTATGCCACGCACGTGCTCTGGGGGACCGATATCCAGGCCGGAAGTCTGGTGGGCGTCGACGTCAAGACCGGCTCCGTCGTCGCAAACGTCTCTCTCGGATTCTCGCCGGAAGGTGTCGCTCTCAATCCGTGGACCGACATGGTTTACGCCGACGGCTGCACGAGCAGCTTCGTCTGCGGGTCCGAGGTGGCTATCGTGAACGGGACGAGTGGGACCATTGCGACCACGGTCGATCTGCGGTGGGGTTCCTACCCGATGATGACCATGAACCCAAACACGAACGTCCTCTACGTCGCCGGATCGGCGCAGCTCATCGCCCTCAACGGGACCGACGGGCAGGTGGTCTTCAGCTCGAATCCTCAGACGTGTAGTCCGTTCCTGGACATGGCAATCATCCCTTCGTCGAACCAGGTGCTCATGGTCCCGCAGAACTACAACTTTCTGCTGGTCTACAACGGCACTACAGGAGCACTGGTGAACATGTACTCAATCTCCGGGGGCGCCGACGGGGTGGCCTACAGTCCCAAGACCGACGAGCTCTACCTCACAGGCAACGGGGGCCTGCTTTCCCTACACGACGTGCTGGCAACCGGGAATGTGAACGTCACCGTAATTGGCGCGGGGCAAGGTTGCTTGCCGCCCTAGTCGCGCAAGCAAGCGCGGTGGCGCGAGGAAGCGTCACCCCTCGGGGGGCCACTAAGGCAATCGACTCCCCGGCGGGCTTCGCATTCCAAAGCATTTTTCCAACAATAGACAGATGATTCAGAACCCCTAAATGAACGCGGGCCGTCGCAATCTCCCGACCCGCATGAAAGTGGCGGCCAACAATCCACCTGCTCTGCTGCTGATAGTCATGCTCGGTGCCATTCTACTCTCTACGAACCTCGCACCGAGTGCATCAGACTCGCCACCGTTGCAAGGTCCCCGCAGTTGTCGATGGTCGGCTCCGTCCTTTGCCTAGTGCAGTGCGTCGACCTCTCGAGCGTCCCTTCCATCGCGGTCACTTACAACGACACCGAAGGCGACATCCCGCTCGCTGTGGTGCACGGGGTAATCAGTGGGACGGCTTCCACCAACGTAACGGGAGCGGTGACCTTCTCCGCGGGAGAGTCCGACACGTTCCCAATCTACGTGGGCGGGCTCCCGGCGGGAGCATACACCCTTTCGACCTTTGTCACCTTGACCAACGGCTCCGCCCTTTCCGCGACGTCCTTGGTGGTATTCGAAGTTCTGCCCAACAGCTCGGTCACGCTAGTGGGAGGGACGACCGGCTTCAACCTGGTCGAGCCCCCCACCCCATCAGCCCAGGGATACTTCGGCATGCAAGCGACGTACAAGAACAACCTCGACTCAAGAATAACAGGCTTCGTGACCATGGTGGTCCACAACAGCGCGGGGTAAACTGTCGACATCGACACCGCCGAAATAACTCCCGCTGGCGGTGGGAACGCGACAACTTTCAACGTCGTCATCGGCCTAGCCGGCGGCACGTATAGCGCGACCATGTTCGTGATGTCTCAAAGCTCGGTGGCCCTTTCGAACTCCACCGCGTTCAGCTTCACGTCCTGAGCAAGGACGCAGAGCGGATTCGCTCCAACAAGTATTTACCAAACTTGGCCATCCGTCGTCGATGTCCGGTGGCGTGGTGTTGCAAAGTGGAAAAAGGAGGCTCGCATACGTCGCCGCAGCGATACTGATTGCGGGAGTCCTCGTATCTGCTGCCCTCCTCATTGCTTCTGCCTCGGGCCTTGCGAAAACCATTACGAGCACTTCCACGACCGCGCTGACGGTGACTTCCTCAGGATACATGATTGCCGACGCCTCAGGCAATCCCATCTTCCTCGCCGACTGCGCGTCGCCGCAGGTCGGCGTCGATCGATTGAGGACTTTGGTGGCCGGGATCTTTTCTCCAATAGTGATATGCGTCCGACTCTACGAGTTCAACTCGAGCTCGCCGATTCTTCTGAACCTCACAAACCTTCTCTACGTACAGGGTTCAGAATCTGAACAAAATCCGTTCAACGTGTCATCCGGAAACGGTAACTTCACCATCGTGGCCAGCCAGGACCAGCTTCTCATTGGAGGCCCCTCCAACGCTAATGAGGGCATCGTGGTAGGCTATTCAATAACGGCCAAGCCTGGCGTGAACGGAACCTACGGAGTGGGGCTTCCTGGCTGGTTAGTCGGGAGCGATGGAGGGCCAGTCTTCGGAAGCGGATGCACGGATGGCGAGCTGGTTGCGGGGAGCGGACGTCCTGACTATTTTCCGGGTACTAGCTGCTTCGGTTGTTTGACAACCTCGTCAGGCTCATCTACGCAAAGCACTTCCTCGCAGTCCTTCACGATTCCGGGAGCAGCTTGTGTTGGATACAATACCCTCATGTGGGGGGTAATCAAAGTGGTGAACTCGACGCAATGAGCACGACTCCATCGACATTGGAGCAATTGCAATTGCTCCATTGCGCTGAGCTTTTAATCCCCGCTCTGTGTCGGCGGTCTCGATGGGGGGACGTAGCCTAGACAGGCATGGCAACAGGCTCCAGTGGTCAAACGACAAAAAGTTTGATGACACGCTTGCGTGGATGATTTCCCATCGGAGCGGCGATACCTGTGATCCGTCGGTTCAAGTCCGGCCGTCCCCACCATCTTTTACACTGATAGATAGCCGAAGGATGCTAACTTCATGATCCGATGTCCTTCGTCATGGATTGCCGACGGCGAGCGGAGGCCATTGGCCCAGCCCGTTCCAGATTGACAGAATGAAGTATCCGCCGTAACCCGCGTCGGGAGAGCTGTATAGCTTGTTGTCCAAGAGCACGATATAGGTCCCCTCGGCCG
The DNA here is from genome assembly GCA_027886905.1 of Nitrososphaerota archaeon. Classification (GTDB taxonomy): domain Archaea; phylum Thermoproteota; class Nitrososphaeria; order Nitrososphaerales; family Gagatemarchaeaceae; genus Gagatemarchaeum. The sequence continues at coordinate 41,830 of JAPCJO010000010.1, forward strand.
CCGTGGGAGAGACCGAAATGAGCATTGTGTCGTTGACCGTCGCGCCCATCTTCAGGGAGATGACGGGATCGGAGAAGCTTACCGAGACCCCGGGATGGAAGGGCCCTATCGAAGGCGCCACCTGAAATTGGGAAGACGGGCAATATGACGTCGAGCAGCTCATTCCTTCTCCCGTCACGTTCAACCCTATGCTCCCGGACGACCCAGGGGCCATCACAATCACGTGTGGAATTTCCACCGAAAAGTTGCCGCTCAGCCCGAACGAGCTCCCGTTGACCTCCAAGAACTCGGAGGGAACACGAAGGCCGCTGGTCTGGTCGTAGTAGGGGGTGAGGAAGACGTTTGTTAGGTACTCTGTTGTCGTCGTGGTTCCGCAGTTCGGGGCGCCTCCGCAGGGGAGGGTGGACTCGCCCTCCGCCTCCACGACCTGACCTGTTTCCGCGTCGACCACAAAGTAGCCGACGTAGTTGGGCGCGTTCGTCGTGATTATCCACAGGAGCCGAAGCTGCTCCGCCGAGGTCGAGTCGTTCACCGGCTGGATGGAAGGATAGGAGCCCTGGTAGACCTGCCAGACCGTGCCGAGCCTCAAATCTATAGAGCTCAAGGTGCCGTTCGCGACGAGCGACGGGCCTTCGTCCATCTTCGTCGTGTGCCTGACGTTTTCCAACGCCTGCGTGGAGTTGAAGTTGAGCGTGAAGTTCCGAGGGGCCGAGCGGAGAATGAAGCTGTTCTCGGCGAGGTCGTTGACGCTCCCCTTGACGGGGTTGACGGTGGCGGTAGCCGAAAAATAGTAGCCGTCCATTCCGCCGTCAATCCAGTACCCCTGGTAGACCTGCGCGAAGAAGAAAGTCCAGGTAGGGTCGCCAGCGCCACCACCCGGGTAGGCCTCCCCGTCGTTCAGGATCACCTTGGCAAGCGTGTAGTTCGCGGAGTCGATGCCGAGGGACGAGATCGCCTTGGAGAGGGCCTGGCAGAAGCTTATCATCGGGAGCACCAAGTCGCCAATAGCAATCCCATCACCGGCAGGGTAGACTAGATAGAATGTCCCAGGGCTCAGTGGACCGGTGGGACTATGGCTATTGCCTACAACTATGGGATAGCCCAGCTGCGAGTAGATCCCCCCTTCGTTGATGAAGGCTTCTTCCGGCCCCGTGCAGTTGAGAAGCGCGGCCTTCTCTTTAGTCGCCGCATTTGGCAGGGTTTGAGCGCCCACGACCGGCACCGCCTCCCCGCTCGTACTTGGGGATGGGGTGGCTTCAGGGCCTGGCCTTTCCAAGGCGTAGTAGGTCAGGGAGACCGCGAGGAGGACGATCACCACTATCGACGCCACGATTGACAGGCTTTTCCGGTTCGCGTCGCTCGGGTGAGCACTCAACGGGGACTACACTTTAACGCTGGACGCGAGGGCTGACCAATGTAATATCGTTTGCGAATGATCCTGAATCTAGCCGTCCCCACCATCCTTCATTTCCAGCTTCTCCGAGTGATTAGAGGCTGAGTTGCTGTCGACTAATTCTCGATGCAACCAGTCTCATTGTCAACTCCGAAGCCTCAACAACATCCTCGATTGTTGTTGTCACTGACACTCAGAATGTGTCGGCGCCTATGTTAATCGCGTTTGCCGTGTTGTAGGAGTCGTAGGCGCCGTATATGATGAGCATGATGTAGAGGGCATCCGCAAGTTCGGAGGCGATGTTGCGGTATGCGACGGCCACATACAGCATGAAGAGCGCGACCACTATGAGCACGACGCCTTTGCGAGTCTCCTCGACGTAGATTTGGCCGAGGCCAGGGAGGACTGAAGCCACCGCGGCTATCATCGGGTTCTTCTTCTGGACGTTGGTCTGCGGCGCTGTGACCATCTTGAAACCGCACCTCTGACAAATCTCGGCCGCTGCGTCCATCTGCGCTCCGCAGTTAGGACAGGGCTTCGTCGCCGGAGAGGTCAACTTCTTGTGTGGTAAATCCCCGTTTTGATATATAAGTGTGGCCTGAGCCGCCGTGGTCGCAGCGTCTCCTAGGCTCCGCTGAAGAGTCGAACCGACGCGCGGGGCTCAGCCCGAGAGCGAAAGCCGCTCGAGCCCGTCGGCGGGGGGGGTTCGCGGTGGCCGGGGCGGACCGCGTGGGAGGTCACCATCCCAAGGGAGAATATCCCGGCGACGAAGAACACAAAGACGGCCACCGGTGTAGCCTTTCGTCCTGCGCATCCTAGGCCCTCGGGAAGGCCTGCGACCGTAAGAGTTTATGCGCCGCGGGTTCCAGGACACGCACCAGTGCAAAAAGACGAGGAGCCGGCGAAGACTGGTAGTCCGGGCGGGAGGCGCGCGATCCTCCGGGTCGTCAAGTTCGCGCTCGCCAGCGGCGCGGGCTTCCTCATCGCCGAGGCCATCCCGTTGGTGGGTGTCATCGCCCTCTACCACACGACCAAGGTCCCGGGAATCACTAGCTCTTCGCTCGCCATCCTGGGCCTGGACGCGGTGGCGTTCGGAGAGGGGTGACCGCGGCGTTCGTCATCAATGAGCGGGTGACCGTGAGGGGCTAGGGAAGGGGGGCGCCAGCTGGTTGGGGAGGTAGAGCAGGTATCAACTGTCCTCCCTCTCTTGGGGAACGTCCTCATCGTCGCGGTCCAGCTCACCCTCCTAGCGACCATCTCGCTTTCGCCGGTCTTTGGGAGCGTAGTGGGGGCCGTCGTTTCCTATCCGGTGACCTACGCAGTCTCGATGCATTTCGTGTGGGGAATCCACCCGCTCCGCGAGTAGCCTGAGAGGATTGCCTCTTGACCTGGCCTGTGATTTTTGTCATTAAATAGAAGGAATGCTAAAATTTTAGCGAGGAACGCCGTACTAGACATTAGAACTATATTCCCCCAAAGCCAAGTTACGCCGACTTGACCAAGGGGAATCTCGCCCGGGCAAAGTCGGCGGCAGGAAACGGGCGGTCCGCGCTCAGTTACAAGGCGGCTCGAAGGACGGCCATTGGATCTGTGTCAATTGCCATATCCGCCGTCGTGATCGCCTTGGTGGTAATACTGATGGTCACCACGATATCGCCCCAGTCAGCCACCACATCCGCGAGTATGAGCACGAGCACGAACGGGGGCGGCCCGGCGTCGTCCACCTCGAGCGGCGCGAGGAACTCGAGCAACGCGAGTAGCGCAACCTCCTCGAGTTCGGCCACGTCATATGCCTATCTCTCGGCCGGGGGAGGATGCTCGGCGGACGGAAAGGCGGCGCCCTGCTGGGGCGGCGCCGCGTACGTCTTCAACTGCCTGAGCGCGGCCGGGACCCAACAGGGGTGCACCCAATTGGTAAGCACGACGACGCCCGACTGGAACTTTACCGTGAACATCAGGTATCCCTTCAACCAGACGATGCCGTCGTGGGCCAACTGCCAGTGGGATGTCGTGGGAGAGATTCCCGGACAGGGGTATGGGTACTGCAGCGCCGTCAACTCGACCTCGTTCATCATCGGTCAACCTTCCGCTCCGCCTCAGTGAGAGCTCGTCCTAATCAAAAAACGAGGCCCTGAGTGAGCCGAAGGTCTAGGCGACGAGATGTTTGGGCGGAGCGGATCCGGCCTCAGGGCGGATTGGTAGCGCCGACGAAAGTTGCGCCCGTGATGTTGGTCCCCTGCGTGTTAGAGCCGGCAAAGTTGGCGTAGTTGAAGTTGCTGGAGGACATGTTGCTGTCCATGAGGTTCGCGCCCTGGAACACGACGTAGCTGAAGTTGCCGCCGGAGAGGTTCGTGCTCATCATGTTCGCTCCCTGGAAGTTCGAGCTCATGAAATCCCCGCCTTGGAGGCTGTCGCCCATCAGGTTGGAACCCTGGAACTGCGTGCTCACCGCGAGGTCGCCCATGAGGTTCGCCCCCAAGAGGTTGGTCCCTTGGAAGTTGTCGCCCGACAACAGGTCCCCGTACACGGTCAGCATGGACGTGCCGCTGCGCAAGACTCCGTCAGCCGTGCCTGTAGCTGTCAGCGTGAATGTCCCGAGAGGGACGGACGCGGAGATGTCCACGCCCTTCATGTTGGCTCCCTGGAAGTCGGTGCCCGAAGTGTAAGCGCTTGCAAGGTTGGCGTTCGCCAGGTTAGCTCCGACGAGGTTGGCGTTCTGGAGGTCGGCGCCCTGGAGATTGGCGTTCATGAGATTGTCACCTGAGAGGTTGTAGCCCGAGAGGTTGCAACTCTGGAGGTCTGCCCCCTTAAGGTTCTGCCCACCCTTGCTCGACACCTGGGGGCAGCTCACGTAGCTCCCGACCGTGGACGTCTGGACTGTGAATGCCTGGCTGCTCCCGATGCTCAGGGACGACGGGAATCCCGTCTCGGTGACCCCGCTCGGCAGGCCTGTGAGCTTGAGGGAGACGCTTGGAAGCCCTACCATGGACGAGCCAGGCACAAGGCCCACGCTCACCGTCATCGTGGCGGACGTCCCCTGGGAGAGGGTCGCGGCCGGGGGCGACAGGGAGACGGTGTAGTCGAAGATGTGCAGGTTGGCGGAGCCGGAGCGCGAGCCGCCGCTCGGGTTGGGGTCGGTGCCGGTGACGTGGAAGGTGTAGTCGCCCAGCGAGCCGGTGGGAGGGCCGGCTGTCGTCACGGTGATCGTCTGACAGACCGTGCAGCCGCCGAAGGTCGGCGTGATGCTGCCTGCGCTGAAGCTCGAGGTCGCGTCAGGAGGCAGTCCGGAGACCCCCAGGACGACCGACGGGATCCCGGTCGACGTGGACCCGGGGACTAGCGTCAGGGAGAGCGAGTACACAGCAGACCGCCCCCTGACTACCGTCTGGTCAGACGGCGAAACGCCCACAGTGAAGTCGTAGATGTGAAGGTTGGCACCGCCCGAGCGCGAGCCGCCGCTCGGGTCGGGATCCGTGCCGGTGA
>JAPCJO010000010.1:46805-50045 GCA_027886905.1 Nitrososphaerota archaeon
AGGTTGGCACCGCCCGAGCGCGAGCCGCCGCTCGGGTCGGGATCCGTGCCGGTGACGTGGAAGGCGAAGTCCCCAAGGGAGCCGCCAGGAGGACCGGCGGTAGCAACTGTGACGAATTGGCAGTCAGGGAGCGTGGAGATCGTGCAGCCGACGACGGTGGGGATGATGCTGGTCGCGCTTAGGGTGAAGGTCGCGTCCGGAGGCGACCCGGAGACGGCCATCGATATGCCCGGGATCCCTATCGTCGAGGACCCGGGGACGAGCGTCAGGCTGAGGTCGTAGACTGCCGAGGCCCCCCTGAGCACGGTCAGGTCGGAAGGCTCTATCCCCACGGTGAAATCGTAGATGTGAAGGTTCACGGTTATCGTCTCGACAAGAGCCCCGAACTGAGCTTGGATGGTCAGCGTGTAGTCGCCGAGGACCCCGGGCGACGTGGCTATCGTGAGGTCGGACGACCCCGACGGCGTGACGGGGTTCGTCGCGAAGGACGAGGTCGCGCCCGACGGCAGGCCCGAGACCACGCTGAGCGTGATGGGCGCGGCGGTGCCCTGGGTCAGGGTGGTGCCTATCGAGTAGGTCCCCGTCTGCCCGGCAAGGACGGTGACGTCGGTCTCGGCCGACGAGAGGGAGAACGTCTCGCTCGCCTCGGTGAACGTTATCCCGCCGAGGCCCCCGGTGCACGGCCCCATCCAGAGGTTGTTGGACTCTCCCGTGTACTCGTTGGAGTTGCAACTGGCCGCAATCGGCGACCCGCTCTGGTCGGTTATGGTGGTCGACACTTGGATCGAGGTCCCGGCGTTGAAGACGGCCTGCGACCCGCTGGCGTCCCCGTAGACGTTGAACTCGGAGTCCAGCCAGTTGTTGTAGAGGTCGAGGACGTTGTCAGCTAGCGTGACCATGTAGCAGCTCCCTCCGGAGATGCATAGCTGAATCACGTCGTTCCCGCTCCCCATGAAGTTGGCGAAGCCCATGAGGCTCAGGGTCCCGAGGCTCGTGGCGGCGGTCGACGGAGGGCTCACCATGGCGCTGTTGGCGTAGCAGTTGCCCCCGCTCTGCATCCAGCTCGACCCGCTGGGAATCCCGGTTGACGGACAAGAGAAACTCGGTGCAGGGTTAGATGAGGTGAAGGGGGGTGAGTCGCCGCAATTTGAACCGCCAGAGACACCGCAGTAGCCTATGAGCCAAAACTGGATGTAGAGCTCGCCCGTGTTGCTGGAGACGAACTGCTCCCAGCACTGGGGGACGGTGAACCCGTTGGTGTACCCCGTGTTGCACGAGTAGGTCTGGCTGTTGAGCTGGAGCGAGTAGCAGTTCGGGGTGCCGTCTCCAGTCAGGCACGCGGCGTTGTAGGGGGGCGCCTGGCCGCCCACCTCGCTCGTAAGCCCGCTGATGGCGGGGAAGGATCCTGTGGAGCTGCCGATGATCGTGCCGGACGAGGTCGCGACCTCGTCGTTGTCGCACCCGCTGCACCCGCCCACGGCCTCGGGAGACGGCCCGGCCGCCGGCGCGTTCGGAACGTCCGAAGCGGTGCCGCACGGAGCGGGTTCCCACGCCGCGCCCGGAGACGCTTGCACATAGCATCCTGGCTGCGCCGGGAGATCAGCCGCCGCTCCCTGCGATGCGTTGAGACCGCTGCCTTGCAGCATCGGCGTCGCGGCGAGTGCGGCAGGGGCTTTTGGAGCGAGAGAAACCGCGCTCGTCTGGGGCGACGCCCACGCGCCAATCGGACCGGCCGCAAGGAAGAAGACCAGAAGAGGTATCAGCAAGTACCTCGAGGCGACCATGAGCCGGATTCGGTAACGAGGCGGCAAAGGATTTAACATTTTCGGAACTAATCCCTGTAGATGGCTGTCGTCTGGTTCAGGACCCGGGGGCCGCCCATCCTGGAGAAAAATCCTATCAAGCCGTGTCCGCGTGCGGATTCCGTGGAGCGGCTTCTCCGTCCGTTCTTTGCGCGTTACACCCCCGACGTCGCGCAGGGGCTCCTCGGGTGCCTGCTCGTGAGGAGGGTCGGAGGGAAGACACTCTCCGGGAGAATCGTCGAGGTGGAGGCCTACCGGGGGAACGACGACCCGGCGAGCCACTCTTACCGCGGACCCACGAAGAGGAGCTCCATCATGTTCGGGGAGGCCGGGCACGCCTACGTCTACTTCTCCTACGGGAACCACTGGTTGCTGAACTTCACGACGGAGGTGAAGGGGCAGCCCGGTGGGGTCTTGATCCGGGCGCTCGAGCCGGCAGAGGGAGTCGAGGAGATGAGGGAGAATAGAGGCGTCTCAGAGGCGGTGAGGCTCACCAACGGGCCTGGGAAGCTGACGAAGGCCCTGTCGATTGACGGCTCCTTTAACGGGGAAGACCTTGTGAAGTCGAGGAGGCTCTACGTCCTAGACCGGAAGGAGCTGTTGCCCGTCAGGGTCTCGGCGAGGATAGGGATCAGCAAGGGGAAGGAGCGACAGTGGCGGTACTCCGTCGCGGGTAGTCCTTTCGTGTCGAAGTGAAGCTTCCTCGGGGCGCCGAAAAAGCGGCCTTCGGGTTCCTGCTAAACGGCAAGATTCCATAACTACCTTCGCACCATCCAGAGCTGTAGAGATGCTCAAGAGCAGGCTTCAATCGGCCTTGATAGGCCTGTCCGTGACCACTGCGACGCTGAATGTGGCGGGCCTTCTGCTCTCGAGCGTGAACCTCTCCAAGATTGAGACCGGCTACCTCGCTCCATTGCTCGTCCTCTTCGGCTTCCTCCAGTCGTTGATAATCGTAACCAACCATCTGCAAAAGTGACCGCCCGGAATTTCGGAAGCGTTCTCGTGGCTGTCGGCAACGCTTCCTGGCCCGGACCGGGCCTTCTCGTCGAGGGGAATGCATAACTAACTATTGGGGCGGAGAGCGGAGTCGTAGGGGTCGTCGGCTAGTCTGGTCTAGGCTTCAAGCCTTGGGCGCTTGAGACCCCCGGTTCAAATCCGGGCGACCCCACCAAATCTCGACTAGAATGAGCGGAATTTACACCAAGGCTTCGCTTGCAGGATTGGTCGGCCTTTCGCTCAGGGGCGGTGGAATTTATTTGACTCTAGGGGATGCATAATTATATAGTTTCGACTCGACGCGTCTGGAAGACATGCAAGCCGCTCCTCGCCGTGTCAGGACGATTTACAGCGTAATCGCCTCCCCCCAAAGGCTCGAGATCCTGAAGATCCTCAACGTCAAGGGGCCCCTCACCTACAGCGCGCTAAAGTCGCTGGCGGG
>JAPCJO010000071.1 GCA_027886905.1 Nitrososphaerota archaeon
GCCCTCTTCGCAAAGACGGTGTCCGCCGTCCAGAAGCACGAGCTCCAAAGGGCCTCGATGTTCGCCAACGAACTTGCGGAGGTCCGCAAGGTGGGGAAGATGGTCACGCAGTCCAAGCTGGCTCTCGAGCAGATAGTCCTGAGGCTGAACACCATCACGGAGCTCGGGGACATAGTCACCACACTCGCGCCTGCAACCTCGATCGTGAGGAGCGTAAAGCAGGACATCGTGGGCCTCATGCCAGACGCCGAGGGAGAGCTGGGAGAGGTCTCCAGCCTGCTGAGCGGAATCCTGGTGGACGCCGGGTCGATGGGAGGCTATACGATGAACTTCGAGACCGCCAACGAAGAGGCGGAGATGGCCCTCTCCGAAGCTGCGGCCGTAGCCGAGAGCCGGATGAAGGAGAAGTTCCCGGACATACCCCAGTCTACGGAAGCGCAGGAATCCTTCGAGGCTGCCTAGGAACCAGCGCCGGAGGCAGGCCCTCTTAGGCTGAGCTCGGGAGCGGCCCCGCAATTCATAAGGGCGGGGCCATCCCCGGCGCGCTGGGAGGATCAGGGCGGTGGCGTCCCCTGCTCGAAGTGCGGGAGCGCCATTGGGCCTGTTCTGGACAACAGAACGGGCGTTCTACGCCATAGCCTCATGTAGACTGCCCACTATCGCCTGTCTGGTAACAAGTCACCATGCAAGCGAAGCCAACGCGAATGTCGAAGGTAACGGCAACCATAGTGTCGGCGTCGGTCCTTACTCTTTTCTTGGTAGGGCTGTCGTCGGTCCCTCAGCTTCTGGCGGTCACGCCGACGGCGAGCAATCTGGACACTGCGCCGACCCTGAACGCCGTCCAGCTCTCGATACAGACCAGCAACCTGACCGCGGTGAGCTCCTATGACTTGGTCGCGTACAACTCCACCGGGACGCCCGTCGCCTCCTACACGGGCCAGTACCCGCAGGTAACCCTGGAGCTTCCTTCGGGCGCCTATCTCTTCGCCGCCACCGCGAACGGTCCGGAGCCAAGTCAGTCTCCGGTCTGTTGCGTGTGCGCCCAGTCTGGAGCAGGAGCCGCCCCACCATCCTCGGCACTGAAGACGAACTCCGGTCCTTCCACGTCCTCTGACATTGCGTTTCCTTGCTTCAACGGCAACGCTCCGACGGAGTACGGCTATTCCCTTGCGCAAGTGACCGGCCCGGCAAGCTTGACGATTGCCACGGAGGCCCCGTCTAGCATCCCGACCGCCGACGTCTCCGTGAGCGTGACCTTCAAGAACGGCACGGCCGTCTCCGGCGCCGACGTCTCCGCGAACATCGTCGGAACGGATTCGTCTTGGGGAGACAACCCCAACCTGTCCCTCTATGCCCAGACGGCGTCCAATGGAGTGGCGCAGCTGGTCGTCCCTGCCGTTCCTTTGACCGTGACCGCCTCCGACTCGGTGCAGGTGAACCTCACCCAGAGCCAGACGACCGTGCAGGTCAACGTGGGAGGCCAACCCGTCAACGTCACGCTCTACTACAGCCCGAACTACGTCTACCTTAGCGCGTCGGCACTGCTCCTGCCGCCACAGACGAGCCTGAGCATGGTCCTGACCGCCCAGACCCAGTCCCCGCCAATCCTCTACGCCGCGGGCTCTGCCTCCTCGGCGGCCTCTCCTAACTCCTCCCAAGAGCAACCGGGAGCGCAAGGGGCCGCAGTCGCCACCTCCAACGGCGCGTCGAGGGCGGCCGCACAGATAGCCGCCATTCCGCCGATTCCCGCGTCAGCCCTCGTGTCGCAGGCGAAGTCTCCCTCGAACATCCCCGGAGTCACCCTCCTTGCCATCGGCACCATTGCCGTCGCGGGTGCGCTCGCGGCAGTGGTCGGCATAGCGATCTCCAGGTCCAAGCGCTGAACGGGCCTTTGCGAAAGGCCCAGGCTTTTCTAGCGTCCCAGCGACAGGGACGCGTGGACTGGGCCAGGAACGTCTTCGTTAGGAACGCGAAGCTCTACCAGCTCGTCCTCGAGGGGATGTGGGAGAGGGGCGAAGAGGACGCGGTCGCCATCTCGTCCTATCTCGCCGAGGAGGGGCTCAAGGGCTGCAGGGTCCTTGATGTCCCGTGCGGAATCGGAAGAGTGGCGGTGCCCCTCGCAAGGCTGGGCTTCGAGGTCACAGGCATCGACCTCTCGCCCCACCTCATCGCGGAGGCCGAGAAGAAGGCGGCGCAGTTCAAGGTTGCGTCTGGAAGGGCAAGGTTCCTGGTGGGCGACATGCGCGACCTGAGCGAGAGGCTGAAGCCGACCAGCTTCGACGCCGCGTTGAACGTGTTCACCAGCATCGGATACGGGTCGGAGGAGGACGACCTCAGGTTCTTCAGGGAAGCGCGGGCGGTGACGAGGCCGGGGGGTCTCCTCCTCATATCCGGGCTGCGGAACAGAGACTATATCGCGAGGAACCCGTCCCAGAACGTCTACGAAGAGAGCAGGAAGCTGCTCGTCCTCGACACTTACAGCTTCGACTCTACGAGGTCGCGCGAGAAGGGGCTCTGGAGGTTCTACCTGAAACGCGGAGAGAAGGGAGGGGAGGCGCTAAAGTTCGCGGGAGAGTTCCCGGTCGACATCAGGGTCTACGCGCCCCACGAGCTCGTCCCGCGGCTCGAGGCCGCGGGATGGAAAGTGAAAGAGACCTACGAGTCGTTCACCACAAAGAGCCCCTTCAGGGCGGACAGCCCGGTCTACGCGCTCGCGGCCAAGGCCGTGTGACCGACCAAGAGGAGCTTCTCGCTCCGCTTCATCTCCTTGATCGCCCGCTCCCTTCGGAGCGCCTCCGACCTGCTCCCCAGCTCCTCTTTGTAGACCACGGCGACCGGAAGCCGGGACCGGGTGAACTTGCTGCCGGAGCCCGAGTTGTGCTCTCGGACTCGCCTGTCGAGGTCGGTGGTGCAGCCGGTGTAGAGTTCCCCCGTCCTGCATCTCAGCATGTAGACGGTCCAGCCCAAAGCTCCGTAGTCCGCCGCTCGCAAGCCTATAAAGGGCGCCCGGCATCGCATCGACGGACCGCCCAGCCGATCAACCATGTCAAGACCCACCAAGAACGACTCGAAGGAGATGAAGTGCCCGAAGTGCGGCAGGGCCTCCCTGAAGCGGAAGGAGAGCGGGGTCGTGTGCAGCTTCTGCGGCTACGTTCTCTCTCCAGGGGAGGAAGTGAAGTTCAGGCTCTACGAGCTCCTCAAGCAGTCTTCCTGACGAGAGTCTGGTGCACGGTCCGCATGCACGCATCCATCACGTACTGAATCCCGTTCCTCTCCAGTATCCCCTTCGCCTCCTCGTTCTCCAGGCCCTGCTGGGCCCAGAAGACGAAAGGGCGCCCGAGGCGCTTCTTCATCTCCGCGGCCTGGAGGGCGACCTGCGGCAGCTCGTCGCTGGGCCTGAACACCTCCACGACTTCGACCGTCCTTCCCACGGCCTCCGGTATGTCGAGCAGGCTGCGGTACGCGGCCTCCCCCATTATCTCGGTCGCTGTAGGGTTGACGGGGATTATCCGATAACCGTGGTCCTTGAGATATCTGGGGACGGTGGACGCCTGCTTCTCCGGGTTCTTGGACGCGCCCACGACGGCGATCGTCCTGTACTTCTCCATCACCTCGGCTGGCGGGACGTTTGCTGCGACCATTGGACGAGTTCGGGAATCGAGGGTTGCGGCCTATGACGTTTGCGGTCGTCA
>JAPCJO010000011.1 GCA_027886905.1 Nitrososphaerota archaeon
GGAGATGGAGCGCCCCTAGCGTCGAACACGACAGAGGGGACATATTCTCCACCACTCCTGACAAGGTAGACGTAGACAAGAACGTCCTGGCGACCTTCTTCATAACGTGCGACCCACGGGTCACAATCGACCAGGCCGGAGTCATCATCGCCGCAGAGCAGTCGGTCGGGACGTTCACTGACGTCTCCACGGCCACCGACCTCTCTACGAAGACCGCCGCGAAGATGTACTCTTACAAGTACGAGGACCCCTCAGGTTCGCTCAAGCACTCGGGCTGGGTCAAGGTTGCCTTCCCGACATACCTGCTCGACCTGGACAACAGGGGAATCCCAGACCTCTTCACGTTTGTGACGGGGAACTGGATGGGTTTCACACCAATCCCCAACTGCAAGTGGATCGATTTCCAGCTCCCGCCGAGCGTCCTAAAGCTCTTCAAGGGGCCGAAGTTCGGCACAGAAGGCCTTAGGGAGATTGTCGGGACGAAGAAGAGCAGGCGGCCGCACGTCGGCATCACGATCAAGCCGAAGATGGGCGTGACCGATACGGGAGCGGCCCAGCAGTTCTACGACGCCGCGATGGGAGGCGTCGACACCTTCAAGGACGACGAGACCTACTTCAACCAGTGGTGCTCGCCGCTCCTCGACAGGGTCGCCAAGGTCTACGAGGCGCTCGACAAAGCCAAGTCGGAGGGTGCCCATCCAGGGGGCGACTACATGTACGCGCCTCAGGTGACGGTCGACTCTGAGAAGTCGCTCGAGGTCGCGGACAAGATGATCGCGCACGGTGCCAGGGGCCTGATGCTCAACATCATGGCGGCCTGGTACCCCGCGCTAAGGGCCCTCGCAGAGGACCCGAGCATCAACGTCCCGATCCACCTCCACAGGGCGTCGCACGCCTCCCTCACCCGCCACCCCAGGCACGGGATCAGCTTCAAGGTCATCGCCGGGCTCGGCAGGGTCGCTGGCGGAGACATGATCCACGTAGGGACCGCCAGAGGCAAGCTGGGAGACGCGATAAAGTTCGTCGAAATCCCCGAGATCATGGACGAGATGCAGCGCCCGATCGGGCACCTAAAGCCCATGATGGGCGTCGCTTCGGGAGGGCTTACGCCGAACAACTATCATTACTCCATCGACTTGATGGGCTTGGACATCCAGCTCCAGAACGGGGGCGCAGTCCACGGCCACCCGTGGGGCACCAAGGCGGGCGCTACCGCTGCCAGGCAGGCAGTCGATGCTTACATGAGTAAGATCCCCATCGAGGAGTACGCCAAGACCCACCCAGAGCTAGCGGCCTCTCTCCAGTTCTTCGGGCAAAAGTACGCGGTCGCATCCGCGATGACCGTCGTACCAGAGCTCGGCAAGAAGGAGACCGACTATAGGCAGATGTTCCGCTCGGAGTAGAGAGTGGGATAAGAATGAAAGACCACACAAAGGGCGACATATTCTGCGAGTGCGGCTCGTGCCCCCACGACAACTCACTGCAGTGCGCTGACTATGGGTGTACCTGCTGCATCGCGGGACAGTCGGGCAAGCCGTATGAGCTCCACTATCTGAAGAGCGTCGGCCCGCCAGCGACGAACTTCTGAGTCCGGACGTCTAGCGCCCCTCCGGGGGCCTCCTTTCCGTTATATTCGCATAGCAGCGGAGGCCATGCTCGACTCTGCAGGCCTTTATCCCGCCTCGGGTTAGGCGCGGCATTCGCAAGATCGCCTGAGAGAATCGACGGGCGGCCGGAAGGCCCTCACAAGGTGCACCTAAAGGGCGCCCAGGAGACGCTACTGATCCCCTCTACGCAAGGGCGTGTCGATAGTCCCGAGATTCAGGGACGCGATACGCCTGCTCCGCTGCGAGTTCGGATGAGCTGGCCGGGGCTACTTCTTCTTCAGAGCTTCGGCGATGACCGGCGCCACGCTCACGAAGCTGATGGGCCCTGCGAACGTGTCGGTCCCGACCACGCCCTCGATGTTGTTGCTGTACATGAGCGGGAGCGCGTTGAGGCTGAGCACCGGGTGGGTGCACCCGACGTAGATCTTGCGGGCTCCTGCCTTCTTGACCAGGTTCGCGGCCTCCACTATGGTGTTGCCGGTGCTGATGATGTCGTCGATGATTATCGCGTCCCTGCCCTTCACGTTGACGCCTTCGCTCCCCCTCACCTTGACCTTGACCTCGGTCGAGGAGAACCTCGTCTTCTGGAGGATAGCGTAGTCGGTCTTTATCTTCGCGGCGGCGACCTTTGCCCACTGCTCGGACTCGTCGTCAGGACCGATGATTATCGGGTTCTTCGGCGTGAATATCCTGTTGATGTATTCGGCGATGTAGGGGACCGCGGTAAGGTTGGTCGCGGGGACCTTGAAGACCTCCTTGAGGGACGGGACCCTCTGGAGGTGGACGTCTATCGTGAATATCCGGCTTGGACCCGCAGACTCGAGGAGCTTCGCGACAAGGTGGAAGCTGAGCGGCTCTCCTGGGTGGAACCTGGCGTCCTGCCTTGCGTATGCGAAGTACGGGATTACGACGCTTATAGTCTTGGGGCTCGCGCTCTTGAACGCGTCCATCGTGAGCAGGTACTCCATGATGAGCTCGTCCGGCCTGCCTCCCAGCGGGTGGATGTAGACGATGTCCTGACCCTTGATGTCTTCCTCGATCTTGAGGTATTGCTCGCCGTCGGGGAACCTCTGCCTCTTGACCTTCCCCAGCTTAGCTCCCGTAAGGAGCGACACTCTCACCGCGAGAGTCTCGCCTGCAGAACCGCCAAAGATTATCATCTTACTCGTGCTCCGTTTAATGGGTGCTGGGTCTCGCCTGCGCGCCCTCGGTGTACTGGTATAGCTCCTTCATCAGCGAGAAGACCGCCCCGGGCGGCACTATCCCCTTCTCGGTGACATAGAAGTCGATATACTCAGGTGGCGTGACATCGAATACCGGATTGCTGAACTTTACCTTCGGGTTGTGACCGCTCCATTCCTTTGAGGCGATCTCGGTGTAGTCCCGCTCTTCGATATCCACCAATTCTCCCGTCAAGGTCTTGAAGTCGAGCTTATAAGTTTCAGCGGCAACCATGAAGTTTACCCTGGCCTCGTGCGCCATCGTCGCCACCTGAGACGTGCCTATCTTGTTGACCAGCGCGCCATTGACTGCGATCGCGTCGCAACCCACGACGGTCCGGTCGGCGTGCGACATGTAGACCCTGCACGCGGAGTCGCAGATCAGGGTGGTGTCTATTCCGTAGGCGGCTAGCGCGGCGGCCGTCTTGTGGCCCTGGAACTTCGGCCTCGTCTCGTCGCAGTAGACCTTGATGCCCTTCCCCATGTCGTGGGCCTTCTTCAGGATGCTCATGGCGGCCTCGCTGTTGCAGTGCGTGATTACGACGTCCCCGTTCTTGACGCGCCTCGCGCCTATCTCGCCGATGATCTTCACGGCGTCCAGGCTCGAGGTGAGAAAATCGTCCGCGGTGTTCACGACGGCTGTCCTGAGGTCTTCGACCGATGCGCCCGACTCGAAGGCCGTCCTGCCGCCGTAGAGGACGTAGTTGACGCCGTTCGGTAGCGAGACGGCAGTGGGCCTGGCCGACCTGAGCTTCTCTCCGGCTTTCAATACGGTCGCCCAATACTCCCTCGAGTTCTTCCCCTTCGCCTCCCTCGCATAGTCCCTCAGCGCCTGGGCGGCGAACCTCGCGATCCGGCCTGCGCCGTGGACTCGCATGGACTTTAGGGTGTCGTAGGCTTCGTCCACAGAGACTTTTGGAAATTCATCCTTGGATGACTCCTTTCCGTCCTTTAGCGTTTCCAAGTAAACCGTTTCGCCTTCATGGGAGCTTATATATGTATTTCAGGAGTAATTCTTGTTTTCGCGTCGACGTGCCAATTGGTTCGTCCGCCGATCGAAGGAGGTTCTACAGCGCCGCGACCCTGCGTTCTATCTCGTCCCTGATCTCCCGGACCTGCGCGACCGTCTTCCCCTTCGGGTCTTCCAGGTCCCAGTCGACCAGCTTCTTCTGCATCTTGGCGAGCATCGGCCTGGGGCAGACCTCCTCGACGGAGCAGCCCATCGTCACGACCAGTGCCGCCTTGTTGATCATCTCGTTCGTGAGCAGCTTCGGCTTGCTCGAGGAGAGGTCGATGCCCTCCTCTTTCATCACCTGGACGACGGCGGGGTTGACCGTCGTCGCCGGCATGGTCCCCGCGCTGTCCGCCTTCAGGCCGCGCCTCCTCGCGAAGGCCTCCGCCATCTGGCTCCTCCCCGCGTTGTGAACGCAGACGAAGAGGAAGGAGCCCTCGGGCTTAGTCATGGCCCTTCATCGGCACCCGGAATAGATAAACCCGGAAGTTTGCTCTCGCCCGAGTTCGGGGCCGGCGCGACGCTTTAATATCGCGCGCATCCTTGACGGTTGCGAGTTCTGGATGCACGGCAAGGTCGCGGTCCGTCCACTCGCACGTTTCGTTTCTACGGGCCTTCGGCCGGCTGTCCCGTGGTGCCGGTCACGAGCTTTGTCCACGTGAGAGCGAGTTGGAGATACTAGTGAAAAAGTCGGGCCGTGCGACTCTCCTGGTGGCCTCGGTCGTGGCGCTCCTCGCCATCGGTCAACACTTGGCGACGGCCGCGCCCGTCCAGCTCCCAAACATTCCCCCATCGATCTTGATTGCCGTGGGCTACGCAGACACCGAGGGTCGGGGGCCCAGCTCGGGGAACTGCACCTACTGCTTCCCCAGCCCGTGGTGCGGCTCTCACGACGTCCAGTTCATAGGCGCCTCAACAAACTACAACGGAAACCCGGACGACCCGAGTAACTGCGCGGGCGGAGACTGGGACGGCGGCGCGATCCTGGTGACCAACACCGGAGTGACTTCAGAGATAACCTTGACGAACCTGACGGTCACCCTCCCCCTTCCCGCCTCGGGCGACCCTGGCACCCCGAGCTGCGCCGAGCCTCCCAGGCCTTTTACCGTGAATATCTGGTTCGGGCAGCAATACTACTTTGGGAACAGGTCAGAGCCGGCGTACCTCGGGAGCCCGATCGTCATCCCACCGGGGGGAGAGGTCATCTTTGCCGGGACGAGCAGCGACGGGTCGTACACGTGCCCGACAGGCAACTATCCCTCTGGCCCTGGGAGCGCGAATCACGCGACCTACGACTTTGACACGAGCGACGCCAACTTCCTTAGCGGGTGCACTCCCACGACGGACACCGTCTCCGACCCCCAGATCACCTTCACGGCGCTGGGCTACGCGCCTACGACCTACATCGACCAAGGCCACACCATAGACACGGGAGGAATAGACACGGGGAACTGCGCCCCGACCGCGGCAGACCCCCAGTGGGGCCACGAGGACATGGGCTGGAGGCTCGTAAACAGCACTTGCGGAGTGCTGTGCCCGACGAACCAGTTCGGGGTCGCGACGGCGGCCGCGACGGTCTCCGGCTCGACAGCCACCGTGACGGTCACTGCCCCAGCGAACACGGTGACAGTCTCGAATACCTACGGCGAAGTCAGCGCGACGACGGCCTACGGGATCTCAGCGGTGGCAGTTGTCTTCATCGTGGCGACGGGCTACCTTGCCGCCACGCGAAGGAAACCCGCTTCCTGATTCTTGCGGTCGAAGGACCAGACCACCCCTCCCTCGCCCAGGCCTTGCGCAGTTGTGATGTGGCCGTTCTTATAATCCGTCAAGCTACGGGTCCATGGCCAATGAGACGAGCGATACGGGCTCGGCGAGGCTCGCTTGGCCACCGCTTGCAGAAGACCTCGAGCGACTCTATCTCGAGCAGAAGCTCTCTGCCTCGAAGATCGCGAAGGTGTACGGACTGAGTTATGCAAGCCCCAAGACCGCAGAATCGACAATCCTGCATCACCTCAAGATACATGGAATCGCTCGAAGAGACCCAGCCGCGCACATCAGAAAGGTCACAGATTCGATGGTAGACGACTGGATAGTCAGATATCAGAAGGGCGAATCGCTGAAGCAAATCGCAGGAACGTCGGTCAATGCAGTCACGGTCTTCAACCATCTGCACAGGAGGGGTCTAGGCCTCAGGGACAAGGTGGAGGCGCAAATCAAGATAGTCACGAAGCACAAACGAACCCCGTTCACGGGCGACATGAAGGAGATTGCCTACCTTGCGGGTCTAACGGTAGGCGGCCTATACGTCCAAAGACATGGGAGGGCGATAAGGGTGAGAGTGGCGACTACCCATCCAAGAATGGCCAGCCTGTTCAGAGACCTCTTCTCCGGCAATGGGCACCCCCACGAATACCCGAAAGGCGACCCTGTTACTGGCTATGAATGGAGCTTGGATTGCGACATGGACAAGAGCTTCGAATTCTTGCTTGACAGAGACAGGTATATCGAGACCGCATTCCAAGATGATGGGGCGTTTCTCGCCTTCTTGGCCGGCTTCTTCGACGCTGAGGGAGTCTCTACTTTCACAAAAAGAGGGAGCACGGAGCTTTCGAGTTGACCTTCGCAAACACGAACGAAGCACTGCTATTGCGGATTTGTGTGAAATTACGGAAATTGGGGTACCATCCGGCAATATCAAGGAAGCGACAGAATCCTGAGGAAGCCCTTGAGAGAGGCATCAAGAACTCGAAAGACTGGATATGGTGTCTCGCATTGTGGCGATACGAAGATGTGGTGCGACTCCTCGGGGCCATGCCGATTAGGCATCCCGAAAAGCTTGAAAAGAGAAGCATCGCCTTGAAACTCGAGTACCGTTCCAAGACGGTAGACCGGGAGAGAATTGTCGCAGAATGGGACTCGCTACGAAAGCAGATCAAAAAGGAGTGCGTGGATTACATTGCGTTGGCGAGAGATAAATTTGCGGCTGAAGATGAGGCGCGAACGCGAAATGGAGGCTAAAAGATTGTCCGTTAGAGTGTAAATCTTGCTCTGACTGACAAAAGAAGCTTAAATTGAGCTTACTTATCAGCATGTACTGGCCAATAATTCAATCCCCAGTAGACGGGAGGGATATCCGCGATGTGTATCCCCTTCAGGAGGTGAGGGATGACGATCATGTTCTTGAAGCTCCCTGTCCCAATCTTCAGCCTATAGGGCTTCGGAGTCCCGTCGCTTACGATGAAGTAACTCTCCTCCCCGTGGGCGGCCTCGGTCCTCGCGTAGACCTCTCCCGCGGGCACCCTGGGCTGCGGTCCCAGCTTCAGCCTCACCGGGCCCGGGGGGATGTTCTTGAAGGCCTGCCTCAGGATCTTGACCGACTCCCGCATCTCTTCCAGCGCGACGTATGCCCTCGACCAGGTGTCGCCCTCCTTGAGCGAGGCGACGGAGAAGTCGAACTCCGGGTAAACGCTGTAAGGCTCCGCCTTCCGGATGTCGTGCGCCACCCCGGATGCCCTGAGCACCGTGCCGGTCGCACCGAGCCTGATCGCGTCCTCCCTGGAGAGGACCCCGACGCCCTTCGACCTCTCCTCCCACAGGGGGTTCCTGAAGAACATCTTCTCGTACTCGTCCATCCTCTTGTCGAACCAGTCCAGGGTCTCGAAGGCCTGCACCTGGAGGCCCTCGGGCATGTCGTTCCTGACGCCCCCCGGGATGATGTAGGCGAAGGTGACGCGGGCGCCGCCTATCCTCGCGCCGAGGTCGATGAAGAGGTCCCTGTCGCCCATCATCCACGTAATCATCGTGGTCTGCCCGACGAAGAGGCCGAGGATCCCGAGGTAGTACTCGTGCGAGATTATCCTGTTGATCTCGGCCATTATGACTCGGAGGTACTCCGCCCTGGGCGGGATCTTGTTCCCCATCAGCTGGTCGACCGCGAGCGAGTAGGCGAAGAGGATTCCAGAGCTGTCGAGGATGACCGGCCTCTCGAGGTGGGGCACGTTCTGGATGTAGTTTCTGTACTCGCTCATCTTCTCCTCTCCCCTGTGGACGTAGCCGGGGTCCGGGTCGGCCCTCACGACCAGGTCTCCGTCGAGCCAAAGGCGTATCCGGAAGTGCCCAGCCCCCGGGTGCTGCGGCCCCAGGGAGACGGCCATTATCCGGTCCGCTTCAGGAGAGTACTCGAAGGCTGCGGACAAGCTCGCTATCTCCCCGGAGAGACGTAGTCCTTCCTCAGCGGCGGGATGTCGTTCCAGTCCTCCGGGAGGAGGAGGCGCCGCAGGTCAGGGTGCCCCTCGAAGATGATGCCTAGCATCTCGTATGTCTCCCGCTCGTGAAGCTCCGCCCCGGCCCAGACCTCGGTGAGAGACGGGACCTTGGGCGACTCGTCCCTCTTGACGCGCTCGGCGAGCTGGACGACGAGGTCTTGCTGGCCTGGCTTTGAGATCGAGCCCACGAAGTAGATGACCTCGAACTCGTGCTGCTGCATGTAGTCCGTGCCGCCCACGACGTTGAGGTGGTCGAACCCGAGGACGTCCCTCACGAAGAGCGCCGCTGCCCTGATCTGCTCGGGCGGGACCGTCACTTTTAGCCTCCTCTCTCTCGCGTAGTCGACCTTGGTCGACGGGAACTTGGCGATGATCTGGTCGGCGAGCGCCTTCGTCCGAGTGGTGTCGGGCGGAGGGGTCACCGGGCCCGTCGTGGGGACGGACGGGCCCGCGGTGGTAACGGGCGGACCAGCCGGCGCTGGCGGTGGACCGACGGCGGGAACTTTCTGCGCAGAGTCAGCGGGCTGCAATCGAAATCCTCTCGTTCGTGGGCCGCGGGTCCTCTACGTCCCGCGGAGGCTCGTGGAGTGCCTGATCTTGTCTTGCAGGAGGGCGACGCCCTGGATGAGGGACTCCGCCCGCGGCGGGCAGCCCGGGACGTAGACGTCGACGGGGATGATGTCGTCTATCCCCCTGAGGACGTTGTAAGAGTCAAAGTAGAGGCCGCCGGTTATCGAGCAGGCCCCCATCGCAATTACCCACTTCGGCTCGGGCATCTGGTCGTAGATCAGCTTGAGTCTGGGGGCGAGCTTCCTGGTCACCGTTCCCATCACTATGATGAGGTCGCACTGCCTCAGCGAGCCGAAGGCCTCGAGCACGCCGAAGCGCTCGGCGTCGAACCTCGACCCGGAGGCGGCCCCGACTTCGACAGAGCAGTTGTGGACCGCGGCGTTGGAGACCAGGTAAGTGTTGTCTCCCGTCCCTATGTTGTGGACCTTTCCTGAATACTCGACCCGCTCGATTCTTCTGATTGGCACGACGATGAAGTCGGGCGTGATCTGAAAGTCCGAGACCTTTCTCTTTGAGGCCAGGGTCGAGACGGTGTAAGAGTCGTGGGTCATCACCGTCCTGCCCAGGAGCCTCTCGGGGCCGCCGCTCGCCTTCTTGTTGATTCGCGCGAACTCTCCCAATCGTGCGTACGCGAGCTGCAGCTGCAAGGCGAGCATCTTCGATGTCGTGTCTGAACGGAGGAACTCTGGGCCTCTTTCGTCCGTTATCTTGCATCCATCGCCCTCCAGGTACCCTTTCAGGAATGCTTTCAGCAGCTGCAAGTCCTTGTGGTAGAGGACGAAGTCAGGTATCCGTTTGTTTTCGGCTCCGCTACCGCACCATTCGCGGAGAGCGCGCGCCATGATCGCGGACGAGAATCTCACCACCGTGGCCGTCTCTCTCTTCTTCACTTGTGGTGAGTAGCCCAGCGACTGGCAAGTCTCGAATATTCGGCTGATGAGGTCGGTCTCGTCGTGATTGAGGGAGAAAAACACGTCATGCTTGAGAGAGTTCCAGCCCTCTGCGACGTAAATCCCTAGAAGCCATGCGGTGTCCGGGGTGAGAGGGAACTCGGTCGGCGGGTTCAAGCCGCGACCCCGGACGATGTTCATCCCCTTGCGGGTGGTGAATTCGCTCAGCGAGATTGACTCAGAGTCCACGAACCCGGCGGAGCGAGGTATCAGCAGGCAGTCGTGGGTCCCGGTTGGGAAGAGGAATTTGCCGTCGCGCTTCACCGGCTGGGCACTCAGCAGGTTGCCTGCGCTCTTCCACGTCTTCCTGGGGAGATAGGTCCCCTTCCCAGAGGACATGCGCCTCTCCGCTGTCAGGATGGGATGTTCTGGCGTCGCGAGGACGGGGAGCATTCCTCGCCCGGTGATCTTGACGAGCGGACCGTGGTACTGACGCTCGAAGGTTTGGACTACGTCGACGAGGCCCGTAGTCCCAGTGACCCTGTCGCCGACGGCGTATTCCGAGATCTGCTTGTTGTCGCCCAAGATCACGGTATCGGGAGGGACGCAACACGCCGTTTCCAAATGGACCGGCCAGAGGCTGTAGAGCCGTCCCCAGTTCACTATGTATCGGAGGGGGGCGCCGATGGCGTCCTGGAGGATGTCGTTGACCTTGCCGACCAGGACGTTGAACTCGCCGGTCTTCGGGACCTGCGCGGCCTCTACCATATCTCGCGCTTCCCCGCCATGTGCACCGTCAGGCCCATCGGTATCAGGAGCGCGCCGACGAAGACCAGCATCATCCAACTAGAGAGCTGCCCTAGGGCCAGGGGCTGGTACGCGACCGCCCAGGCGAAGAGGAACATGGCCATCACGTCGAAGACCACGAACATGAGGAGATAGGCGTAGTACTGCATCATGAAGTGCATCTTGCCCCTCCCCCGGGGGACCTGCCCGGCCTCGAATGTCGCGTTCTTGATGGGGTTGGGGCTCTTCGGCGCTATAAGCCTGGGCACGATCAGCATCACTGAAGTGAAAAGGACGCCCACCAGACCCATCGCGAAGACGGACCCGATGTCTCCAAAGATCGCCAACCCGTGCGAGCCCTCCAGAAAATCCGACGACCTTCGGTGCATATTAAAGCTTGGCGGGCGTCCGGGTCGAATTAGCTGGGTCGTGCTCAGAAACCCTAGCCTCTTCAGCGGCCGCCCTCAAAGCGAAACACATTTAGTGACGCTCACTTCGGCGTAGGCCAGTTTGAAGATAGCCGTCGTCGGAACGGGCGTCTCGGGGTCCTACCTCGTCAACAGGCTGAGCGAGTCGCACGAGGTCGTTGGTTTCGAGAGGAGGCCGAAGGACAAGTTCTTCGCGGTCTGCGCGTGGGGCACCTCCAAGTACGAGATGAGGAAGCTCACCGCCGGGACCGGCCTGGACTTCGACAAGTACATCCTCTGGGAAGGCAAGACGATGCACGTCGAGATAGGGGACGAGATGCTCGACATCCCGCTGGACGGCCTGGTCACTTTCAACAAGCACCAGTTCGAGGTCGACCTGATGAAAGGGCGGGACGTGAGGTACGGCGTGAGGGCGAACAAGGAGGAGCTCCAGAAGGAGGGCTTCGACATGATCATCGACGCCACCGGGAACCACAGGGAGCTCCTTCCGAAGATCAAGAACGACGCGTTCATCCCTTGTTACGAGACCAAGATGAAGTACAAGGGCGGTCCGCCGATAGACGACTTTTACGTCAAGCCGTTTGCCCGTGACACCGGGTACCTCTGGTACTTCCCTCTGGAGAAGGGCCATGGCTACGTCGGCGCGGGGGACTTTGACAAGAAGCAGGTGGACTACGTCGACGAATACAACACCGCCCACCCCGGCGAGGTGGAGAAGAGGATCGGAAGGCCCATCAGGTTCCTCTCCCCGGGGTACTGCGAGCCATTCTACGAGGGGAACGTGGTGGGCGTGGGCGAGGCCATCGGCACGGTCTTCCCGATATTGGGGGAGGGCATCATCCCGAGCATCCAGTGCTGCAACATCCTTCTGGAGACCATGCCCGACTTTAAGAAGTACAGGGCGAAGGTCCTGAAGCACTTCGCGATCTTCGACGAGTGCTACAAGCTGGTCGACCTGAAGATAAAGGGCAAGTTCAGCCTAACGAGGAACGCAGCCCTGATGTGGAAGATATACCGCTACATGAAGAAGAGGGAGGACCGGTTCGGCATGGCCATAAGGGCCAACGACCTGCGCCAGATCATCAGCGTGTGATTGCTGGCCTTCGAGCTTGTCGATGCGGCGGCGTGAAAGAGAAGGGCCTCGGGGAGCATCCCCATGAGCTCCCCGGAGGTCCGCGCCCACTCCGCCATCCACGTGCTGAAGGGTGCGGTCACGAAGGTGCTAGGGCCGAGGCGGTTCGTCTTCGGCGAAGAGGGGGTGCTGAGGTTCAAGTCTGAGGAACCGCCGACTTCCCAGGAGCTCGGACGGATAGGGGCTGCAGCCAACAGGAAGATCGCCGAGGACGCCGAGGTCCTGGAGTTCGAGATGGACAGGCAGGAGGCCGAGGGGCACTTCGGGACGGGAATCTACGACCTCTCGCCCGCGCCGGCGGCTGGCGAACACCTAAGGATCGTGAGGATACACGACTGGGAGGCGAGCTGCTGCCCCCACGCGCACGTGGAGGGAACGGGTTCGATAGGGGCGATCAGGATAGACGGGGCGATGTTCGACGGCGCGGCCAAGGAGGTTGTGATCAGGTTCCACCTCCTCTAGCGAGCTTCGGGATAGCAAAACAGTATATTGGTGGTGCGAAGGCCCTTGGATTTGGGCCCGTAGCTCAGTATGGACAGAGCGAACGCCTCCTAAGCGTTAGGCCGAGGGTTCAAATCCCACCGGGCCCGCCAAAACTTTCTACACCTGCCCACAAGAGGGTCACCGCTACCGTCAGTTGAACTGACGATAGACAGCTCAGGGTACATCTACCCGACTGGGATCAAAGGCTCTGGGCCCTGCGTCCATTAGGCCGGCGAAGAGCCGTCTCCCATTCCACGAACGACAGCATGGAGGGCCTAGGGCGACGGGCCGGCCTTGGTCGTCTTCTTCAAGACGTAGTCGAAGTAGCGCTCGGTCGTCCCGTCGTCCGAGGTCCACTCCGCGCGCAGCCTCGTCCTCTTCTCCACCCTTCTCAACGCAGAGAGAAGTGAGCGGTTGAGGTCCTTCGCGCTCTCTCCCTCCATCCGAGCTTCGACCAAGAACTCGTCGTTGCCTTCCTTGACCGAGGTCTTCCCCACGGCCTTCTCCAAGACCGGCTTTATGGCGGTCGGGCTGGAGCTGCTCACCCGGGCCGTCAGCCTGAAGCGCTTCGTTGCCATCATCAATCCCTATTGAGGACGCAAAGGAGGCTAGAATACTTTTCTTCGGGCGGTCGAGACTCTATTTGGAGAGGAATCTCCAAGACACTATCATCCCGAGGACCGTGAGGATTAGCGCGAACGAGCCCAGGTAGAGGAAGTCGAATTGCAGGCTCGCCATCCCTGTGGAGCCCAGCAGGAGCTGACGCGAGATGTCGGTCGCGTAGCTGATCGGGTTGACCTTGACTACCGGCTGGAGCCAGCCCGGCATCAGCTTCGCGGGGAACATGGCGTTGCTCGCGAAGAGGAGCGGCAGGTTGAGGAGGTTCACGATCATGAGCTGGGTGTCCTGGTTCGAAGAGCGCACCGCGAGCATCACGAAGAGTGACGAGAACCCCATCACCATGAGGAAGAGCGCGGAGAAAGTCCCCAGGACCCCGAGGACGGTGAGGTGCGAGACGCTAAGCCCGAGCAAGATCGCTATCACGAGCACGATGGCCGCCTGGCTCAACCCCCGCACTATCGAGGCGAAGACCTTTCCCAACGGTATCGCGCCGCGCGAGAGGGGGGTGCTGAGCTCCTTGTTGAGGAAGCCGAGCCGCCGGTCCCACACCACCGAGCTCCCGCTATTCATCGCCATGAACAGCGAGATGAAGGAGAGCATGCCGACAGCCAGGAAGGAGAAGTAGTCGGTCGTCCCGAAGGTGTTCTGCATTATCTGCCCCGCGAGGGCGTTGAGCTCCTGCGCTGGGATGTTGAGACCGGGGATGTTGAACGAGCTTCCGGTGAAGATCGCGCCGAAGTTCATCGCCTTTCCGAAGAGCCCCAGCCATATCACGGGCTGGATGAGCGTCAGGAGGAGGATGAGGGGGGCCTTGTACCACTTCTTGAGGTCCCGGTTCGTGAGTGCCCACAGGCCGTGGAGCGGGCTTTCGTTGACCGAGGTCTCCTGGTCGAAGGAGGGGAGCGAGTTGTGGCCTGCGCTCCTCGTCGCGTCCGAAGGCGTGGAAATTGTCTGGCTCTCAGCTGCGGTCTTTTGGTTGGTCATTCTTCTCCACCCACGCGCTCCGCTACCGGCCTCTCCTCATGCCCATCATTCCCCGATGCGGGGCTTGAGTGCTGCTGTCAGCGTGCTCCTCCCTGATGGAGCGACCCGTGTACTCCAGGTAAACCTGGTCCAGCGACGGCTTCGCGATGGATATCTTGGTCACCTTGGCTCCTGCCAGTCGGAACGCCTCCATCACGGCCGGAGCTGTCTCTTCGCCGAGTAGGGTCTTGATCCTGTAATCGGAGTCGGTCCTCCTTACTTCGACGACGTTGGCGACCCCCCTTATCGCTGGAGATATGTCGGCCATTCTGTCTTGGACCTGGACTTCGATTATGTCCCCGCCGATGCTCTCCTTGAGCTCTCTTGGGGAGCCTACGGTGAGTATCTTCCCGTGGTCGATGAGGGCGATCCTGTCGCAGAGGTTGTCCGCCTCGTCGAGGTAGTGGGTCGTCATAAAGAGGGTCATGTGAAACCCTTCCTTGAGCATGCGTATGTAGTCCCAGACGGCAGCCCTCGTCTGGACGTCGAGGCCGAGGGTGGGCTCGTCGAGAAACAGCAGCCTCGGGCGGTTGATAAGCCCGGAGGCGAGCTCCAGCCTTCTCTTCATCCCCCCGGAGTAGGTGCCAACCTTGTTGCCGGCGTATTTCGTCAGCTCGACGAGTTCAAGAAGCTCATTCGCGCGCGGCTTGGAGACCTTCCGGGGTATCCCGTAGAAGTCCGCGCAGAGGAGCACGTTCTCTATCCCGGTCAGGTCCTCGTCGGCGGTGGACTCCTGCGGCACCACCCCGATGCTCCTCCGCACGGCGTTCTGCTCCTTGGTCAGGTCGTGGCCGCAGACGACGGCGTCCCCTGATGTCGGGCGAAGGATCGTCGTGAGCATGTTTATCGTCGTGCTCTTTCCGGCCCCGTTCGGGCCCAGGAACCCGAAGATTTCCCCCTGCATCACGGTGAAGGTTACGCCGTCTACGGCGTTCGTCTTGCCGTCAAAGCTCTTCGTCAGGCGTTCGATCCTTAGAACCTCTTCGCGCGGCGCCGCTGCCGGGGCGCGGCTGAGCGCGCTCCCCGACTGGGTCGGCGCAGACTGCTGAGAAACTACGGATTCGACCATACCGCTCGCGGCCTCGAAGAGAAACGACTCCCCGCGCTAATAAGACGAGAAGACGATTCTCATTCTTGGCAACCATACGCTATCCTGAGCCCAGAGAACTTGAAGCGTCCACGGCGACCCGCAGAATTGAGCCCCTGAGAGCCCTTGGGTTCACGGAAGGATGGAGAGTTCCAGGTAGACCGAACGCGATATCAGGCCGTCGGTGGCGGTAATCAGCAGGGTGTATCGTCCGGGAGTTGCCCCCGACCCCACGTCGACGCCTACGTCGATGGTCTGGTTCCCGGCGAGCGAGGCGAGTTCGCTCTTGTCCGTGTGCAGCGTGATGTCAGTGCCCGCCAAGGTTGGCGACGTCGAGTCAGGGAGCTGTATGGATATGGGAGACGACGAGTTCCCCTGCAGGTCGACCTGCACGTTCCCGCTCCCTCCCCTCTGGACGGAGAGGACGGGACTCTCGTTCGCCGATATCGAGAAGGACGGACGGTAGGACGCGTTCACGAATCCTATCGCGTCGGAGGTCGATTCCGTGAACCACGCTTTCTCGCCGCCGAGGGCGAAGGTCAGGACGTTGTCTATCTGGGACATGTTGGCCGCCGCAGGGTCGGAGAGGCTGTACTCCGTCAAGGTCTTTTCAGAGGAGTCGATCACGGCCATCCTGTTCCCAAAGTGCTCGTTGAACCAGACGAGGGAGCCGTTCGTCTCCACGAAGTAAGGCAGGGTGGTCCCGATGTAGCCCACGCTCGAGGTGGGGTAGAACGTCCAGTTGCCGCTCTTCAGGTCCTCGAACGCGAGGCTAGAGTCGCCGTGCTGAGCAAGCCAGACGCCCCCGTCACCGAGCGATATGCTGTCAGGGTCTGACAGGCTCTGGTTCCCTTCCCCTATAGGCTGCGGTCGGAAGTCTTGAGGGTCGAACGCGAAGACCGCAGAGCCGCTGATGAGAGGGGAGGCGTCGACGTAGTAGCCAACGCTGCTGTTGGCGAAGACTATCTGCGCCGGGACCCCCGGCGCGTTGACGGTCGCCGTCGTGCCGTTGAGGTGCTCGGGGACTTGGACCGAGTGCTCCGCCGCCGTCCCGTTCGGGAAGAGCGTCCCGATCTGGCCCGAGCTGATCTGGGTGAACCAGAGAGCGTCGTCCGGCCCAGGGGTGAGAGTGTAGGGCAAGGATTCGTTCGCGGCGAGCGCGACCACCTTGAACGTGTCGTTCGTCGGGCTCAATCCAACGAGCCTGTCCATCGACGAGTCGGTAGCCCAGACTCGTCCGCCCCACAGGGCGACCCCCCAGATGTCCGTCTTGTCGGCGCAGTCGTAGCCCCCCGACCCTTTGGGATAGGAACCGGGGAAGGAATACTCGATCAGGGTGCCGTTCGTCGGGAAGAAGTGCGCCAGCGCCGGCACCGCCTCCTCGCCGAACCAGACCGAGCCGTCGGGGGCGACCGCGATCGCGTTGGGCCACCTCTCGGGCGCGGGCAGAGCGAATGTCGTGACTGCCCCGAAGCTCCTCGAGGCGAGCTCGCTCTTCACGACGGGCATCCCCAAGAAGGACGGGCAGCCAAAGGCTGGGGAGGGCCGAAGGATTGCGAAGACGCCTCCGACGGAGAGCAAGACGAGGAAGGCAAGCACCAGGACGAGTCTGCCTCTCATCCCGTAGGGTCTAACTCGGGGTTATCAGGAACGTGAAGTGGAACGAGGGCATCAGCGATGGATGGTCCTGCGGTGTGAGCAGCGGGAACTTGTATTCGATCGGATACTGGTTATAGAAATTCGATGTGCCCCACCATATCGATGGGTAGATGTCTATCGAATGGATTCCCGGGGCGCCAGTGACGGTGAGGTACATCGTCACGTTGCCTCCGGTGCTGAACCCGCAGCCGTACCCGATGTACGTGTTGTCGTAGTCGAGGGCCGCGATGTTGGTGTTGAAAGTCCATCCCACTCCGAACATCGTTATCTTCACGACCGTGCCCGCAGAGCCCTGCGTGGCGTTGATCGAGGCCGTCCTTTGGAGGAAGAGGGTCCCGTTGGAGTTACGCGTGAGGTTGCCCGCGGATATGAAGTGGACCCCACCGAGGTCGGGGGGCGCCTTCATGCTGAAGGAGAACGAGCCGGTTGAATTGGCGGTCGCGTTCCTAAGGGATTCCTCGACCAACTTGTACCCGTTCAGGTTGTTTCCCTTCCTCGTGGACCATGAGAGCGGGACCTGCTGATTCGGGCCGAAGCCCGCGCCGCTCACAGTGACGTTCTGGCCGACGCTGGCGATGACCGGAGACACTGAAATCCTCGGCCCGGACGCCGCGTTGTTCTGAGGCACGGATATTGCCGGCCGGACGACCGTGGCCGCCGAGGTATAGTTGACGCTCTGCGTCGGGGAGGATGGCGCGATGGCCAGGTATCCCGCGACCCCCGCTACGACAATAGCAATTATGATCAGGACCGCGGCTAGAGACCTTGTGGCGGCCTTGCGCCTCTCGGGTTCAATTCTTCCGACGGAGACGAAGAGCCCGATTGCTGCCACGATTGCTGCGAAGATGGCGAGGGCTCCGATCACCGCAGAGCCCGAAAGATTGAGACCCCCGCTCGAGGGCTGCGCGGTCAGATCGAACTGCGTCATGAATGGTTGGGCCGTGAAGGTCGGATTGAGATATCCCGGGCCCTGGTCCGCCAGGTAGATTTCGATGTAGTGGGTTCCGGGGCTCCCGGTGGCATAGAACGTGAAGTTCGCGGTCCCTCTCGTGGAGATTGCGCTGAAGTACCCAACCATGGAGTTGTCCCAGTAAAGGAACGGATAGGCATTGTATTCTCCGTAGCCGAGCCCGGTGGCAGTCACCTGAATCGGGGTGCCGGCGGGACCACTAGAGGGAGAGAATTTGTAAGATGCGTCGAGCGTGAAGAGTGCCCTCCCCGGGAGCGCCGTTCCGTTAGAGGCAAAGGCTTGGAGGGTGAGCTGGCCCCCATAGTCTTGGGGGACGGTTAGATTGGCGACAAAGGAGCCGAGTGAGCTCGTTTCCGCCGAGGTGAGCGTCCTCTCGATGGGGGTCGCGTTGACTCCCGTGACCTGCGGCGGGTTTCCTGAGACCACAAAGCTCGCGTCCGCCGAGGTCCACTTTATCGTGAGGTTGGTGTTGGAAGGATAGCCATCTCCGCTGATCGAAATCTTGCTCCCCGCGATCCCAGCGGTCGGCGAGACCGTCATCGAAGACGAGGTCGCGGCGCTGACAGATCCCACCTCGAACAAGAGAAGGCAGATTATGGCCAAGGATGTTACCACGGCAGTGCCGACGCGCTTCATCGGACTACCTCGGAACTTTTACGATGTAGCCGATGACCACGCCGAGTATCAAGAGGATGGCGAGAGCGGCATAGACGATCGTCGGGATGGCTTGGACGGTCTGGACGACGGTCTGGGTTGTGGTGCTCAGTAGCGTGCTCACGGCGGTCGAAGTCAGCGTCGTGGAAGAAGACCCCGCGGCCGTCGGGGCGAGTTCAGCGATTGCCAAG
The DNA here is from genome assembly GCA_027886905.1 of Nitrososphaerota archaeon. Classification (GTDB taxonomy): domain Archaea; phylum Thermoproteota; class Nitrososphaeria; order Nitrososphaerales; family Gagatemarchaeaceae; genus Gagatemarchaeum. Next base: position 18,602 of record JAPCJO010000011.1, read on the forward strand.
CCTGTGTTCGTCGGGGAAGTACCGTCCTTGGAGCTGACCACCACTTCGTAGGTGTCCCCCACAGGGAGGGTCGGGAGGGAAGTTGACTGGAACTGGCCAGTCCACGTTCCGTTCTTGCCCGAATAAGCCATCAACACAGTCCCGATTAGAGTGCCGGTGGTCTTACCTCCTCCAAAGGTCCCAGAGGTTGCGTTGTAGAAACCCCAGCCGACCTGGGCTGTGACGGAGCCACCGCGACTCGGACTAAGAGGGGCGACGAATCCTGACACCGGCTCGGCGTTCGTCGGATAGGTGATTGTGGCATTGATGGTCAGGCCCTGCCCGTTGGCCAGGCTGGTCAGCACGCTGCCTGTTGAAGTGGACAGCAAGGTGACGTTGGTGCTGAGCTGGGCCGGTGTGATGACAAACGGGCTCCCGGTGTACTTGAACGTTCCAACGTTGCCAGCGGCGTCGCTCGCATTGGCCGTCGGGTTCCAGGATCCCACGTAGCTGTAGTTCCAATTATCCGCGACGTATCCGCCAAAAATCAATGCGTTTGGATCCCACGAGGTGGTTCCCACCTGCCCCCCGGGCATCGTGAAATTCACGGACGCGCCCTTCGTATCGTTTGTCAGCTTGACGTCGTTAGAGGCGTACAACATGGTAAATCTGGGAATCAGTGCTTCTCCTCTCGTCACGCCCTGGACAAAGGCGCACGTCCCTCCCGTAACCATGTCCATGGTGACAACGAGTTGGTTGGTTGCGTAGAACGAGGTCGACGAGACGACCTGGCCTCCCTGGACGAGGAAGACGTTGTAGGTGCCCACTTGGTTGACCACGGCGTCAAAGCTTGAGTTTGATACGCCAAACGTGGCTTTCACCGTCTGCCCCGCCGCGGCGAAGGTGAAGTTGACGCTGGTCTCGGCCCCGTTCGGTTCTTGCACTTTCAAAGAGTAGGTGCCGGCGGCTGGGGCTATGACTCCTATTGTCGTGTTCATACCCAGGTTGATGTATCCCGGTGTCGCCGTTACCATCTGCGTCTGCCCATGCGCTGGCGTGATTACAAGCACCATCGGTCCGACCAACAGCGCAGTTACCAACAGCATCACGCCAAGGCCAAGGCCCTTTCCACCCTCACGAGACGCACTGAGCCTTGCTGATTTCGCGGGCCTTCGCTCAGGGATAGCGCGTTTCACCATAGAGGTTACCCTTAGCGGACCGGAAATCATCACGGAACACGAGGCTCTCCTTCGTATTTAAGAGGGGTATGCCATTCTCAACAGTGAGAACCACGACCTTGGGAGGCGACCCTTCTCGAGGGCGGGAACCTCAGCAGGAGCTGTCCGTCCGCCGAATTCCGATGCCGCCGTCCCGCAATCGCCTAGACGGCGAAGCCTGCTATGACCAGCAGGATGAGCACGCAAGAGCCAGCCAGGAGCGGGATCCGGCCGATGCCGTCTGCTGTCTTGGTGACCCTGTAGATGTAAGATATCATGACGAATGCTATCAGGTCGATTGACAGGTAGACCGCGAATAGCGATTCACCCGAGGGCAGAGACGTGTCTATCGTCCAGAGCACCGCCGAAGACGCAAACCCGACGATGACGAGAAGCCCTACTATTCGGAGGCCGATCCGCTCGTCCAGCCCAGTCATTGCTTCCACCCCACCTCGAATGCCTTCACGCGTCGCTTTATCGAGCCCGTGCCGAGGTCGAGCCTGTAGAGGAGGTAGACCGTGCCCGCGATAGCGGCCGAGAGCTCTCCGAGCGAAAGCGCGAGAGACCAGAGGAGAGAGAGGCTCCCCCCCTGCGATATCAGCTGCACGGCTCCCGATATCGAGCCGCCTATGCCGAACGTCCCGAGCGTCAGAAGGGCTACGAAGCTGGACGCCGTCCACAGGGACGCCGTGTTGAACGACCTTGTCGCGTAGAGCGCCCCCGCGGAGCCCGGAACCTGCACGCCCGACGAGGGCGCTCCCATTGGCATCTTCCTGAAGATCACCTTGTAGGCTCCGGCCGAGACCAAGCAGATTATGAGCGCGGTCGTTCCGAGAACGAGGACTGCCTGCTCCGTGGGAATGATTGCGCCAGGCGTCAGGTATCCCCAGACCGTCAGGACGGCGACCTCCCCCACGAAGACGAGGCCGAGCGTCACCCATCTCATCCTCGATGCGATTCTGCGGGTGGTACCCCTGTCCAAGAACGGAAGAAGGACCAGGGCCACGAATATCACGGACACCAGGCCCAGCGCCACCGTGAGCCCTGGCCCCTCGAACACCTGAATCTTCAGCACCTGGTAGATCCAGAGGAAGTACCAGTCGGGTTGCGAGGCATACTGGGCGGCGAGGGCAGGGGTGTACTCCGGTGCCAGGTTAAGGGGGAAAGCGAGCGAGATGAGGAGCATCGCCGTGCCGAACATGGCAGCGAGCTCGAGGAGGTAGATAGTAAGGTCGGGGAAGATCGGGATGAGCCTCCTCTTCTTTTCGGGTAGCGGCACCGAGCCGACGACGGGCTCGGAGACGCCGTGCGCCTCCAGCATGTACATCTTCCCGACGAGGAGGAGCAAGAGGACTCCGGGCAGCACTACCACGTGTAGGTCGTAGAACCTCAGGACGGTCCCCGAGTCTGTCCCCCCTCCGACGATCAGGAACTGTATGAAGCCCGACAGCGGCTGCGGCAACGCCGCCATCATGCCTATGCCCACGTCGGTTGCGGACTTTGAGACGACCGTCCACGGGAGGAGGTACCCTGTGAAGCCGAAGCCCAGCGTGACGAAGCCCATCACCATCCCGGTTATCCACATCAGCTCTCGCGGCTTCTTGTTGACCGAGACGAAGTAGCCCCTCATCATGTGCATGAAGGCGAGCATTATCATCGCGTACGCGGTGTAGAGATGGACGGTCTCGAGGAATCGGCCGTAGCTGACGTTCTGGAAGATGTAGAGGGTGGAGGAATAGGCTTGGAGGGGCGTTGGGATGTAGTAGATCATCATGATCGCGCCCGTGACTCCCTGTATCGCGAAAGCGACGACGGCGAGGGCGCCGAGCCAGTAGAAGGGGTTGACCGAGTACACGGGCGCCGGCCTGAGCATCTCGTATGAGAGGCCGAGCCTCGCGTCGAACCAGTGGACCACTCGGGCGAGGGCCCGCTCGTGGGTCGCCGCTTGTTCGGAGGGGTGGTAGCCGCTCTTTTCCTTCTCCTCTTGTTGCTCTTGCTCTGACATGCTATCATCCACTCACGGGCGTCCCGCCCTGGAGGTCGCCGAGGACGTTGCTGGAGCCAGTGTCGTGCCCGAAGATCGTCGGCGGCCCCATGCCGACCGCGAATATGTTGCCCGAGTCATCGACCGAAAGCGTCACTTGGGGGACGGGCCTCGGCGCAGGGCCGCCTATGACAGCCGCTCCGTTCACAAGGTCATAGATGCTCCCGTGGCAGCAGCAGTATGCTTCTGGTCCGGGGGCCTTGTAGGACTTGGCGCATCCGGGGCCGGTGCCTGTTGGGAGGTAGGCGACGACGCAACCCAGGTGCTGGCAGATGACGCTGTATGCGACGATGTCTCCATCGGGCCCGACGCCGCCGGCGGCCTTCACTCCGAGCTTCACGAGGATGTTCGGAGTCTCCTCCAGCGGGTAATTGAACGAGACCGGCTGAGACTCGACGAGGTCGCTGACGTTGGCTATCATCAACTGCGGAAAGGGAGACGAGGATGTCGACGTCGTCGCCGTGGAGGTCGAGGCGGAGCTGCTGGAAGCTATCGCCGTCTGGTTCCCTCCTGCCTGCGTCACCGTAGCGGTGACCGTCTTGGTGACGGTGGGCGTGGTGGTCTGCGCTTCCACGGGCGACGGCGGGTTCGCAGGGGAGAAGAGAGACCTCACCACCGAGGCCACGCCGACTGCCACCGACACCATGCCCAATGCGAGCCCCGCCCTAAGGAGGTTTCGTCGAGTGATGCTCTGGTCGTCCGGAGACGCGCCCTTGGACTGGACGTCCGCTCTCTCCGATTTGCCATCGTCCTCCGGAGTCATGGTTTCCTCCTCGCTTCCCCCTCTGGGACTCCGCGTGCGAGTCTAATAGCGAGTTCAAAGTCGTGCTGCTCCGCCAACGTGCCGGCGTTCACACCGATGGATTTGGAGGCCAAAGAAGCGGAATGCGCGAGTTTCCCGGTCCTGGACATCAGCAATCCCTCACTTTCTCGGGATCCTCAGCCGTTCGCTAATCATGGCGCTGTAGGGGATGAGAGCCGCGAGACGATAATAACCCATTCTACGATTCTCACTCTTGAGAATGGCAAAAGGGCCAGCGACCCATAGAGACGACTTGCGGCTCGTCCGGCCCGGAGGAGGGTTCAGCGCGAGACGCCAATCTCCCCCGTCATGAACGGATGGATGGAGCAGATGTAGTAGAAATCTCCCGCGTTCTCGAACTGGAAGCTCCACGTGCCAAAGGTTCGGAGGTCAGGAGACTGGAAATCCAGGCCTGTGGTGAAGTCGACGTTGTGGATCCCCGGGTCGCAGCACCCTATTGTGGAATCCAGGTTCATCCAGTACACCGTTGTACCCCTCGCGACGCTTAACGTGTGCGGCACGAACGTCAGGTGCTCCATGACGACGAGGGCTGGAACGACCGTGACGGTGAACGTCTGGTCCCTGACTGACGAGCCTTCCGTCTCTCTCACCGTCACCCGGTATGGTCCTGGCGCGAGTGAGGAGGACGCATGGATCACGATGGGTATGTTGGAGCTTTCCTGCGGCGGCACGTAGGTGTCGGACATCTCGAACGACAGCCCCTCGGGTGCGGAGGCGGCCAGGGTCGCGGAGACCGGGACTTTGGAGCTGGGCATGGTGACGGTCAGAACCGAGTAGTTTTGCGTTTGGCCGGGCGCGATGAGGACGACCGTCGGGGTGAGTGTCATCACCCCGTTCGCCAAGGGGGGCGGCAATTGAGTTGAGATGAAGAAGTACGCGGGTAGAAGGACGAGCGGGATGAGCATGATGATTATGCCGCAGAACCGCAGGAGCCTCCTTAGAAGGCGTCCGTACCCTTCAGGGCTAAGCGCGTCGAAGAAGCAGCCCGTGACCGAGCGCGTCGTGCGCCTCGGCAGTCCATGCTCTTCGCCGGCGGCGCTCCCAAACCACACTAGCACCATCGCCAGGGCGTCAGCGAAACGCGCGTGAGCAACTCGATTTCCTTGCGAATTGTTCCCTCCCCGTATTTAATGGGCGGATGCGATTTTCAAGAATGAAAACGAAGAGCCCAGTCGACTGGTTGCAGCCGAGCCCTAGAAGTTAGAAATCGGCGTCCGAGGCGGACGCCCTTGCCGAATCCTAAGGACAGAGCTGGTCGTCGGTCTTTGCGTCGCGGACGCGGATGGCCTGATACGGGCACGACTTCCCAGCGCGGATTATCTTTTCGCTGTCGACCGTGCCCTCCTCCACCTCTATCATCCCCAGGGGTTCGGTGCTCGTCCTGCGACCCAGCTGCTTCTCGTCCAGCGAGAAGACCTCCGGAGCGAGCCCGACACAGCTCTCTGCCCCCATGCACAGGTCTTGGTCCACGCTCACCAAGAGGGTCATGCCGTCGGAGGTCTGAATCTCCTCCTCGCCTCTCCTTTGAAGGCCGAAGAGCTTCGTGGATGTCAGGCGAAGGATGACGTCGTCGATGTCCTCTCCCTCTTGCTTCGCCCTCATCAGCCTTTGGTAGACCTTGTCGCTGAGAGTGACACTCCTCTCCTCCTCGGGTACTCGGTTCATCTCTGTATGGAGCACGAGCGCTCGTCTAATAAAGGGGGGAAGCATTTCTCAAATCTGAGAATCAACCGCGTCGCGCTCGAAGTCTCAGCCGACCGTAGGTGTGTCATCTGACTATTCTCGTTCCGGCTCTCCCCGCCAAGGCGTTCTCGGCCATCTCCAACGAGGTGATTATCACGCGGTCTCCTCCAGACTCTAGGAACCTGACGGCGCTTTCGATTTTTGGACCCATGCTCCCGGCCGGGAATTGCCCCTGCTCGAGGAGCCTCTTGCACTCCTGGACGGTCAGCTCCTCGATGGCGTGCTGGCCGGGCTTGTTGTAGTCCAGGTAGACCTGCGGGACGTCCGTGAGTATCAAGAGAATCTCGACCCCCAATACCTCCGCCAACAACGCCGCGGTTCGGTCCTTGTCCAGGACCGCCTCGACGCCCTTGACCACGCCTTCGTTGTCCCTGACCACTGGGATGCCGCCCCCACCGGCCGCGATTACCAATGTGCCAGACTCGAACAACTCTGCGACGGTCTTGCCTTCCAGGATTTCGACCGGGGAAGGAGATGGGACGACCCTTCTGAAGCCCCGCCCACTGTCGTCGACCATCTTCCACCCCCTCTCTTGCTGCAATCTTGGCACCTCGGCATAGGTATAGAAAGGCCCGATGGGTTTTGTGGGATTCGCGAACGCGGGGTCACTTTGATCGATGAGTACTCGCGTCACGACCGTCACCACGGGCAAATCCAGCCCTGCAGCGTAGAGCTCGTCCTGCAGTCCCTGCTGGAGCATGTATCCAATCATCCCCTGGCTCTCGGCCCCGCAGATGTCGAGGGGCATCGGGGGGAGTATGGCTTTGGCGAACTCGTTCTTCAACAAGATGTCGCCCACCTGCGGGCCGTTCCCATGGGTTATCGCCAACCTGTCCCCTTCCTCTAGCAGCTTGACGAGATGTCTCGCAGTGGCGCGGACGTTGGTCATCTGCTCCTCTGCGGTGCCTTTTTCCCCGCGCTTCAGAATGGCGTTGCCCCCGAGAGCTATCAGGACTTTCAAGGTTTCCGCCCGCTAGGCCTTCCCCTGACGGCTCAGCACGCAGGTCATGCAGTGCGCGCCCCCGTAGCCGCCGGTGATCTCCTGCAACGGGAGGGCCGTGGCCTCCACGCCGAGGTCGTTGAACTCCTTCTTGTGGGGGAAGAAATGTCCCGACTCCCTGAGCTGCGTGTGCTCCTTCTTCGCCTCCTCGAATAGCCTGCCGTAGCGGTGCGGGGCGAGCCTAGCCTGATACTCCAGGTTGTTCAGGACTTTCTCCACGACGTTCTCCACTTCGACCGCCATGATCTTGCGGTCGCTCAGGCAGAGGAAGTTGGAGGCGTAGCACATCTGCTCCAGGGTGGTTATCGGGACGACGGTGAATCCGCGGCTCACGAGATAGTCGTAGACGTTCTGGCTGCCAGGCTGGCGCCTGTAGCCCGCTTTCGAGGACCTCCTGTAGACCTCGACCTTGGCGCGCTTCAGGAGGGGGACGCATCCCACCGCGATGCCCCTTCCCGCGATGTTGAGGTATGTGTCGAGGTGCATGTTGATCATCGGGTCGGGCTGGTCGCCCGGGATGAGCGGGTGTGCGGCCTGGTGGACGACGGCGACCTCGGCGAAGCCCACCCCCCTGGCGAGGATCTGGTTCACGCCGCTCCGGTTCGTCCTGTCCCCGAGCCCGAGCATCGCGAAGTCTCCCGCTGGCATGAAATCGCCCCCCTCGAAGGTACCCGGCTGCTTGATGCGGAGCGCGACTTTGGCGCCGGCCATCTCGAGGATCGCCCCCGTTATCAGGGGCTCCATCTGCCTCTGGGGCTTCGACATCCTCCCGACCATGACGCCGCGGTCGGAGACGGCCTGTTGGTCGCGCATGAAGTAGAGGTTCGCGAGTGGGACGTCGAGCGTCACTCGCGGCAGGACGACCCGCACGCCCTTCCTCTCCTCAAGGGCGACGCTGGGCCTGAGGAGCAGGACGTTGAAGACGGTCTCCTCGTCGAGGTCGGCCACGCTCTTCTTGAACGCGCGGCGGGCCTCCGCGGCGTCGTCGGCCGGGCCGCTGAACTTCACGATTTCGACGGCGTAGTCCCTGGCCCTCTCGAGGAGGGCCGGGTTCTCCTTCGCGAGGTTGATAGAGAGACGCTTCAGCCGGTGGACCCTCACCCCGGCTGAGGAGAGCGCGTGCTCGAGCTCGGTGTGCTCGTAGATAGCCTCGTCCATGCTGAAGGCCCTCTCGTAGAGGAAGGAGAAGGGAGCCATCAGGCCGAAGAACATCTCGATGCCCGGCCTGTGGACGACCACCTCCTTCAGGGTGTCCCACTCTGCATTTACTGTCGAATCCATCCAACCCACCCTTCCTCAGAGGAGCGCTGCTCCGGCGCGGCGCTCGTATCGAGGCCCATCACTGCGCGACAATGGCATTGGTGTTCGCCTTATACGCCCATAGGAAGACGAGTGCCGAGAAGACGGCGATGACCACGAGGTCGTACGGCATCGAGACGTACCCGAGCGGGCCGGGGATGGACAGGACGCCCGAGGTGACGAAGTTGGTATCCCCCAAGAAAGATATCGCGGTCAGCCCCACGACGTAGACCCAGAACCACGCCTGCCTTCCCCATTCCATCTTCTTGTTCTTGGCGAACAGGTAGAGCGGGAAGCCGATGAGCGTGAGGACAGCCCCGACCAGCGTGAGGGGCCAGGTCGCCCAGTAGATCAGAACGCTCGAAAGGACGAACCCGAGGAACGCGAAGACCATCCCTCCTGGGAGCCTGAAGTGGTCGGCTACCCCCATCCGCGGGTTCTTCCTGAGAATCGCGAGGGAGACCGAGGCCGCCGCGTAGGGGATGAGGGTCGTGATTGACGCGAGCAGCACGACGTTCGGGAAGAACGGGAAGAGCACCTGGATTATCCCTGTCAGGACAGAAGCGAAGATGATCGATAGGGCAGGAGTGCCGTACTTGCTGCTGACCCTGCCCATGGGCTTGGGGAAGAGGCCGTCGTCGGCCATCGCGTACGGGATGCGGCCCTGGAAGAGGACCCAGTCGCTCCCCGCGCCCGCCGTGCTGATTACAGCGCCGATAGTGATGATGGCCGCGAGCAGCCCGTAGCCCGCGCCCTTCGCCACGTCCGAGAGCGGGGAGGACAGGCTCCCGATCCCTGTGCTGTAGGACCAGTCGCCGGCGCTCATGCCCAGCCCCGACCAGTTGATCAGGCCGACGAACGCGATCCCGATGAGGACGTAGACGACCACCACTATGGCCATCGTGATGATTATCGCTCGCGGGATCGTCCTCGACGAGTTCTTGACCTCGCCGCTGGGTATCACTACCGCCTCGAAGCCGGTGAACATGAACACGGCGAGGGCCATCGCGACGGCTATCCCCGACCAGCCGGATGGCATGAAGGGCGAGAAGTTGCCGAAGTTCAGGTAGAACAGGCCCACCAGGGCGAAGAGGATCAGAGGTATCAGCTTCGTCACCGTGGTGACCATGCCGAACAGGCCGCCCCACCTCACGCCCAGCACGTTGATCACCGTGAAGGCGGCGAGCGCGACCAGGGCGACCCCTATCCCGAGGTTGGTGAGGGTCAGGCCTACGGAGAGGCCGGGGACGTAGAAGCCTATGTAGGCAACGAAGACGTCTATTATCGCCGCGGTCCCGGTGAATGCGTAGATGAAGTAGCCCCAGCCTACGAGATAGCCCGCAGAGTTGCCGAGGGCGAGCCGAGGGATCGAGTACGGCCCGCCCGTGAGCGGGAACCTGGAGCCCAGCTCCGCGTAGATCAACGCGAGTATCGTCATGACGACGCCTACCAACACGATCGCGAGGGTCAATGCAGGGCCCGCGTCCGCCCCATACGCGGCTATCAGGCCAAAGATCCCCGACCCGATGATGCCTCCCACGCCCAGGCCCACCAGGCTCCACAGGCCCAGCTCCTTCTTCAGGGCGGACTTTCCAGAGCCGCCCGAGTCCTGCCGCGCTTCCGTTTGTCCGGACAAGCCTGTCACTTCACTATCAGGACGTCGCACTTCGAGTGGTTGACGACCGACGACGAGACGCCTCCCAACAGGAACCTCTCGATACCAGATATCCCTCTCCTCCCGAGGACGATCACGTCCGCGCGCTCGCTCTCGGCGAGCCGGAGTATGATCTCAGATGGGTGCCCGTCCTCCACCGAACCCGATACCGGACGGCCGGCGTCCTTCGCGACGCTCATCGCCGCTTCCATCAACTTCTGTCCTTCCTTCATGATCTGCTCGGGGTAGCCGGGAGGATAGTAGGGCGCGGTCGGGCCGTAGACCGTCAAGACCGTGCTGACGGCGACCACGACCCGGACGGAGGCTCCCTCTGCAATCGAGAGCGCGATGGCGCGGGCGAGAGCCCGCTTTGCATTGTCGGAGCCGTCGTAGCCCACGAGTATCTTCTTGTAGCCCTTCAAATCCCGGCCGCTGCCCATGGGCATCTCACCCGAAGGGGCTGCGCGACTGGTCCATAGGACCGGAAGGGGGCGTCGCCCTCTTGTACACCCGGTCATCCTGGTTCTGCAGTGGATAGTTCTCCGACAGCCATTTCCTGCGAAGCTTGTCGATGATGTCCATGTTCGGTGTCAGCTCGACGGCGACCTCCCCTCCGTCGAAGCTTATCGAGGCCCTCGAGAATGAGGTCCGGTAGACCGCGTACCTCTTTCCGGCCGGTGTGACGACCGTCCTCTCGAGAATCATCAACCCATCGCCCAGAAGGCCCCTCATCCGCCTGTAGCAGGTGCTAAGCGGCAAGTTCTGCTCCGCGCTGATCTCCTCGACGGTCTTTCCGCTCGTGATCGCCGAAGTCAATATCTTCCTGGACGACTCGTCTCCAAGGGCGCTGAGGAGCGCGCCTGACAGCCCTAGACTGTGAAAGGCGGGGCTCTGCGCCACGCCTAGAATCTTGTCTTCTTCCTGGTCGGACTTGAATGGGCCTGCTCGAGTCCGAATACCGTCGAACCCTTCCCTGCCGCCGATTTCCTGAATCTCTTGCGCCATCCTAACCACCTGGAGTTAGTGAGGCGCCGAAGTATTAGAGACGGCTTGTACGTTTGTCATCGCACCCAGATGACCTGTACACAGTTGTATGCAACGCCCCACCGGATAGGGGACAAGGGCGAGGCGTGCCCTTCCCTGGAAGGGAGTGCGCCGGGTGTCCGCTAAGTTAACGGCCGGGTCTCTTCTCTTCTTCCGCCCTGACCTCGATCATTCCCTCCGAAACCCGGGTGTTTGTGATCTTGTATGGGTAGGCGGAGAGTATCCCGAGCAGGAACTGCTCCGTGCAACTCGTGGACTCGACGGAGAACCCTGCTCCGATGACTCGCACCACGACACTCGCCCTTTCCTCCTCCTCCTTCCTTTCGAACTCTACCCTCTTCACAGGAAGGAAGCCGTGCAACTCGTCGACTCGGGAGATGAGCTGCTGGAAGTCGTCGGCGTACATGTGCAGATACGAGCCGACCCTCTTTCCCTCGTCGAACCACGATTTCAACAGCCACTCCTTGTCGGTCTGGAAGGTCTTTTTCATCATCTTCTCCATGAGGTCCCCAGGGAGCGGGATGGCGTCCGTGTCCTTCAGAATCCTGCTCCACCTCCAAGAAGCATAGACCTCTTTTGGCGAGCCGCCATACTTGCAGACCCTCAGGACTGCGGTCAGAGCCTCGTTTGTCAGCGCGTAGAGGCTCTTGTTCTCCTTTGTCGCCTCGTCGGCCAGAAGATCCGCTGTCTCCTCGTCGACGGCGATGTTTGTCCGTGCCATTTGGCACCGGCGGGCATGCGCATTTGTACATAAGCCTATGCAGGTTGCGTGAGAACGTACAGACGGCGAGATATACTCCATAGCCCGCATTTGGGGTATGGAGCTGAGCAAGAGGGAGGGCGGGAGGAGGGGTGTTACCACTGTCGAAGGAGCGCTTGTGGCGCTCGTCCTGATATTCGGCACTATGGCGTTCGCGTACCTGAGCGCGGTCAGGACGGATTCCGCAGAGATAACTTCGCTGCAGTCGGCCATCGGCGGCGCCACGGCGCCCGCGGGCACGACCACGACGATTGTGAAGTCTAGCCCGGGTATCAACGAGACCGCGCTACCGGTCATGAACCAGACCAACACGATCAGGCAAATCACGGAGACGTGGTACCTGTCGCCCGAGGCGGCGCAGGACAGGTTCGACCCCTCCAGCATCGTCGTGAACCAGGGCGACACGATTGATCTCACGCTGGTCGATAATGACACGGTCGCCCACGACTTTGTGATCGGCCCTCCCTACAACATCATCGTTAACGCGACGGTCCCCGGCCTGGTCAATGATATCACGGGCCAGACCTTCACTACGCCCGCGAAGAACAACTCGCCCGGAGTCACCGTGGAGGGGACGCCAGGAAACGTGACGGCGACCTACAGCTTCATGGCCAAGTACGCGGGGATTTTTGAGTTCGTCTGCACCTATCATGCCGAGATAGGTATGATAGGGTACCTCACGGTCCTGCCTGACTCCGCGTACACAGGGAAACCCGCCAGCGCAGGGCAACAGGGCGGGCAGTCCCCCGAGATCACGATGGTATCCATACTCTCCGGCTCGGGGGCCAACGCGTCTCTCCCGCAGACTTACTCTCCGGACCCCGTGACGGTGGTGATAGGCGTCAACAATACGGTCGTGTGGACCAACAACGACACCGCCCCGCACACGGTCACGGCCAACGACGGGAGCTTCGACTCTGGAAACATGGCGCCGACAGCCACCTTCACTTTCACCTTCACGACCCCTGGGACCTATCATTACCACTGTATCTACCACCCATGGATGGTCGCAACGGTCATAGTCAAGGCAGGGTGATGACATCGATGGCACCGAAGCTGCGCGCGCAACGCTCGCAGCCACGCACGGGGACCGTCGCACGTGAGGACAGTCATGCGTCTCTCGAGAGAGCGATCAAGGGGGCGCTCACAGGCTATCTGAGCGGCAGGAGGCTCAGCAAGGTCAAGATAAGACAGATTGAGGGAAGGAGCGTCGACGGCTTTCTGAAGATCGAGGGAGGGAGCGCGGAGCGGGCCCTCGTGGACTTCACGGCCACCACGACTCGATACGGGGCGCTCGCGTCTCTAGAGGTGGGCGGAAAGAAGATCCCCCTCGTCATGAATCCCAACGAAAAGCAGGCCCAGTAGAATCGTCGGGAGAGTCGAGCGGGACAGCGGCCGAAGAGCGACAGGCGGAGACAAATACCCCCGACTAGGTCCTTGACCTCGAAAATGCGGAGAGGGAAAGGGAGGGCCGCCGCGGCTCAGGGGCTGTTGACGGCGCTACTCGTGGGCGCGGGGATGATTGCGGTGGCCTATGCGACGGTGGCGCTGTCTGACTCTCAGCGGTTCCCAGCGCAGCAATCGGAGCCAGCGGGGAACCAGGCGTCCGGCTCAAACGCGAGCGAGACCTCGCTTCCACTCGCGAACGGGACGACCGAGCAGACCGGCGCTCCCTCTCCCGATACCACCTTCGTGAAGATCCTCTTGGGCTCGGCCGACTCTGTCTCGTACTCATTTTCGCCTCTACAGGTCACGGTGGTGATAGGCGTCAACAACACCGTCAACTGGGTGAACGACGACAACGCCGCCCACACGGTCACGGCCAAGGACGGGAGCTTCGGCTCCGGAAACATGGCGTCGGGGAGCAGCTACACGTACACGTTCACGACGCCGGGGACGTTCACGTATTACTGCGCCTACCACTCGTGGATGGTGGCGACGGTGGTCGTGAAGGCCGGATGAAGGGATCGCTTAGACATCGCTGAGCAACACGCGCACGTCGACGGCGAACGCTCCGTCCGCGTTGACGATGACCGGGTTGAGGTCCGCTTCGGCGATTGGGAGGTCCACCATCATCCTGGACAGCCGAGCCATGGTTCCGACGAGCGCGGACCGGTCGTAGCCTCTCTTCCTCGCGTTCAGCATCGCGTAGACCCTGCTCTCCCGCAGCATCTCCTCGGCCTCGTCCTCGGCGACGGGCGCGAGCCTGTGCGAAGGCGTCCCCATCACTTCGACGTAGACGCCGCCGGCGGAGACCAAGACCGTCTGGCCGAAGGTCGGGTCGTCGAGCCCGCCGACGAAGACCTCCAGCCCGCTCACCTGCCGCTGGACCATGACCCGCGGCGTGATCTTTGAGAGTTCGGAGAAGGCTGCCCTGGCCTGCTTCGCGTCCACCACGTCCAGGACCACGCCCTTGAGCTCCGTCTTGTGGACGGGCTCGTCCGGCGAGATCTTCATCACTACGGGACATCCGATGCCCTCCGCGAGCTTCCCCGCCTCGTCGGCGGTGGTGGCGACCCCGTAACGGGGAACGCTTATCCCGTAGATCTCCATGAGACGGAGGCTATCGCTGTCCGTCAAGACGCGCTTGCCGGAGACGAGCCTGCTGGCCTCTTCCGGGGGTCGGGCGTCCCTCACCTTGGTCCTCGCCGCGGGGCGGGCCACGTAGTGGCCTATCGCTCGGACTGCGTCCTCGGGAAACCTGAAGCTCGGGACGCCTCCTGCGTCGAGGACACCCACGGCGGCGTCCTCGTCGGTGCCCATCATGACCCCCACGACGCTCGTCCCCTTGAACCCCATTATCGTGTCCGCGACCTCGACGCAGCTCAGGAGCGGCATGGATTGCACAAGGACGAGCTTGGTGCAGTCGAGGCGTTCGACCTCCGCCAGGGCTGCCCGGTACCTCTCAGCGGTCGCGTCGCCCGAGAGGTCGAGAGGGTTTCTGGGCCGGATCTGGGGCGGGAGCAAGGCCGAGAGGCCTGCGACGGTCTGCTCCGGGAGGGCAGCCAGCCGCAGGGACCGGCGCTCTATCTCGTCCGCCGTTATCACGCCGTGCCCTCCCGAGTTCGTGACGACCAGCAGGTCGGGCTTTATCGCCTCATCCCCGGTCAAGAGGCGGGCCAGGTTGAGCGAGTCCTCGAGGTTCTCGACGAGCATCCCGCCCACGGCGTTGACTGCCGCCCTGAAGACGTCGGCCGACCCCGCGAGGCTGCCAGTGTGGGTCCTCGCAGCCTCGGACCCTTTCTTCCCAAATCCCCCCTTCAGGAAGATCACGGGCTTACGCTTCGTGGCCTTGGGGACGAGGTCCAGGAACCGCCTCCCGTCGCCCACGCTCTCCAGGTAGACGAAGACCACGCCCGTGGCCGGGTCGTCCGCGAGGAACTCGAGGACCTCCGCCTCAGAGACGTCGGCCTGGTTGCCGAGGCTCACAAAGTAGCTTATGCCCGTGTGGCTTCGCTGCGCCCACTCGAGCATGTACATCCCGAGCCCCCCGCTCTGCGCTACCAGCGCGACCTTTCCCCTCGGGATCTCGGAGAAGGCGAACGTGGCGTTGAGCGCCGGAGTGATGAGCCCGAGGGTGTTCGGCCCGAAGACCCTCATCCCCGCCTCGGCGGCGATCCCGCGGACCTGGCTCTCGAGCTGGGCGCCGTGGTCGTCGACCTCCCTGAACCCGGAGGTGATTATCACCGCCCCTTTGACGCGCCTCTTGGCGGCGTCCAGCATGACGCCCGGGACGGCGTCCCTCGGGACAACGACGACGGCGAGGTCGACCTCGTCCTCGATCTGCGAGAGAGCGCCGTAGGCCTTCCTCCCCTCGACCTGCTCCCCCGACGAGTTGACCGCGTAGAGCTTGCCCCCGAAGGTGCCGGAGAGGTTCCGGAAGACCACGTTCCCGATCTTCTCCCTCTTGCGCGAGGCGCCGACGACCGCTATGCTCCTCGGGCTAAGGATGCGCTCCAGTGGGGTCTGTCTCTTCTGGTCGTCGCTCACGGAGCCATCCCTGTGGTTTGGCCTCGAGTGTGGATAAAAGCTCTCGAAGGGCGAAGCGCCGTCGTCCGGTCAGAAGGCGGGCTCGCTAGGGAGTGCACTCTGGGGCGTAGGACGCCGTCTCTCCGCAGTAGGTCCAGGCCATAACCGAGCCGTTGTAGACCGGCAGGAGGTCGGCGCCTACCGCAGAGGTCTGCCACGAGGCGGTCGCGTTGTATGTCCAAAGGAACCAGCCCATCGTCTGGGAGTCCGAGACCCCATCGATCCCCGTCACGAGGTGCTCCTGATAGTCCGGGTACCACTGGGCCTGGAGGTCCCCGTTGCTGAGGACGACGGTCTCCACGTACGCGTCCCACCCCGGCTGGACCTTGGTGTCGTTGAACCAGAGCCTGGTGCCGTTCCCAAAGTCGATCAAGACGTCGGCGGCGTAGAGCGAGCTCGATGCGGGCTTGAGACTGAGATATCGCCCCCACAGCTGCGAGAGCTGGCTGCTCGCCTGCTGGTAGATTGGGAGCGACGTGTTCACGACCGCGATGGCCCCCGTGAGAAGCGCGAACGTCTCGTTGTAGAGCGAGAGCGAGGCGTTGTATTCCGAGGCCAGCCCGTCATACTCGGTCGTCGCGGTCCTTAGCTCGCCCAAGTACTGGTTCTTCGACTGGGCCGCCTGCTGGTACTCGTAGTAGTAGTATGCCCCGGCCGTGGCGCTGATTATCAGGAGGGTCACGAGGGTGACGGCCACACCGTAGTTTGCTCTGCTCGCCAAACGAAACCCAGGTATGGCTGGCTTATCCAGCCATTATTAAGAGTTCCTCACACCAGCGTCACCTGGTCTCGCTTGAACCCGGCGTCTATCCTCTTGCTGACCTGGGCCTGGAGCTTCCGCTGTTCGGCGCTGGCCGAGCCGAGCAGCTCCATCATCTTCAGGCTGTTCTCGACCGCGTATCCGTGGAAGTGGTTGTTGAAGTAGCCGTAGACCTTCTTCGTCTTGGTGGCTATGGCCTCGACCTTCTTGCTCCACCCCTGGAGCTCGTCCTGGCGATACCGGTAGTTGTACCAGGGCTTCTCCCCCCTTCCGTGCCACCTCACGAACGCAAAGTCCGCGGTCGTGGTGTCGTCGGCGGGGAGGAGGGGCTCGTCGACCGTCGTGACGGCGACGTTGTGCGACCTGAGCAGGTCGAGCGCGTCCGCCTTCCCCAGCCAGGACCTGTTGCGGAACTCCACGGCGAAGGACACGTCTGTGGGGAGGACCCCCAGGAAGCCGTCGAGCTTCTTCAGCCCGTCGGAGTACGCGAAGCTCGGCGGGAGCTGGATCAACACGGGGCCGAGCTTTCCCTCCTCTATCATGGGCAACATGAGGCGCAGGAACCGGAAGAGGTCCTCCTTCGTCCCCTTCTCAAGGTCGAGCTTCTTCTCGTGCGTGATCAGCTTCGGTAGCTTCGCGCTGAAGACGAATCCGGGAGGGGTGCTCCTGGTGGCCCCCAAAATCATGCCCGCGCTGGGATAGCCGTAGAAGGTGGAGTCGATCTCGACGGTGTCGAAGAACTTGGAGTAGTAGGCGAGCTTCTTCTTCTCCCCCTTCGGGTAGAAGGGTCCCTCCCACTCCTTGTAGGACCACCCCGACGTTCCTAGGTGGACTTCCAAGCCGTTTTCGCTGCGCCTCCGCCCATTGATAAGGCCGACAGCAACCTGGCATCGAACACATTTAAGCCGCAATCTCGTCGTGGGGTCGAGACAGAGCCCTGACAGAATCTCAGCAAGGCCCGGCGAAGCCGCGAGCGAGGATAGAGTCGCTCGCAGACCTGATCTTCGGGCTCGCCCTCTCCGTGGGGGCGATCTCGCTCGTGAGCAACCCGCCCCCCAACGTCGGAGCCGTGTACAACGACCTCGCGACGTTCGGTTTCAGCTTCCTCATCCTGATCACCATGTGGCTCCGCTACACCCGAATAATGTCGGTCTTCCCGCTGGAGTCGAGAAGGGTGACCAACCTGAACATCCTGTTGTTGTTCTGCGTCTCGGTGGAGCCGTTCCTCTTCAACCTGGTCAGGAACGCCCCGACGGTCAGCGACCCTGTGGCCTTCCAGGACGCCACCTCCACGCTCTACGCGCTCGACCTGGGAGCGCTCTTCGCGATAATCGGCGGGTTCACCCTCACGCTCGCTGACGAGGAGCGGAACCTCATCCCCAAGGCCCTGATACGGCAGTACAGGATAGAGGGTGCCACCAGCTTCGTCTGCGGGCTGCTCTTCGCGCTGTCGGCCCTGCCCGTCTTCTTCCAGATAACGATTGAGAGCGGGGAGCCGATACGATACTTTCTCTGGGTCATCCCGCTGTTGCTGATCTGGTTCTCGCGGCGCCTGATAAAGCTCGTCGGAGGATCAGGCGAAGAGGACGCTCCGGGCAGCTAGGCGTCCGACTAGCTCGCGGTGACGTTAAGGAGCCCGCTCTGCATGTAGACGTGGATCGAGCAGAAGATCTCGCAGTAGATGTCGAACGACCCCGCCTGGCTCGCGACGAAGTTCACCTTGATCACCTGGCCAGGGGTGAGGGTCACCTCGTTCTGGTCGTAGTAGTGGGTTATCTGGAACCCGTGGGCCTGGACGTCGATGTTGCAGACCACGATGGTGACGTTCTGGCCTTGCTCGACGTCGATGACGGGCCAGTTCTTCTCTGGGGCGCCGTGCCCGATGCTGTCGTTGTAGCCCGTGTCGCTCGCGACCACGAGGAATCCTCCCTCGGGCTTGACGCAGCCCGGGGGAAGCGGCCTGCTTGCGGGGGCGCTGCCCCTGCTCGCCAGGTAGAGCGCGGTCGTGGCGCCGGCGCCAAGGAGGACGACGACGAGAAGGACTAGGACGATGCGCCTGTTCGAGTTCAAGAGGACACCGGCTTTACGAATGCAGCAGGGCTGCCAGATAAAGACATGTGAAGCCCAAGACGATGCAGACGGCTATCTTGACCGACTCGGAGCCCGAGCCAGTCGCCCGGAAGAGCGGCCTCGCGAGCCTTACTGCCGCGTAGATCGACGCCCCGAGGCCGAGGGCGAAGACGTACGTGAAGTCGGCGCTGGGGTAGACCTGGATGATGTAGTAGGCGCTCGCCCCTCCCACTATCCCGGGGATGGTGAACGCGAGCGTCAGGACGACAAGGTCCTTCAGGCGCCCGCTGGCGTCCCGGGCGTGGTCGTGGGCGTAGACCCAGTACGCGGCTCCCACCATCATGGGCTCGAGCCCCTTGTGCAGGATGAAGGCTACTGCGGCGGAGAGTCCCCCGAAGGCGTCGAGGAGGTTCGTGCTGCCGGTGGTCGCCGCTTGCGAGCCGATTGCGGCCCCCTCACCGAACCCGTGAAGGCCGACGGCGATGGCCACTAGGACCGGGATCGCGAACCCCAACCGCTCGCCCGCGCTGCCTTCGGCGAAGGTGCTCTTGTCGAGCGAGACAAGCAGGAGCAGGCCGATTGCGAAGCAGAGCCAAAGCACGACGTGCCAGAAGCCTCCGGTGAACCCTTCGCTCACCCCGAGCAGCGACGCGTCGCCTATCGTGTCCGAGAAGAACCAGAAGTACAGGCCGATGGCGAAGGCCGCGAGATACATCGGCTTCGCGTACCGCGCCGCCGCCGACACTATCAGGAGGGCGACGAACGCCGGGAGGATGAAGGAGCCTAGGATCGCGCCGAAGGTCTCGGCGAAACCTATCATGGTCGGGAGGGCGCCAAGTTCCAGATTAAGCGTTGTGGCTCAAGCGGCGTCCCCGGCTTCGGGAGGCCGCCCTTGTCCCCGGTCACGTGGGTCCTTTCGTCAGGACTGCCCTCCTGACTCCGGCATCGGAGAGGATGCTTTTGACTAGGGCAGGCCCCTGGTAGACCAGGGCCGTGAATACCTGGACAGTGTTGGCGCCAAGCTCGAGGAGCGCCTCGGCGTCCGCCGGGCTGCTGATACCCCCGCACGCGTTGACCTCGAAGGCCGGGTCGACAGACCTCCTTATGCGCTCCACGGCCTTCTTCGTGTGGTCGAGGAGGGGCGGGCCGCTCCAGCCACCTCTCCCGACGCCCATCCGCGCGTCCTCGACCGGCATCGAGTTGGAGGCGGTCACGCCCTCGAAGCCCAGAGACTCCCACCTTCTCACGAGCCCCATCACGCCGTCGAACTGGCCCTCTTCGGCGTAGGGAGGAGTCTTGAGGTAGGTGGGCTTGGCCTTCGCGTCCTTCAGTGCCTGTGATAGCTCGGCGAACGCGACTGGCTCCCTGAGGTCGCGGAGGTCGGGCGTGTTGGGGGAGCTCAGGTTCAGCTCGACGCCCGCCACGTGCTTCTGGACCTTCGAGTAGCAACCCAGGACGTCCTCCATGGTCTTCCCGCTGATGCTGGCCATGACAGGGACGTCCGGCGGCGCGCGCGATGAGAGGTTGGCGATGAACGAGTCTATCCCGGGGTTCGGGAACCCGAGGGCGTTCACGAGGGTCCGTTCGCCCTTGTTCCTGGCGACCCTGGGTTTCGGGTTCCCCGGCCACGGCGCGAGCGTGAAGGTACCGGCGACGACGTAGCCGAAGCCCAGCCGCGCCAGGCTGCGGAGGTGGCTCCCCGTCTTGTCGTAGCCCGCGGGCATGCCCAGCGGGTTGGCGAGCTCCCCCAGGGCTGTCTTGACGGGCATGGGCTCCGCGTGGATCCTCGAGGCGAACCTCATCAGGCTCAGCCCCACGTCATGGGCCCTCTCCGGTGGCAGGGCGAAGAGGATCGGTCGGACGAGCTTGAAAGCGTCCATCTAGGCGGCCCACCGCCCCCGTTCCTGCCCAAGTGAGCGGCTGGTCACAGGGGCCTCTGCATCTCCCCTCTGCTTCTGGCGTCGACGTGGCCGTTGTCCATCACGACGCCCCCTCGCACTATCGTGTAGACCGCCGCCCCTTTGGCCTCGAATCCCTCGAAGGGGCTGTACTTCGCCTTGCTGACGAACCTCGCAGGGTCTATCCTCCACTCACGCTTCATGTCGACTATCGTAAAGTCTGCGTCGGAGCCGAGCGCTATCCGCCCCTTCTTCGGGTAGAGGCCCCACGCCTTGGAGGGGCCTTCCGACGTGAGCCGCACGTATCTGGAGAGTGAGAGCAGGCCCCGGTTCACGCAGGTGAGCATCAGGGCGACCGACGTCTCAAGTCCGGGAAAGCCGGAGGGGCGGTCGAAGATGGAGTCGCCCGCCGTCTTCTCCTCGGCCGAGTGCGGGGCGTGGTCAGTCGCGATCATGTCGACCGTCCCGTCCCGGACGGCGCGCCAGAGGGCGAGCCTGTCCTCCTTCCTCTTCACGGAAGGGTTGACCTTCATGATTGAGCCTTTCTCCGCGTAGTCGGCCCTGTCGAGCAGGAGATATTGCGGACAGGTCTCGGACGTCACGTCGGCTCCGCCCCTGCTGCGCGAGCGCTTGGCCGTTCTCACATCGCTGGCTCCGGCGGCGCTGCTCAAGTGGGCGATGTGCAGGTCGCACCTCGCCTCGCGCGCGAGCGCGATCGCGCGACTCACCGCCCTCTCCTCCGCGACCTCCGGGCGGGATTCGTAGTGCGCCAACGCGTCGACCCTCCCCGCCTCCCTCAGCTTCGAGATCCGCGGCCGGATGATAGAGTCGTCCTCCGCGTGCACGGAGACCCTCCTCCCCGCCATCCTGACCAGGGCGAGCTCCTCGCGCATCTCGTCCTCGGAAGGCGGTGCGACGCTTCCCGTCGTTTCAGCCATGTAGCACTTGAACCCGATGACTCCGGCCTCGGCGAGCGGGGCTATCTCCCGCGAGCTTCCCCTTGTGAGGAGTCCGTAGAGGGCATAGTCGACCACGGCCTTCTCCTCCGCGGCCCTGACCTTCCGCCCGAGCGAGTCGGCGTCCATGGTGGGAGGTGAGTTGTTCGGCATGTCGAAGACGGTGGTCACGCCGCCCGCCGCCGCGGCCGCGGTCCCGCTGCGAAAGTCCTCCTTGTAGGTCGCCCCGGGGTCTCGCATGTGGACGTGGACGTCTATCACGCCGGGCAGGACGACCAGCCCAGAGGCGTCGATCACCCTCCGCGCGCTCGGCGCGCTGGAGTTGGCGCCGATCCACGTGACCTTCCCGTCCTTGGCGGCGATGGCGCAGCTTCGGAGCGACGACGAGATGGCGACCCTGCCCTCCTTGATGACCAGGTCGGCCGAGCTCAAACTATCTGATGGCCCGAAGCCCCGACCTCACTATTTATTGCTATTCCAGAGGCGCGGGCCTCACTGCACGAGCTTGCGGAGGACGAGCGAGGCGCTCACCATCATCAGCAACGTGAAGACGCCTATCGCCGCGATGTCGAGGGGGACCTGCGTATAGACCCCGGTGAGGATCATCGAGCGCATCGCGTCGACGACGTAGCTGAGCGGGTTCACCTCGGAGACGTACTGGAGCCACCTGGGCATCAGGGAGATGGGGTAGATCGCGTTGCTCGCGAAGAAGAGCGGCATGGTGAGGGCCTGCCCGAAGGCCATCATCCTGCTCTGGGTGCCGAGGAAAGCGCTGAGGGTCATTGAGAATGCGGTGAAGGCCATCGCGAAGAGTATGACGACGGAGAACACGCCGAGGACGTCGAGCGGGTCGAGCCTGAGGTTGATGCCAAGGACGAGGGTGAGGCCGAGGACTACGATGGCCATGAAGATGCCCCTCACGCTGGAAGCGAGCGTCTTCCCCACGACCACGGACGCCCGGGGCGCGGGCGTCGAGAGGAGCTTCGTGAGCATGCCCATGTCCCTCTCCCAGATCAGCCTCACGCCGTAGAGTATCGCCACGAAGAGGACGGACTGCGCGATTATCCCCGCCGACATGAACTGCAGGTAGGTGAAGTTCCCCTCGGTCAGCTGGCTCGACCTCAGCTCGGTAAGAGCAGACCCGAAGACCACGAGCCAGAGCGCGGGCTGGATGGCCCTCATCCAGAGCTCGGACGAGTCGTGGCGTATCTTCCTGGCCTCCATCTCCGCGATGGTGAGCGCGGAGGAGACGAACTTGGTCGCGCTTGCCATGGCGTCTATCGCGCCCTCCTCTCGAAGGCCTTCCTGGCCTCCCTGGTCTCCCTGAAGGAACCCCTGGTGTCCCGCCCGGCGCTGGTGTACTTCATGAAGACGTCGTCGAGGCTGGGCGTGCTGAGGGAGATCCCCTTGATGGCCACCCCCTGGTTCCTCAGGTAGTCGATTATCTGAGGAAGGGCTGCCTCCCCGTTCGCTGTCAGGATTTTTAGCGAGTAGTCCTCGACCTCGGTCACGGTCCCGAGGTCCGCGGGGACGGTCGAGGGCGGCCTGGCCGAAGTCTTCACCGTTACTAGGTCACCCCCTATCGACCTCTTCAGGTCCTCCGGGGCTCCCGAGACCGCGATCTTCCCCTGGTTCATGATGGCGAGGCGGTCGCAGAGCTCGTCGGCCTCCTCCATGTCGTGGGTGGTGATGAATATCGTGACGCCGTACTCGGAGTTGAGCTTCTTGATGTAACCCCAGGTCTTGAGCCTCGAAGCGGGGTCGAGGCCTATGCTCGGCTCGTCCAGGAAGAGGATTTTCGGCCGGTTGACCAGCGACTCGGCTATTTCGAGGCGGCGCATCATCCCTCCGGAGAAGTGCTTGACGAGGTCGTCCGCCCTCTCGGAAAGGCCCATGTAGTCGAGGGCCTCCTTGATCCGGTCGGGGCGGTCCGCCTTCTTCACGTCGAAGAGCTTTGAGAATATCAGGAGGTTCTCGTAGGCCGTCAGGTCCCCGTCCACGGAGACCGCCTGGGGGACGTAGCCCAGCATCGATCTCACTCTGGCCGAGTCCCGGCTTACGTCGATGCCGAAGACCTTGATCGACCCCGAGGTGGGGAGGCCGAGGGTGATGATCATCCTGATTGTCGTGGTCTTGCCCGCGCCGTTGGGGCCGAGGAACCCCCACACTTCGCCCTCTTCCACGTCGAAGCTGATGTCGTCGACTGCCTTTATCCCGCCCGGGTATACCTTTGAGAGGTGCTCGACCTCGATCGCTTTCATCGGTGGCTTTCCAGTCTTCATGAAAACGGCCGTTTGCCCGTATAAACCTATGCTCGAAGGTCCCGCGAGATTTGTCCGCCGAAATGGAAGGCTTTATACGCACGAGAGGCGTCAATTGGACGCATAGCTTGCCCCAGGACGAAGGGACAGTGATGCGGGAACTAGAAGTGAAATGACAAAGATAGAGGAAGACGATACTGGCATCGACTCCGTCCTGCTGACCGTCGAGAACCCGGTGAGGCGGAAGATCATCAGGCAGCTCAGCAAGGAGCCCAGCTACCAGCTCCGAATCTCGAAGGAGCTCGGCTTCAGCCAGCAGCTGGTCGCGAAGCACCTCGACGCGATGGAGGACACCGGCGTAGTCTCGTCCCAGATGGAGGCGAGCCCGCACGGCCCCAAGAGGAAGGAGTATCTGCTCAACAGGAGCATCTCCCTCACCATCGACTTCGCGCCCAACCTCTTCAGGGCAAGGGTGGTGGAGTTCGACCCTCTGCCGGAGCTCGACCTCCCCGGCTCCTCCGGCGAGGTCTTCAGGATGCTCGCGGAGGTGATGCAGAGACCCGAGGAGAACAGGAAGCTCCGCCCTCTCGCGTCCCTAATCAAGGAGATCGATCGGAAGCTCGCGGACATCGAGGACGAGAGGTCCGTCCTGCTCTACCTCAGGAACCTCGCGATGAAGGAGGTCTCAAAGGCGGTGGGTGGCGGCTCGACGTCGGGGTGGGACGAGAAGGGAGTGGTCAACCAGCTTGTGGACGAGAACGAGAAGGGCCTGCGCGAGGCCTTCAAGGGGCTGAACATGGGCGACGCCTGGGTGCGGGCGATACTGGCCGAGCTCGAAAGGGAACTCTGAGCCGATAGGCGTCCCCTGTCCATTGGAAAAATAAAGAGAGGGGGTTACCCCCTCTGCTAGAAGCCTAGATTACGAAGGTGGACTGCGGAACGCCAAGCTGAGTCTGGAGGGTGCGTATCCTCTCAGAGTACTCCTTCATCTTGGCATTGTCGTGCTGGACCTTTGCAATCTTGTACGCCTTCCAGGCCTTCCGTAGGGCTCCCCATGTCTGTCCCGTCGTGTACGTGCTCATGTCAAGACGATATCGATGTCGCGATATTTTCGAATTCGAGTCTATCTTACTTGAGCAGATGATACTAACTACTTCAACCAAATCAGGGTGCCGGGTCGCCCGCGGACGCCCCTTCGGAGCCCCCCGAGGGCTGGTTGTGCTGCGCCATCGCTATGATGTCCTGCTGGATCTGCTCGCGCGTCTTGCCTTCCGTCGGGATCCCTAGCCTTCTCGCCGCCTCGATGAGGAGCTGGTCGCCCGTTTTGGACGACGGCTGTTGCGCGGCAGGGGCGACGGTCCTTTGCTGGGTTTGAGGTAGAGCCATCGCCGAAGCCGCCGCCTTGACGGGGTTCGAGGGCGCGAGGAACGGGCTCGTCCCGTTCTGGATCTCGGTGGAGACCTTCTGGAACTCCCTAGAGGCGTTGTCGAACTCCCGCCTGGCCTGGGCCACCATCCTGGCGAGCTCGGGGATCTTCTGCGGGCCCCACAGGAAGAATACCAGGATTATCGCCGCGATGCTGCCGAGCTCCAGGGGATCCAAGGCCAATCTCGCTCTCTCCGGTCTGCTGCGAAAATCGCGCAAGCCCGTCTTATTAAGATTGGCAGGAGCGAGCGTTCGGAGCTAGAGGGAGCGCAGCAGAAGCCATATGTTGCTCGGGTGCTCCTTTATCCTCCGGACCGAATAGGGATACCACTCTTCGCCGTATGGCATGTAGTCGACGACCCTGTGGCCGGCTCCCGCCAGCTTGAGCTTGAGGTCGTCCCGGATCCCCCTGAGCATCTCGAACTCGAACTTCGTGTTGGGGCTCGACTCGTGGAGCCGGACGGCCTCCTCGATGGGCCTCGAGTCGTGCGTCCCGACCGCGAAGCCCTGCCCCCTCTCGAAGAGCACCCTCATCAGCTTGAGGTAGTTCTCCGTCACCTCCTCGCGCGAGCGGAAGGTCACCCCGGGCGGCTCCCTGTAGGCCCCCTTCACCAGGCGGACCTTCCCGCCAACGTCCATGAGGGCCTTCAGGTCGTCCTCGCTCCGCCTGAGGTAGGCCTGGAGGGCGACGCCCACGTTCTTGTGCCCCTCGAGGAGCTTCGAGTGGATCTGGAGGGTTCGGGTCGTCACGGAAGAGCCCTCCATGTCGATCCAGAGCATGCGCCCCATCCCTTGGGCCTCCTCGACGAGCTGGCGCGCCTTTTCGAGGACCACCGCGTCGTCGAGGACGCCGAGCCCGAACTGCGTGAGCTTCACGGAGACGCATCCGTCGATGCCCGAGCTCCCTATCGCGCGCTGGAGCTTGACGTACTCCTCAAAGTGGGACTCGGCGACCGCCGGATCCGTAACGTCCTCCCCGAGGTAGTTCAGGATGGTCCCGAGCCCCTTGGCGTTGGCCTCCTTCGCCTTGGCAAGGGCGGTCTCCATGTCCTTGCCGGCTATCCAGCGCTTCGCGGCGCCATAGGTCAGGTCTTGAAGTATCCCCAAAACTAGAGCGAGCCAACCGTTTTTATCGGGAGATATAAGCAGGGAAACTCGTCTGTTGCAGTTGGCTGCCACTTCTGCTGTCGCTAACTTGAAGAGGCGGACCGCCGTTCTTGCCAAGGAGCTCCGGTCGTCGGGGCTCGCGGGGGCGATTATGGTTCCAGGGCCCAACCTCCTGTACTACACCGGAGTCAACGCACACCTCTACGAGCGCCCCTTCCTGCTTCTCGTCCAGAGCGACGGGGACGCCCATCTCCTCGCCCCCCGTCTCGAGGCGGGGCCTTTCCTTGGCTCCATCCCGATGAAGGTCCACGCGTGGACCGACAACCAGGGACCTTCCGGGGCGTTCAGGGAGCTCCTTGGGCAAGTCGACGCCAAGGGCATGTGGGGCTGCGAGGGGAGGGTCCCGTTCGGGTTCCTCCACCACCTCCTCAGCAGGGGCCTCAAGGTCAAACCGGCCGAGAACGTCCTCCAGTCGATCAGGGAGGTCAAGGAGCCGGAGGAGCTGGAGCTGCTCAAGAAGTCCGCGGCCATCCTCTCCGCATCCATCCTCAAGGTGCCCGAAGCGCTCCGCGAAGGCATGACCGAGAAGGAGCTGTCCCGCTTCATCTCCGAGGACGCGCTGGCGGGCGGGGCCGACGAGGTGGAGCCGACGGTCCAGTCGGGCGCCAGGGCGGCCGACCCCCACTCGGTCACGTCCACCAGGAAGATCGGGCGCGGGGAGAGCGTGGTCGCCGACGTCGTCAGCTCCTATGCGGGTTACGCGGCGGACATCACCAGGACGTTCGTGCTGGGGAGCGGCGGTGAGGTCGAGAAGACCTACGAGAGCGTGCTTGCAGCCCAGCAGAGGGCGATAGACACCGCCGTGGCTGGGGTCGCGACGGGCAAGGTGGACGCCGCCGCGCGCGACTCCCTGGAGGGAGATGGCCTGGCGAAGTACTTCACCCACAGGACGGGGCACGGGCTCGGGCTCGAGGTCCACGAGGCCCCGTACATAGTGGCGGGCGGGCGCGACCGCCTCAAGGCGGGGATGGTCTTCACCATAGAGCCCGGGGCGTACATCCCGGGGAAGCTGGGCGTGAGGATCGAGGACGACGTCTCGATATCGAAGGACGGGCGCGCCGAGGTGACCACGGGGAAGGTCCCCAAGGAATACGGATGGTGGAGGAAGTGACCCCTTGAGGAACCACGACGTCGCGGAGCTGCTCGACAAGATGGCCCAGGCATCCGAGGCCGCGGGAGAGGACAGGTTCAAGGTGATCGCCTACCGGAGGGCCTCCACCGTCATCCGCAACATGGAGCAGGACGTAGAGGAATTGTGGAAGCAGGGGCAGCTCGAGGAGATCAAGTACGTCGGCAACGCGATCGCGAAGAAGATCGACGAGTACCTGACGACGGGGAAGCTCGAGGCGCTGGAGAAGATGGAGAAGAAGGTCCCCACTGGGGCGCTCGAGCTGATGAAGGTGCCCGGGATAGGGCCAAAGACCGCCTACAAGCTCGCGCAGAACTACCACGTGAAGAGCGTGGACGACCTCAGGGTCGGGCTGGCGTCGGGGGCGCTGACGGAGGCGGTCGGGGAGGTGATGGCCAAGAGGCTGGCGGGAGAGGTGGAGAAGATGAAGGAGGGCGGCTCCAGGATGCTGCTCGTCGAGGCCTTCAACCTCGCCGCGATGCTGGTCGCGTACTTCGAGGAGAAGGGCATCGACGTCGAGCCCGCCGGGAGCCTGAGGCGTGGGGCCAACACTGTGGGGGACATCGACATACTCACGACCGACGCGAAAGCGAGCGAGGCCTTCGTGAGCTACCCCATGGTCGACAGGGTCATCGAGAGGGGGCCGACCCGGGTGAGCGTCTTCCTGAAGACCGGGACGCAGGTCGACCTCCGCATCGTGAAGAAGGACGAGCTCGGCGCGGCGCTCATCTACTTCACGGGGTCGAAGCAGCACAACATAGAGCTGAGGAACCTCGCGATAGAGAAGGGCTGGAAGCTGAACGAGTACGCCCTCGCGGACGCGAAGACCGGGAAGGTCGTCGCGAGCAAGACGGAGGAGGAGGTCTACTCCAAGCTCGGTCTCGAGTTCATCCCGCCCGAGCTGAGGGAGGCGAGGGGCGAGGTGGAGGCGGCGAAGGAGGGGAAGCTCCCCCACCTGGTGGAGGTCGACGACCTGAGGGGCGACCTCCAGATGCACAGCACTTGGAGCGACGGCAGCGCGGAGCTCGAGAGGATGGCTCGGGTCGCGATGGAGAGCGGCTACGAGTACATCGCGTTCACAGACCACTCGGTCTCAGTAGGCATCGCGAACGGGCTAAGCGAGGAGCGGTTCAGGAGGCAGTGGAAGGCCATAGACGAGCTCAACGACAAGCTGAAGCCGTTCAGGGTGCTGAAGGCCGTCGAGGCGGAGGTGAGGTCGGACGGGAGCCTCGACTTTGACAGGGAGTTCTTCGACCAGTTCGACATAGTCGGGGCCTCCATCCACCAGGCCTACAAGCAGCCCCCGGAGAAGCTCACCGAGAGGGCCGTGATGGCCCTTGAGCACCCCTCCGTCGACATCCTGTTCCACCCCACCAACAGGATAATCGGGAGGAGGGATGGGAACCCGCTGGACCTGCGCAAGGTCATACAGACCGCCAAAGACAACGGGAAGTTGCTCGAGATAGACGGCGCCCCCAACAGGCTCGACCTCGACGAGGTGTGGGCGAAGAGGGCGATGCAGGAGGGCGTGAAGCTCGTCGTGGACTCCGACGCCCACTCCCCAGGCGAGCTCAAGAACGTCCAGTTCGGCATCGCCGTGGCCAGGAGGGCATGGCTGGAGGCGAAGGACGTCGCCAACACGCTCCCGCTGCGAGACCTTCTGAAGCTCGTCGCCTAGTCGGCGGGAAACGCTTTTGGGGGTTGCCTGCAACCCGTCAAATGCGGGGGTAGCCAAGCCTGGCTAACGGCGTGGGACTTAAGCCTCATGAAGAAATCCCATCCCTTTGGGGTTCGTGGGTTCGAATCCCACTCCCCGCACATACACTCCACCACCCGAATCATTCCTACTGGTCGGTCGTATCGGGACGAGCAAGATGACGGTGCGAAAGGAGGTTCGCGGTCGATGGAGCGGCGGCCGTCGCCCGTAGACTGCGCGTGGGCTTCGGTTCCGCTCAAACGAGAGGGATGAGCTTGTCTTTGATGGTCTCTAGGGGCCAGAGCAGCCTGTCCCCGACTATGATCGGGACGAGGTAGTCCACGCCTGCGCGGGCGTAGGCCCTCAGTTCTTCCGCGCAACGCTCCGGCGTTCCGATGATGCACCCACTCTCGCTCAGCTTCTTCCGATAGCCGTTGGGCGATAACCCCCATCCGCTTCGCCTCCCCCTTGACTATCTCTTCGACCTCGGAGGGGGTCCCCACCAAGAGGATGGGCTGCGCCGAGTAGGTGACCTCGCTCCTGTCGCGCTTCATCTTCTTCCGAGTCTCCTCCGCCCGCTCGATGATTCTTCCGCAAAGCTTTGGTTCGGCGATCGTGTTGAGTCCGTCGGCGAGCTCCACGGCGTATCTTGGGAGGGTCCTGGTCCCCGTCGCTATGCCCACCCAGATCGGAAGGTTGGCCTGCACCGGCTTCGGATTGCAGGCGGCGTTCGTTATTGTGAAATGTCTTCCCGCGAACGAAGGGTCTGCCTCCGTCCACATCGTCCTGAGGATCTTCAGCGTCTCCTTGAGCTGTCCGAGTCGGTCGGGAAGCGCCGGATAGTCGTACCCGTACGCCGCGTACTCCTCCTTGTGCCACCCGGCGCCGATTCCCATCACGAAGCGGCCTTTGGAGATGTGGTCCACGGTCGCGCCCATCTTTGCGAGATAGGCAGGATTTCTGTATCCGACGCACGTGACCATCACTCCGAGCCGAAGCTTTCTGGTGTCCCTGGCGAGCGCCGCGAGAGTCGTGTAGGCCTCCAGACAGGGGTCCGAAGCCCTGCCGACGAGGGAAACGGAGAGAAAATGGTCGTGCAACCATGCCGAATCGAAGCCGAGCTCTTCTGATTTGCACCACACCGACGAGAGCTCGTTGTATGCGTACGCGCCCTGGCCTTGTCCGGTCTTTATCCCGAACCTCATTGCGCGAGAGAAACCAACCGCAACGTCTCCTAATAAGAGAATCCGCCTGCGAAGGCGACCACAATCTGAACCTGAGGTTGGTGTCGCCTGGGACCCGCGTAACGATGATTTGTTCGAGTCGGGTGATTTCGGAATGCTTTTAGCTCTCGACTCACTTTAGAAGGCTGGATTGTGGCTCCGACCAACGGGCGCGGTCCTGTTCGTCGGATTGCTTCTCTTGGGCAGTGGGCCGCTGCTCCAGTCGGCCGTCGGTCAGGCAGGGGGAGGTTCAACCGGCGTGGCTGGCTTCCTGCACGGGGAGCCGCTTGCAGCGGATTCGACGACGACCGGCGTTTCAACCCAACCTCTTCAACCTCTACCATCGTCTCTCACTGGCGTGAATAATACCACATGGGAGGATAGCTCAGGTGGGACCTGCGCCGATTGCACATACCAAGTCTTCTTAACGCCCAATACGAACGCACCCAATACTTACTTTCTCGCCATCTGGTACCTGACAGACCCGTCGTGCCCTCCAGCCGCACAAACCGAGCTGGTCAATCTCGACATCGGCGCCAATGGCACCATGTTGAATGACAATCCAGGGTATACGCACATGGAGCTGTGTACTCGTGCCAGCAACCCCATCGTCCAGGATTGCGGGCAGGATCAGATTTGGTACGTGGACAATTTCACCCTGACGGTAACCCAGACGAGCA
>JAPCJO010000072.1 GCA_027886905.1 Nitrososphaerota archaeon
CTCGCCAGGATGAGCGACCTGATCTCGTCGCACAAGTCGACGCTCGTCTTCGTGAACAGCAGGACGACCGCCGAGATGCTGGGGGAGAAGCTCAACAGGATGCGCGGAGACGTCGGGGTCCACCACGGTTCGCTGCCCAGGGAGGAGCGGGAGAGGGTGGAGACGGCGTTCCGGACAGGGGAGATCAGGGCGCTGGTGTGCACCTCGACGCTGGAGCTGGGAATCGACATCGGGGCCGTGGACCTGGTGGTCCAGTACATGTCCCCGAGGCAGGTGACCTCCCTCATCCAGAGGGTCGGGAGGTCTGGTCACAGCCTCCGGCGCGTCTCGAAGGGCGTGCTCCTCACCGTCGGCGCTGACGACATATTGGAGTCCACGGCCGCAGTCGCGGAGGCTCTCCGTGGGCGGATGGAGGAGACGCAGCCCTATGAGAAGTGCCTCGACGTGCTCGCGCACCAGATCGCCGGGTACCTGATGGACTACGAGGTGGTCGAGGGGGCGAGCCTGCTCCAGGAGTTCAGGTCTTGCTACCCCTACAGGGACCTCGACGCGGAGACGATGGAGAGGGTGGTGTCGTACCTCAGCGAGCTGCGCAAGCTAAGGAGGGACGGAGGGAAGCTCGCGAGGACGAGGGGAACGAGGGAGTACTACTACCAGAACCTGTCCACCATCCCCGACGAGACGCGTTACTTCGTCATCGACGTCGCGAACAACCAGACGGTCGGGATACTCGGGGAGGAGTTCGTCATGCTGCAGGCCAAGGTCGGGCTCCACTTCATCCTGAAGGGGAGGATCTGGCAGATGGAGAAAATAGCGGACGACAGGAAGATCTACGTCACCTCGGTGGAGGACCCCCTCGCAGCGGTCCCCGGATGGGACGGCGAGATGCTCCCCGTCCCGTACGGGCTCGCGCAGAAGAGCGGCGAGCTGAGGAGGAGGGTCGGCGCGCTTGTCTCGGGGTCGTCGCCGGAGGCGGCCGCCCGCGCGCTCAGCGAGGAGCTCCCGGTCACCGAGCCGGCGATGAAGCTCGTCGCGGAGACGATCGACGAGCACGTCAAGACGGGCGCCCCGCTCCCTTGCGACGACCTCATACTGCTGGAGGGATGGCAGAAGTACCTGGTGGTCCACTCCTGCTTCGGGGAGAAGGTCAACCGCCTTCTCGCCTACACCTTCGAGGAGGTACTCTCGAGGAGGGGGCTCATCAGGCTCTGGTACATGGACGGGTACAGGATACTTATCGAGCTGACCACCGATGCCTCGGAGCTCGACCTGAAGCAGCTCTCGAAGGACCTGTTCGGGATGACGCCGAAGCAGTTCGAGGAGACGTACGCGGTCGCCGCTCAGAGGAACTTCCCGTTCCCCACGCGGGTGAAGCAGGTCGCCGAGAGGTTCGGGGCGCTCCGAAGAGGCCAGTTCATCGCCCACCCCAACCTGTGCTCCCTTCCCACGCGCTTCGAGAACACCCCCATCTTCGAGGAGGCGGTCCAGGAGACAGGGAGGGATATGATAGACATGCCCAGGGCGAAGGGGCTTCTCGTGAAGGTGGCGAGCGGGGAGGTCGCCGTCGAGACCTTCGTCTCCGGGGAGAGGCCCACCCCGATCGCCTACAACATACTCTACAAGTACCTCGAGGTACCCGAGCTCGTCGCGCCCGACTCGCTGGCCAAGTCGACGGTCGAGAAGATGAGGCTGAGCATCTACGGGACCTCGGTGGAACTCCTGTGCATGAAGTGCGGGGAGGGCCAGGGCCGCGCCACCATAGGCGAGCTCGCGGAGGAGCCCGTCTGCAGGAAGTGCGGCTCGGGCCTGCTAACCCCAAGCTTCTATGACTCTGGAAAGGTGTCCGAGCTGGTGAGGAGGAAACTCGCTCGGGGTGCGGAGGCTGGCCTCTCGGAGGACGAGCGGTCCGAGCTGGCGAAGGCGAGAAGGGGGGCCGACCTCGTCCTCTCCTACGGGAGGAGGGCGGTCGTCGCCCAATCCGTTTACGGGATCGGCCCCCAGACCGCGGCGAGGATCCTGGCGCGGATGCACGAGGACGACGAGAGGTTCTACAAGGAACTGCTCGAGGCGAAGCTGAAGTTCATCGAGACTCGGCCGTTCTGGTAGCCGAGCCTATGGCCTCATCGCGTTCAGGAAGAACGACGTTATGACCTCGCCCTTGCCCTCGATGTCCAGCGACCTGGAGAAGTGTATCTTCTGGAAGAGGACGTGGTTCAGCATCCCGATGAGACAGTCGGCGGCCTCCCCGGCTTCGACCGCGCGGAAATCTCCCGACCTCATCCCCTTCTGGACTATCGAGGTCGCGATCGTCTGTACCTCGTCGAGCTGCCTGCTCACGACCTCCGCGCTCCGGTTGTCGAGCTTGGCGGTCTCCCTCATGTAGAGTCCGGGGTCGAAGGCGGCCTCGGGGAAGGCGGTCAGGTATATCTTGACGAAAGACGCCACCGCCTTGGGGACGTCCTTGGCAGCCGAGGTCTCTCTCAGCCGGGTGATGAACTGCCCGAGGCTCAGCTTCTCGCTCACGGCCGCCCTGAAGAGCCCTTTCTTGTCCTTGAAGTAGTAGTATATCATGGGGGCGCTCGTCTTGGCCTCCTTGCAGACGTCCCTGATCGAGACGTTGGAGTATCCCCTCTCGGCGAAGAGCCGCGCGGCCACGGCGAGTATCTCGTTGGGCCCGGGCTTGCTCTTCTGAACCTGCATGCGCTCTCTCGAAGAGGGACTCTAACGTTATTAACGGTTGTGCAGGAATTCGGGAGCGCAGGACGGGTCTTGCCCTCCTCCCGTGCTGGAGAACGAGGCGGCGAGGGACCAACCTAACGAGCGTTCGTTAACCCTTAAATCCGGTCGCAAGGCCGCAACGCCGTTTGGCGACCAGCACACGGAGGATCGCCCTTGGCGCCCTCTTCGGGGTCTTGATCCTCGTGATCAACGGCTTCATCCCTGCGCCGACGTCCGACTTTCTGATAGTCTTCCAGTCGCTCTTCCTCGCGCTGAGCTACCTCGTCGTGGGGAGGGGAGGCGCGAGCTACGTCGGGGTCGTCAGCGGCTTGCTGATAACCTCCGTGAAGGTGAGCTTCTTTCCCGTCGACCTCGTCTTCGCGTCGATGTTCGGGGTGCTCGTGGACGTCCTGGCGACGGCCTTGCGCGTCCAGGAGGACGGGAGGGCGAGGCCCGTGAGGCTGATGGTCTGCATGATGATCAGCACCGGTGTGGTGGGCCTGGCCGCGTTCTACGTGAGCGTGATAGCCTTTCCGAGCGCCTTCACGGCCGTGCCCCACGACCCCATCACCGACTTGACCATCCTCGTCTTCGGGGTCGTCAGCGGGGCTGTGGCGGGAGCGATCGGCGCGCGCCTTTGGAACCGCAACCTGATGGCTAGGTTCTACAACAGGTACTGAGCCGTCGAACAGCTTTAATGCGGTGGGGGCTCGGGTAGGGCAGCCCTTGAGGATCAGGCGCATGTTCGACGGCTTCGACGCATACGGCTGGGAGACTCCCAGCCACGAGATAGCGGAGAAGGTCGGGCTGGAGACGGAGCAGATTGTCAGGCTCGACACGAACACCTCGCCGTTCGCGCCGCTCTCAGAGCTCAAGCTGCTCTCGAAGGCCGCGCAGAAGCTGGAGGTCAACCAGTACCCCGACACGACCTATCTCGACCTCAGGGAGG
>JAPCJO010000012.1:0-38335 GCA_027886905.1 Nitrososphaerota archaeon
ACGAAGCCCGGCGTCCTCAGCGCCTCCTCCCTCTTCATGAAGAACGACCTCACCTCCGCGCCGCTGGCCGCGGCCTCGTTGGCCATCTTCACGTAGTCGCCGAACCTGTCCCTGTCGAAAGCCTCGAGGGAGAAGTCGATTCTCGACTCGACGGGCGAGATCTGGTTCCCTGTGATGAGGGCTCCCGTCTCCCGGTTCACGACGGCGCTGAGGATGTGGGCGGTGGTGTGCATCCGCATCACGCGGTGCCTCCTCTCCCAGTCGATGACCCCGTGTACGGGGTCGCCGGGCCTAAACGAGGCCCCTCCTCCCAACACGTGATAAATCTCCTCGTCCTTCTTGACCACCTCGGCGACGTCCGCACCGTTGAGCTTCCCGACGTCGGAGACGAGACCCCCTCCGCGTGGGTTGAACGCTGTCTTGTCGAGCCTTACCCCGGCCTCCTCGACGGACTCGACCCTCGCGTCGAACTCACGGATGTACGCGTCCTGCCAGAAGAGCCGCTCGGTGTGGGTCATGGCGCGCACCCGACTTTCCGGCGGCCTGGATAAATATCCGGGCGAGGGCGAGCGTGTGAAGACGGGATGGTGAACAGGGTCAGGCTTCTTATCATGGTGGCCGTCCTCATCCCTCTCCTCCTCCTCGCCGCGGGCATCCTTGTATATGATTCTACGCCAATCGCCAGCTCGCCCAACGCCCACTTCACTAGCTTCACCGTGGGAGGCAAGACCTTCGAGCTGACCTACCTGGCGACGAACCAGAGCGCCCTCGAGAAGGGGCTGATGGGCGTGAAGGTGACCGCCGCCACCACGGAGCTCTTCGTCTTCCCGACCGCGGGCTACTACTCCTTCTGGATGTACGGCGTCAACTCGAGCCTCGACATAATGTGGGTCGACACGCCCCCCGGGGCAAGCTCAGGGACCTTCGTCTACCTCGCCCTCGGCGCGCCTCCCTGCCACATCTCCGTCGTCTGCACTTCCTACCAGCCCTCCGCGAGGGCCGACTACGTGATAGAGGCGAAGGCCGGGTTCGCCGCCGCGAACGGGATTGCGGTGGGGGCGCCCGTGACCCTCAACTAGAAGCTCGTTATCTTCGCCTGCGTGAGCTCTCTCGAGACGAGGACCGAGGACGCCTTCCACTTATTGCTCGGGATTCTCATCTTGGAGAGGGCCGCGGCCAGTGCGGGCCCGAACGAGTCGAACTTGGAGGGCTTCTGCCTCATCAGCTGGCGTATGCTCTCCCTCACGTTCCAGACGCCGAGCGGCATTATGTATCCAGGGTAGGTCTCGCGCAGGACTATCGCCGCGGCCTGCCTCCTCTCCGCCTCGAGCTCCTCCGCGACGGCGAGCCTCGTCGAGTAGTAGCAGCCGCCGACCTTCGCGTAGGTCTTCCTCCCGAAGTACTCCTCGTAGTCGCCGATGATGTAGGGCTCCTTGGTGAACTGGTTCCAGGTCGTGTTGGGGAACCACGCCTCCATCCACTCGAACCTCCACTGCTCGGGGAGGAGTATCGCCACATACTGGTTGTCGTAGACGTAGTAGCTGTAGACCCGGTACTCGTCGATGGTCTGGAAGCCCTTGACCCTCTCCACGAGCTTGGCGCTTATCGTGCTGTCCACGGCGGTGATGCTCCACCTCGTCGGGACGAGCCTCCTCCTAGCACCCTCCCCGAACATCCCGATGCTGAGGGCCCTCTGGATCCTCGTGACCATGATACCGTCCCTGTAGAGCGAGAAGATGGCGTCGGAGGCTTTCAAGTCGCGGTCGTAGTAGGGCTTCTCTATCCTCCTCTCCACCGTGACGTTCGATGTCCTGAGCTTCTCCATCGGGGCAGAGGGGCCGAAGGGCTGGGTGTCCTCGCTCAGTGTGAGGACCTTCCTCGGGGCCTTGGACAGCCGGAGCTCGGAGTCGACGGGCCTGGCGGCCATGGAGAGCTCCTGGAGTTGCTGGAGCGTCCTTCCCGGGTCGGCCGCCTCCTCGACGCTCGCCCTCGTGCTCCCTCTCACCAGCGAGTACCGGTAGTCCACGATGGTCTCCAGCGGCCTCCCCAGCCAGAACTCCGGCGTGTCCATTATCGAGGTGTCCCCATACTGCGGCGGGACCATGGGGCCTATCGAGACCTTCGGGTAGCCAATCCTCCCGACGAAGACCCCGGGCGGGGAAGACCCTGATATCCGGTCGCTGTAGGAGTGGTTCGACCTACCGATGGACTCGGCCTTCACGATGATGGGGCAGCGCGGCTTGCCGCAGAGCAGCTTTGCGCCCCTGCACTGCAGGCACATCCAGGCGGGCGGCGCCTCGACCACCTCGATGGACTTGGCCACGTCCTCGAACCCCATCCTCCCTGCGGACATCACGTTCGAGAGCCAGGTTATCCTACGGGGCAGCTTCGGTCGGCCAGAAATCCCGGCCGGGCTCTTAAAGGCCTCCGGTCATCGAGTGCACCGATAAATAGCGACCGCCAATCTCGTCGGACGGATGCACAAGTTCGCGCACATGTCAGACATCCACATCGGCGCCTTCAGGCAGCCTGAGCTCAGGGCGCTGGTCCTCCAGGCCTTCGACCTCGCGATCGACAAGTGCATCGACGCGGGGGTCGACTTCGTGGTGATAGCGGGCGACACGTTCGACTCCAACATCCCCGACCTCTCCTCAGTGAAGCACGCGGCCGCGAAGATTCGTCAGGCGAAGGACCAGGGGATCGCGTTCTACGTGGTCTACGGGAGCCACGACTTCAGCCCCAACTACTCGTCGATAGTGGACGTGCTTGAGAGCGCTGGCCTTCTCACAAAACTCGAAAGGGTGACCAGGAGGGAGGACGGCAAGCTCGACCTGGCTTTCACCGTCGACGCCTCCGGCGCCAAGCTCTGCGGGATCTCCGGGAAGAAGCTCGGCCTCGACCGCCTCGACTACGAGCTCCTCGACAAGGAGAGGCTCGAAAGCGAAGGGGGCTTCAAGATATTCGTCTTCCACGGGGCCCTCGAGGAGTACAAGCCGCGCGACCTCTCGATGATGGAGGCGATGTCGGTGTCGCAGCTCCCTGAGGGGTTCAACTACTACGCGGGCGGGCACATACACCAGAGGTCGGTCAACTCCCTGAAGGGCCGACGCAACCTGGCCTACCCCGGCCCGCTCTTCGGGACGGACTTTCGGGACTTGGAGTCGATAGCCAAGGGCAACGAGAGCGGCTTCTACATGGTGGACTTTGACACGGACGTCAGGCGGGTGGAGTTCGTCGGGGTGACTCCCTGCGGCATCGCGGAGCTCGAGTTCTCCGCGCAAGGAAAGAGCGCGAGCCAAACCTACGCGGCCTTGCAGGAGATCGCAAGGAAGGCGACCGTTGAGGACCAGGTCGTGCTTCTCAAGGTCCATGGCGAGCTCTCCCAGGGGCGGACCTCCGACATCGACTTTGGGGCGATAAGGAGGCAGGTCCTCGCGAAGAGGCCGCTCAGCCTCCTGCTCAGCTACAGCCAGCTCACGTCTCGGGAACAATCCGCCGCGGAGGGCGCAAAGCCCCTGTCGCCTTCCCTGACCGAGAAGGAGACGTTCGAGCAGAGGATCGCGACGGTCACCAGCCCCGAGCCTCGACTCCAGGGAGCCAGGGGAGTGCAGCTCTCGCTTTCCCTTCTAAAGGCCCTCAAGGACGAGAGGAGGGAGAACGAGCTGAAGCCGGACTACCAGTCGAGGATAGAGAAGACCGGCGTCGACATCCTTGGTCTGGAGAAGACCTCCTGATGTTGCTCCGAGAAGTCACCATCA
This sequence comes from Nitrososphaerota archaeon, assembly GCA_027886905.1. Taxonomy (GTDB): domain Archaea; phylum Thermoproteota; class Nitrososphaeria; order Nitrososphaerales; family Gagatemarchaeaceae; genus Gagatemarchaeum. The sequence continues at coordinate 3,759 of JAPCJO010000012.1, forward strand.
AGAACGTACGGAGCTACAACGACGACGCAGAGGCGGTGGTAGAGTTCCCTGAGGGCGTCGTGCTCTTCGAGGGGGACGTGGGCTCAGGAAAGTCGACCATACTCTACGCGGTGGAGTTCGCGCTCTTCGGGACGGCGGAGGTCAAGGGCAGCTTCCTGCTGAGCGACAGGAAGCAGAGCGGGCACGTGAGGCTGAAGTTCAGCGAGAACGGGAAAGAGCTGGAGGTCGGGCGCGGCCTCGTGAGGAGGAAGGACAGTGTCGCGCAGGAGAGGTGCTACATCGTCGAGGACGGGAAGCGGACCGAAATGTCGCCCGCGGACCTGAAGGAGCGCGTAATCGGCCTCTTGAAGTTCAACGAGCCCTCCAATCCCAGGGCCGAGAGCCTCGTCTACAGGTTCGCCGTGTTCACGCCTCAGGAGCAGATGAAGGAGATCATCCAGAAGGACAGCGAGGACAGGCTCAGGGTCCTCCGGCGAGTCCTGGGCATCTCCGAATACCAGCTGGCCGCCGAGAACTCGGACACCGTCGAGCAGCGGATAAAGAGGGACGCCTACGGGTTGAAGAGGGCGAGCGAGGACCTCGAGGAAAAGGAGGCTCTCGCATCCGCCCTCTCGAGCGACATAGCGCAGTTCGGGAAGAGGCTCCCGATCCTAGAGGAGAAGCGGTCTGCCGCCGAAGCGGAGCTCGCCGAACTGGAGTCCCAATCGAAGGACCTGGTCTCGAAAAGGGAGGCGGTGAGCAACGTCGCCAGCAAGGTCCCGACCCTCGAGAGGAGCGTGAAGATGCTCACCACGGCGGCGAAGGACGCCCTCGACAAGGCGGACCGGCTCGAAGCGAGGCTGAAGGACCAATACGTCCCCTTCATCGAGGAATTCGAAAAGAGGAAGACGCCGAGCGAAAGGAGCGCCGGGGCCTTGGACGAAGAGCTGGCGGGAGAGAGGAGGGAGCACGAAGAGAAGACCGCGACGCTGCGCGTCCTGCAGAACCAGTCCGAGGGGACCGAGGAGCTCCTCCGGGAAGGGAAGTGCCCTCGGTGCGGGCGAGAAATAGACCACGCCGAGTTCGGCGACAGGGCGGCCCACCTCGCGTCGGAGATCGAGAAGACGCGAGCGGAGGTCCTGCTTTCTAAAGACAAGTGCTCCGCACTCGAGTCGCTCCGCAGGCAGATGGCGGCGTACGAGAAGGACCGCGAGAAGCACGCCACCTACTCGAAGGAGAGGGCCAACATCAAGCTAGACATCTCCGAATCAAGGGCGCAGGTCTGGGCCTACCAGGCAGAGCTGACGAAATCGACGCGAGACTTGGAGGCGGCGAGAAAGGAGGAGGAGAGGCTGAAGGGGCTCGCACAAGAGATCGCCGAGCTAGAGCGAGACCTTGGCACGAGCAGGAGGATGAGGGACGAGGCGAGCCTGGACCTCCAGCGGGCCTTGGCTCAGAGAGACGCCAAGAAGGAGTCCCTGGAGAACCTCGCCTCAGAGCTGATGAAGAAGAGGTCGATGAGGGCCGAGGCCCAGAGGCTGGGCGGATACCAGTCTTGGCTCTCGGGCTTTTTCAGGCCGGCGGTCGAGCAGATTGAGCAGCAGACCTTCATGCAGATGAACGCCCGATTCAATCACCACTTCCAGAGGCTCTTCTCCTCGATGGTCGACGACATCGACCTGGGAGTGCGCGTGAACGAGAACTTCTCCCCAGTCCTCGAGAGGCAGGGATTCGAGCAGGAGTACGAGTCCCTCAGCGGAGGAGAGAGGACCAGCGTGGCCCTCGCTTACCGGCTCGCGCTCAACGCAATAGTGCAGGAGACGGGCGCGTCGGGCACCGGGGAGCTCGTGATACTGGACGAGCCGACCGAGGGGTTCAGCAAGGAGCAGATTCACAAGATGAGGGACATCCTCGCGGAGCTCAGGTCCAAGCAGGTGGTGATAGTCTCCCACGAGACCGAGCTCGAGGCGATGGCCCAGCACGTGTTCCGCGTGCAAAAGGTCAGCGGGACGTCGCGGGTCCTCGCTGCCTAGCCTGCGGCCGCCTACCGTCGATTATAGACGCTTGAGCCATTCGCCTTATATGCGACGGCGGGGCCGCGGGCCTAATGGTTCGCAAAGGGATGGCTACGACGGCCGTAGTGGCGGTCATCGCAGTCGTGCTCGTCGGCGCGACGGTCTTTGGTTACATGGTCCTCGTGCCCGGGGCGCAGCACTCCAGCGGCCTCTCGACTCCGTCGACGTCCGCCTCCTCCACGGCGGCGCTGGGGACCAGCTCGACGGCCCAAGGCACTCTCAAGATAAGCAACGCGGCGCTCTCCAACGGCTCCATCCTGGTGACCATCCAGAACACGGGGTCCCAGGCGGTGTCCCTCGACTCGCTCCTGGTCACCCCGGGGAGCGGGTGCCTCTCGTCGTTTGCCAGGACGAACACCACCACGACATCGCAGGCTGGTCAGAACCGGTCCGGCTTTGCGCTCCCCACCTGTCTCGCGATGGCCGCAGTGTTTCTGGTGCAGAGCAACAGCACCCTGAGGCCCGTGCCTCTGGGGCGATTCAATTTCACCCGCGTCTTCAACTCCACGACTTTCTCCCGCAACTCCTCCAGGACCTTCTCAGCTAACTCGTCTAGGACTTTCTCAGGGAACTTCACCAGGGGGCCCCCAGGCAACTTCTCCGGGATCTTCCCCGGCGGCTTCTTAGGAAACCTCTCCGGGGTCAGCGGGTTCCAGCTCGCGGCAGGCCAGGCGGTGACTCTGGCCTACAGCGGGGCGATCGGGTCGGGCGTGGCCACCGGGAGCCAGTACACCATAACGGTGACAGCTCTGCAGGGCGAGGCCCAGATCACCCTATCGGCCTCCTAGCGTCAGACGGGATGCAAGCCCAGCGCCAAGCCGCCCTTGGAGGGAGCTTCGCGCCCCACCAAGCCTCATAGCTCCATTATCCTGACGTTCCGGAACGTCACGGTCGAAGTGTCGTCGTGATTCTGCAGTCCCACGAAGCCCATCGTTCCCCTGCTGCCGAAGTAATTCGTCACCCGCTCGCCGTTGAGGATGACCGTGTAGTCCTGCCCGACCGCTTGGATCTCATAGAAGTTCCACTCGCCCACGGGGTTGGAAGCCACCCTCGAGGGCGCCTGAAAGCTGAAGATCGCGCCCGTCTTGTCTATCATCGCACCGTCGGGAGCTCCCACGTTGTCTATCTGGATCTCGTAGCCGTTGTTCACCGCGACCCAGGGATCGTTTCCGGGGTCCGGGAACCGCACGAACACCCCGGAGTTGTCGCTGAAGTGGACCTCCTTCCAATCGCACCTGAGGACGAAGTCGCTGAACTGCTTCTGCGTGTACCAGAGCAGGCCCATCCCCCCGAACGACTGCAGCATCCCGTCGACGACGCTGAAGCCACCAGGACCCGCCTGCTGCCAGCCGTCCAGCGTCGCGCCATCGAAGAGCGGCGTGAAACCCGGCTCGACCGACTGGGACGCGGAAGACGCCGTCGATTGCGCGTTGTAGCCGCCCAACCCTATCGCGGCGGCCACCGTTACTGCCGCAACTCCAACCGCAGCCTTGCCGATCGTGACCAAGGCCTTGCGCCGAGACATCCTCTTGTCAGGTCCTGCGCCGGCTGACATGGTGACTACAAACGGGACGCTCAGATATAGAGCTGACCCCGACTCCCCCACTGACTCGCCTTCCGTCCCCCGAGGCTCCGCCGGTGTAGATAGGCCCCCGGCGGAGGGTGCTCCCCTCCACCGAGGTCATCGTGACGCTTCTCGGCCGTAGTCCTCCTTTTGTTCTAGGCGGGATTCAGCTAAGCGGCCTACCTTGGTCATTGGTGCAGGCGCGTCGTCGACCATGTTCGGCCTTGCTCTGCACGGGTCAGCCGTTTCATCCCGCTCCCGTCGACCTCGGGATCGCTCCCTCATCGCGTTAGGCGGGACGGGTGTCGTTTCTGTTCTGTTGCCAGCCGTCTCCAGCTACGTCTCTCGGCGTCGTGCATCCTGCAGTGAGGGAGGAACTTCCCCAGGAGATCCCCGTGGCCCACCCGCCGACTAGCGTCCCTATTACTTCAATACGCAGACGAATAAACGTGTCGCGCACTAGCCACGGAAGGCAGTCCGCACCTCGGTGTTGCGGAGCTGCGGGAAGAAGCTCTTCTCGATCTCCTTCACCTCGGTCTCTGACCCCGCTCTCGCGTACTCCTCGAGCGGGTCGTGGTTGAGCGTCTCAAACGTCGGGCCCCACTTGTAGATGTTGAGGAACGACCTCGCCTCTTCCTGCTCGCCGAGTACGAAGAGGGTCGCCGCTACCGCCTCCACCGAGCTAAGTATGCCCAGCCTCGAGTAGTTGGTCGGGTTCGCCGCGAGGAGCGCCGGCAGCTGCCTGTGCTTCCCGCCTATCTTCCTGAAGAAGACCTCCTCGGCGAGGTTCCAAGAGCAGTCGATGGCGAGTACCGACTTGCAGGCCGAGTCGGCGGGAGTCAAGATCTGACCCGCGAAGGGGTTCAGGACGATGGTGGTGTTGGAGGCGTGAAATTTCCTCGTGACCTCGGTGGCCAGCCCCATGTGCGCCATCTTCTTCGCCGTGCACTTGGCCGGGTCGTCCTGGGCGTAGTCGATAACGAAGACGTTCAAGCGCTAACAACGAATCCTTCTTTCGAAGAAGCCGATGGAAGAGGGACTAATATATCCTCACGGAATAGATAGACCTCGGATGCAACGATGATGAGAGCGCGACGGTCGGGAGAGCGATAGACGTCTGAGAGGTGGTCTCCCGGTTGGCGCCTCTGGTAGCTTCTGTCCATTCTGCGGCTCCCCCGTCTCCGTGGGGACGAAGTTCTGCGGCGCTTGCGGCAAGGCGATATGAGGACGCGCTCGCCGACCTGACCCACACGCTTTAACCCGACCTCCCACTCTTAAGGGCGATGCCCGAATGCTCAGGGGCCGGAGGTCCGCCCCCGCCCGAGTTGGTGCCGGGCGAGGCGCCCTACTGGAAGATGGCGGACGTCAAGGGCCTTATCGTGCGACACCTCGTCACGGGATACCTGGTGACCAACTACCGGTGCTTCATCTGGGACGTGGACAGCAACGTCGTCAGGGCGAGCGTCCCCATGGACCTTGCAGACGTGACGGTCGAGGGGAGCAAGCCAGGCAAGAGGTCGAGGCGGGGAGGCAACTTCATCGTGCCCCAGACGGTCAACTACGCCCGGCCCACCATGGGCGAGCCTGTCGAGATAGGCGACCTCTACTTCAAGGTGAAGGGCGAGCCCGTGATGGTCTTCCGCGATGTGACCGAGCCGCTCAACGTCAAGGCGCTGATAGACGCCCTTAGGGTGCACGCCAAGGCCCACGTGAGGGCGCCCCGCGGGCTGGGAGTGGACGTCCTCTGGAGCGACCCCGACGAGGCGGCCGGGAATCGCCCCTGAGTCCCACCGACCAAGCACGCGCGGCGGAGGACGCGAGGAGAAAGCATATCGGGTGGACTCGACCGGCATCGCGAGCCCGCCTTTGAAGATCGAAATGCCGTCGGATGAGCTCGCCGAGGAGCTCCAGAAGCGCCTGCTAGAGAAGAAGATCGCGGGCGCGAGCTACGACAAGGAGCGAAAGACCATCGAGTTCCCGGAAGAGATGAGCCTGGTGCAGTGGTCGAGCGTCAGGGGCACCGTGGAGAAGTGGGTCAAGGGAAGGAACCTGGAAGTGGAGGACTTGCTCAAGATTCAGTCCACAGCGCCCGAGGCCTCGCAGGAAAAGCCCCGCTCGAGGGAGGAGGCGGCCGAGCTGAAGAAGAGGCTGGACGCGATGACGCTCAAGGAGGCGGAGGCGCGCTACAACTATCTCCAAGGCAAGGCGTTCAGCGAGCTGACGGACGAGGAATACGAGGAGCGGCTGGCGCTCGCGGAGACGCTGTCCAAAAAGTCTAAGGGCAAGTAGCGGCCTCAGCTTCTCTTGTAATAGCTCCAGATCTCCTCTTGCAGGCCTCTGACGTATCTCCTCTCGGCGTCCGACAGCCGCGGGTTCGAGCCCCCGCTCTTCGGCCTCCTCAGGCCGGGTGGGAGCCCGTCCCAGGTGAAGAACCCCCCGCCGGGAAAGCCGGTATCCTTGCGGACCACTATCGCCGCGAAGCCCGGGGCTCCATTCCGGGTCTCATGCCTGTCGATTTCGCCTATGACGCCGGCGATGCCCTTCCCACCGAGGGCACCGCGCGATATGCGGAACTTCCTCATGAGGAACCCGTAGGTCACGGTCCTATGGTCACTGGCAGCCCGGAGCAGCTCGCGGCGCACGTCGTCCCTCATAGTACTCGTCCTGCCGCGCACCGTAGCAAGTCTTGAGGGTTTTGATGCCCTTCATGACGACTGGCCGCAGAGAACCTCGGGTCGTTCGGACAAACACATCTTAGGGCGTCAGATCGCTCTTGGGGCCGATTGGCGCCGTCGTGGTCACCGTGGTGACAGTGCTGACCCCTGTCGTCGAGGTGACCATCTGCGCTATCCCAGACGGGATCGAAACTATAACGTGGATAGACGTGTTCGGCTGGGCGGAGAAGAGATAGACAGAAGCCTGAATCACCGGTCCCTGGTCGTATCCCGCCGCAAAAGTCAGATTGTAAACGCCGGCCTGGGGAAGGCCGTCATTCGCAAGCTCGACGAACCCGGTGACGCTGGGTTCCAGGCGGAGACAATAGGTCGTCCTGTTTCCCGATACTGAATGGGTGACAAGGACTGAGCCGTTTGTGACGAGCGAGCCCTGGTCGGTCAGGATTTTGAAGAAGATTGACCCGTTCTCTTGCTGTCCGAGAACTGGGAAGATCGCGTTCCCGCAATAGTCGGGCAGGTGGTTGTCGTTGAAGTTGTCGCGGATCGGAGACGTAACAGCCGTTATGTTTTGAGTCGATGATGACGCCCCCGCGGCAATGCTGGATGCGGATGTTGTGGCCGAGATACCGGGCGTAGAGGCCGGAACAAGCTCGAGCACCCCTATTGTGGCCACGGCCGCGACTGCCACGACCAAGGCCACCGCTAGGTAGCTGGTCGAGCCTACCGAAGCCTGGCTGCGAGGGCTCATGGGGCACTTGATGTAGAGAGAGCCGGAGTCATTTGACGTTTTGGGTAGATTGTTTCTACCGATGTTCCCTGATCAGGATGCCCGCGCCGGCGCTCCCGACCACCAGCATTGCCAGAAGAGCAGCTAGAAATGAAGTCTTTTATACCGAGTTCAGCCAAATGCCGATGAACAAGCATGCCAATGGCTTTCGTTCTCATCAACGCTGACTTGGGGGCAGAGGAGGAGTTGCTAAAATCGCTCAGAGGGTTAGAGTTTGTGCGCGACGTATACGTTGTCTACGGCGTCTATGACATCATCGCTAGGGTCGAGGCCGACACGATGGAGAAGGTCAAGGAGACCATCACGTGGAAGATCCGCAGGCTCGACCGCGTCAGGAGCACCCTGACCATGATCGTCGTCGAAGGCTAGTTACTTCACGGTGATGTGGACGACCTCGGCCTGTCCCCACATGGTGGACACGGCCAGAGTGTAGACCCCCGGGACGAAGGGAATCTGCCCCAGGGGAGCCACCTCCGGATACCCAAATGTGTAGCCGTCGCCGCCGTTGGGGGCCGGTGTAGTATAGATTGAATCGATTAGCGGATTGATTCGAGCGAAGGTCGCGTTCCAATATCCCATCACGGAAAAGTCCGATTCAAGCCGATACGGCGTGGAAAGTTGCGTGCCAGGATAGGCGGAGCAGGAGGCGGTGCAGCTCTCCGCGGTCACGTTCACCTGGTCGCTGCCGGCTCCGAAGGCGAACTGAGTCGCGATGTCGGCCGACGCGCAACCCAGTTGACCGATGATGTAGTCCGGGTCGGCCGCCGGGAGGGTGCCCAGGGTGTAGTTTCCCTCGACGACGATGAACTGGAGAGGGAAGGGCCCCAAGCAGTCGAATGGCCACGTGGAGACGGGGAAGCCTCCGAATTGATACGAGCCGTTGGGACCGAACTGAAGCGCGGGGGTGTTGACATCGTTCGCGTAGGGCAGGAGGTTGACCAGGTTAATCGATATCTGCAGGCTCTGTCCGACAGAGAGCGTCGTGGAGTTCACGCCGACAGTGAGTTCAAGGCAGCCAGGATAACCTGTGCCGTTCTGGGCGACTGTCGAGCCCTGACAACCCGGCGTCTCTGTGGACGTCTGTGAGGATGACTCTGCAGAGCTGGGATTCTGCAAGGGAATGCTGACTAGGACCAGGACGCCGACCATGACGAGTGCCATCCCGCTGTAAAACCCCGCCTCCTTCCGCCTCACGAGCCTCCACCATTGGCTTTGCAGGCTCGGTGCCGTTTATTGCTTGCCGTGGCTTGCTCAGCGCGTGTGGAGCACCCTGACGATGATCCTCGTCGAGGGCTAGTGAAATTTCAGGCTCCTAGATTTGTTGGCAAGCACCATTTGCCTCCGCCCGCCTTTTGAAGTGCCTCCCTCATGGCATCCAAGCCAAGTTCGATTTTCTCTATTTTCGGCTTTAGGTCCAGCCGTTTTACATCAAGTTCCACTGTCATCCAAAAGAGGACGTACTCGCCAACACGCTCATCGAACCCCCCGGAAAACTTCATTTGCAATCTCAAGCCGGTCTTCGAAGAAACTTCTTCTACCGATTCATCGCACTTGGCCAAATAGGCGCCAAGAGTTGGAAAGAGCGTAGCAAATCTTTCCCTGACGCTCCGACTCGCAAAATTGCGAAGATTGAGTTTTGCAAATTTCCTATAGAGCTCTATGCCATACTCGCTAGATACCAGTTCGGCCAAGTCTCCTAAGCCTGCTGATTGAATCCACACGCTTCCCGTGTCGTCCTCCCATATCGATACAGCGTATTCCGCTCGCTTAACATCTCTCAAGTCATCCGTTCTGATAAACCACTTTACTCCATTTAAAGGCGGAGGAAAATCGGGCTCTGGTTCCTTTACGCCGTACTTGACATGCGCAAAGTTTGAAATTGCAATGCGAATCGGTTCTACTTCTTTCGGTACCGATTGCACTCTACCAAACTCGCTCGACACGTAGTCCACCTTGACGACTCTTCATCTTATAGTCCAAAACCGTGATATAAGCACCACTAATCTTCTCTCCCATGTACTCTTTCTCCTTAGACTCTCGTTCCTTGAGTTCCCTGCGGCCCCTCTTCAACGCTTCTTCAGGATCTTTATGCCATTTTATTTCATACAGGCGTAATTCTCCCTTTCCGCCTCGCATCAGAACGTCAGTCCCTGGCTCGTGCGAACTTCGACCAATTGGATTACTTGAAAAGGGGTGTCTCTTTACCTCGACGAGGGAGTATTTTCTCAAGATCCCTATTCCCAAGTCTTCCCCTAAATTCCCTCTCTCTTCCAGGTACTTACTTTCGGAAATGTGGGAAGCCTGCGTAAGCCTCGTGTAGATGTAGTTGTGAAGAGCGACACTACACTCAAAATTATGGAATCTCTCGCTGCGCTCTGACTCGAAGCGCATCCTCACTCCTTCTGAAATCTCATCGGTGTTTAGGATGCCCTTGTCCAAGACTGTCTTGTCGGAAGGAGAAAGAAAGTTGCCGGTGATTATTCTGCTTTCCATCTGATATCGTATGCTGAGGCCGTTGTCATTGGCGGTGAACCGCTGGATGGTCCAAGAGTCCCCGAATTTCGCGGTTATCTTCTCCCCATCATCCCAGAACCTGAAGTCCCGCTGGAACGGTTCGACTTCGACCTTCAGGTATCGCCTCAATCGTGATGCGTCTTGCTGATAGGCCTTTGCTTCGAACCTTATACCGTCGACCTCGAGGTAGAGCTTCTCTCCCTCGAGCGAAAGCCTCACGTTTCGCAACCCCTCTCCCTTGCGTTTCTCAAAGTCGTCCACGAAGTCTTTTGCCGTGTGCTTGCTAGCACCCGTCACTTCGACCCTGTCCCCGCGCTTCGCTCCAACGTTGTGTATGCTCAACGGCAGCGTGCCCTCTGAGGGCTGCAGCTTCGCGTACACTGCCTTCTCGCTCTTATCTTCCGACGACAGGTTCCTCAGGGTCACCTTGACGATCCTGTCGCCTTCGTCGGCCTTCTTCATCGAGTCCACGTCCACCCCGAAAGACTCGAGCATGCGCTTTTGGGGCGTGAGCCTGGTGTTCGGGCCCTCGCCGGTCACGGTCAGCGTCTTCTTCTCCTCGATAGATTCCACTGTGACGGTGTGCTCCTTGCCTACCTCAATCTTCTTTGCCTCCTCCCCGAAGAACGAGATTACCACGTGCTGGTTCTCCTTCGACCCCGTGTGAGTCACCTTGAAGTCGTACTCGCCGTCGATTTTCCCCTTCGCTTCGAATGTCTTCCCGCCTTCGAAGTGAAATCCCGTTCTCTTTTCGAATGTCGTTTTGGGGATGTCGAGCCTGACAGACTCTTCGCTTCCTCCCCGCCCCTTAACCGTGTACGCCGTTGCGAAGAAGGTGCCCAAACTCTCTTTGCTTTTGGAGACTTCCCTCACAGAGTCGATGCGGACGTCGTGCCTCTCTCCCGCAGGTATCGAGTCAGACTTCTCCGTGGGGGCGAAGAAGGCGAGCCTGTCGGTCCCCGAGCTCCCATCATGGATCTTCCTGAAGCTCCCGACGCCCACAATCTCCCCTTCGAACGCGTATACCTTCTCCCTGTCGAGCTTGATCCCGGACTGCTCCTCGAAAGCCGACTTGTCGACCTCGAACCTCGTCATCCCGTCTGAGGCCTGCTTGACCGCCGCCGCGGAGAAAGTTGCGAGAGGCTCTTGTGTCTCGTTACGGTCAGTTTGCTTGCCATAGTCGGGCTTCTCGCTCTCTGGAGTGCCTTCTGAAGTCCCGTGGTCTGGGGGCTCTTTGCCGCCTTGAGCCGAATGCGCTTCAGAAGTTCTCCCATCTGGGGTGGGCGCCCCATCTGTCGAAGCCACCTTCCCCATCCGCTCCGCCGAATCCCTTTCGGGGAGACGAGGACCTTCCCCGGCGAGGTTTTCAGCCGTTTTCTCGCTCGGGGATTCGCCTGGAGAAGCTCGCTCGGTGGGCACGTTCCCGCCAGAATCCGAATCACGTATTTCTTCGCCAACACTAGCGTGTCCGGGCCGTCCAAATTCGGACGCGTGGAGATTGCCGGATTCAGCATCCTTCGTCCCACCGACCGGATTCGCTTCATCGCCAGACCGATTCTTCTCCCTAATCTCCGCCCTCAGGCGGTCGAGCTCGCCTCTTCCTTGCTCGGCAAGCTCTTTCCTGAGGTCCTTGAGGCTCTCTCCTCCTTTCTCACCCCGTTCCTCCGCCTCGCCTCCATCCCGGACCTCGGGCGACCCGGCCACCCCCTAGAAGAGGGCGACGAGGAGGAGCGTGAGGCCGAGCGCGCTGAGCCCGAGGTTCAGCGAGCGGTTGTCGTAGGAGAAGTGCGCGAGCGCCCACCGCTTCCCGCCTGGAGCGAACACCCCGCCCTCGGTGAGCGAGTCGAGGAAGAGGTGGCTCCAGCCCGCGAACGCGCCCAGCCCCGCGAAGAGCGCCACCAGGACCGGGCCGGGAGGGAAGACTCCCACGAGGGCCGCGGGGACGATGATAGTCAGAGCCCACGCCGCCGCGCCCCAGAGCGGCGCGGTGACGACAGAGTGGGTCACCCAGGTCCTCCTGGGGACGCCCTCCCTGCGGGTGTGCCCAACCTTGTCGATGAGGAAGTTGGTGAAGACCGTCGCGACGACCATCAGCAAGACCGTGATGAGCAGGGGATACCCGAAGTAGGAGACGACGTAGAGGATCAGGCCGACCGAGAACAGGTTGTGGGTGGTCGACCTCAAGCCGGCTCCTCCTCCGATGGGTGCCTGCGGGCTAGCTCGTCCCTGAGCTGGTCGAGCTCCGAGCCGGACGTCTCTGCACGTTCGCCTTTGCCGCGCTGCGCGTCGTCAGGCCCCGGGAGCTCCTCCTTCTCGCGGTCTCCTTCCAGAAGCTCCTTCCGCAGCTCATCGAGCTCGTTCGAGGACTCTTCTCCCTCTCGTCCTCCGACCTCCTCACCCATGCCCCTCCGCCCCTTGCGACCTCCTCTTCCTCTGGACTTCCTGCATGAAGAGCCGCGGGAACCGCGCCCTCTGCTGCTCGTCGAGCGGGAGGTAGAACTGCACGGCGAGGGAGAGCACTTTGATGGCCAGTTCGAACCTCCCCTCTTCGTCCCGCGCGAACTTCGACGCGCCCTCGAAGACGAGCCCCGCCAGCGGTTCAGTCGCCCCTGTCTTGAGCCAGGCCCGGTAGGCCTCCATGAACTTCGCCTTGAACCAGTCCGAGTCGACCATCGGCAGGATGGAGTCGTCGAAGTAACTCGCGGGCGCTCGCGGAAGGGGGTTCTTGAGGTAGAACTCGGTCATGTGCCTCTTCACCTCCTCGTCGTCGACCTCCCCGACGGGGACGCCGAACTTTCGGATGACGTCGGGCACTTGCAGCCTGACGGGCAGGGGGTGCCCCTCGACGCTCAGGATTGCCTCGCCCGGGCTCAGCGCGGCGAAGACGGCCGCCTGCGGCTTTGTGAGGTTCATCGCCCCCGCGAGGACCTCCCGGTCATCGGCGGAAGGGAGGCGGTGGGCGACCTTCGTCGCGGTGTTCTTGACGGCGTCGGGGAGTATCTTGGTGGGAATCTGCTCCACTATCGCGAGGCCCTCCCCGTAGGCCCGCACCTCGGCGAGCATGTCGGCGAACTGCTCGACCATCCTCTTCCGGGGGTCGGCGCCCTCGGGGTCGCCCTTGGCGGTGGAGATGTTCGGGAGGAGCCGGTGCGCCTCCTCGACGAGCGTGAGGTGACGCAGCTGCCTGGAGTTCCCTTGGGTCTCCCTGTACTCGAGGAGGTTCATGAGCAGGAGCGCCGCAACGAAGGCCTTCTCCTCGCTGTTCGCGATGCTCCGGAGCTCGACTACGGTTGGCCGCCGGAGGACGTCCTCGAGGGGGATGGAGGCGACGGTGTTGAAGAGCGGCCCCTTCCCACCCAGGGTCATGCTCCTTATCCTGGTCATTAGGGCCGCCTCGATGTCCATAGTGACCTTGGGCTCGTAGCCCAGCCTCCGCGTCACCCTCTCCGCGGTCGCCCGGAGGTCCTCGAAGGTGATAGGCTTGCCACGGGCGTTGGTGCGGAGGTCCCACCCGCAAGCCTTGTAGGTCTGCGACAGGACCTCCTTCACGACGTAGGGGAGCGGCGCGTACTGGACGAAGCTCGCGTTCCACGCGGCCTCGAGGTTCTCGGCGTGAGTCTGGACCTTGACCCCGGGGGGAGGCTCGAAGATGTTGAGCCTGAACGGCGCGGCGTCCTCGTCCCCCACGGTGAAGACCTGAAGGCTGGGGATCTGGGTGAGCAGGGACCTGTACTCGCTCTTGACGGGCTCGACTACGAGGAACGGGATGCCCAGCCGGTAGAGCTGCATGAGGAGGTTGAAGCAAGAGGTGGTCTTGCCGCTCCCCGTCATGCCCGTGATGAAGCAGTGCTTGGTCAGGACATCCAAGGGGATGCGCGCTTCGTGGCCGGTGGGAGAGGAATGCACGACGATCTGACCCAGCTCGACCTCCCCCTCGAGCTTGGGCGGCAGCTCGAACTCCGCAGAGGGAGCTACACGGGTGCCCAGCGCGACCTGCGGTATCCAGGCGTAGGGCACAGCTTCGGCGGGGAGGAGGAGGACGTGGTTTCCCTTGGGTTCGAGCCGGTCGACCCGCTGCCTTGAGGAGGTGGTCTTCAGGGCGGAGATCGACCGGTGGCTCGAAAGTGACCCGACGAGGACTGAGGAGGCGCCTTCAGCGACCCTCCGCGCAGCGTCGGCACCTTCCCCGAGGCCCGTGACGCGCACCCAGCACTTCAGGACCAGGCTCGACTGGTGCCTCTCGACGAGCTTGACCGCTTCCTCGAGCTTCACCTGCTCGATATAGTCGCGGACGGAGCTGGTCTGCTGCTCTCCCTGGAGTGTGGACTCCGTCTTCTGCCCGTCAGCTCTCTGAGCGATTGCCTTCTGCCCCCTCCTTGACAGGAGCTTCTGAAGCGGGTTGACCCACGCTCTTCCCAGCGTGACCTGGTAGTCGCCGCTGTAGCCGTTCTCGAGGAAGTACCGCGAGAGGGGCTCGAGAGGATTCTCAGCGGCCTCGGGTACGCCAACGAGCGTGACCGAGTGCCAGGCCTGCTGCGACCTCTCTGGAACCTCGCAAGCTTTTGCGCTGAACTCCGGGAGGTGAGCCTTCACTACGCCGAGGAGCCTCTCCTGAAGCTCCTCGCGGCCCATTGCGCCACGGGCGAGGACGAGAATCCGCCCCCTGCCCTCCCTGAAGCTGAGACGCAGCTCCACCCTCCCCACGAGGGCGACCAGCGCCTGCACGAGTCGTTGGAACTTGATTGCCTCCGTCCGGACGCGCTCGGGCCTCTCCTTTCCTCGGACATGGGCGGTCGGGGACACCTGCAGCTCGACCGCCGCCAGGCTGGACCTCCTCTCCCTCCTGAAGCCCACCGAGGCGCGGGCCACGTCCATCGCCCCACTGGCTGCCCCGAGGAGCGTCGAGGGGGAGGCGAGGGTCAGGAGGAGGACGCCGCCCGCGAGGGCTGAGATGACGAGGAGTCCGGGGGAGGGGTCTCCAATCCCAGGTGTGCCCGCCGCGGCGATGTCAAGGGCCAATGCGAAGACCAGTGCGATGGACAGGTACTTGGCGGACTTGGCCGCCACATGTTTTATCCAAGCCCCCGCGTGCCCGAACATCGAGAGCGCGAGAGGAGCGGTAAAGAGCACGCCCACGAAGACCGCGGAGGCGATTTCAAGCAGGCCGCCGGAGAGCTGGCCCACGGGCGACGTTCGGACGGGAGCGGCTCCGAGCAGCTCCGGGGTAGAGCTGCCGAACGAGATTATAGCCTCAGTTAAGAGAAAGCTGACTGTCAGGATCACGGCGAGCGCGAAGAGCCTCACGAGAACGCCGAACGTGCCCAAGTACCTGCACCCTTCAGGTCGTCGTGCGCGATCTCGAACCTTCCGACGAGGCCGCCCAAGCCGAGCCGTGGCGAGACCGCCGCCGAACTCATGCGGGAAAAGGACGAATCGAGCTTATAGAGAATTTCTCACCTAAGATACTAATCTTAGGTAAGCGATTCTGCCCGCTCACTCAATCAGGTCACTGCAACCCGAATATGTCAGGATGCTTGGGCCCTCAAAGGAGACCATCACCTGGAAGATCCGCAGGCTTAGACCACGTCAGGAGCACCCTGACGATGACAGTCGTCG
This sequence comes from Nitrososphaerota archaeon, assembly GCA_027886905.1. Taxonomy (GTDB): domain Archaea; phylum Thermoproteota; class Nitrososphaeria; order Nitrososphaerales; family Gagatemarchaeaceae; genus Gagatemarchaeum. The sequence goes on from JAPCJO010000012.1 coordinate 18,969, forward strand.
AAGGCTGAGATTCCCACAGCCGCCCAGCTACCCTGTCAGCCTTCGACTGTGAAATGGGATAGCACGGTGTTGCCCCATTGGTCCATCGCGGCGATCGTGTAGGTCCCGGCGGGGAAGAGAAGATACGCACCCTGGGGGTAGGCGGGGTTGGTTCCCCAGAAGCCCAAGAGGGTCGCCGAAACGCTCGCGTTCGTGGGCGAGGGATTGAAGTTGAGGTCATCCGGAGCCCAGTATATTGTCGCCTCTGCGCTCAGGGGGCTGAAGATGCAGTACGAGGCTTCAGGGCTGGTGCAGATGCCTATACCTTCGGTCTGGCTCAGCGGCGTGCCCTGAGTGAAGTTCCCTGGGACGTAGTTGCCCTGGTAGAGCGCGTACTCGAGGAGGCTATCGCCGCAAGCGCCTACCTCAATGGGCGGGACCGCCCAATCCTCACTTGTTGTGAGGTTGTTCGCACTGTCCAGAGTGTTGACGTCGTAGGCCGTCACGGTAATCGTCGGGTAGGGGTTGGCGTTGGCCGTGAGGTTTAGGGTGAGGTTCAGGCCTGTCCGTTGGTTGAGCCTCGAAACCGAAGCGGCGGGGATCTGAATGCTGGCAGCCGCAGAAGAAGATGTGGAGGTTGTGGGGGGCGCCGGCTCGCCCATGATGAATGCGCTCGAGTTGAGGAGAACGCAGTAGGCTCCCACTTTGCTTGCGAACCCCATTTGGTAGGCGCAATTGGCCCACGGTTCACTTTGGTTGCTGTAAGAGGTGATGCTGAGACCGAAGGGCGGGTACGGGAGCGGGCCATGATTCGGCACGACCTGGCTGCACGATTCGTCAGGCTGTGAAGGAAAGGAAGGTGGGCAATTGAAAACAAAGGCTGGTTCTCCCCAGCACAGCGCTAGGGCTCCACTTGCAGTGCAAATCCCAGACCCCGTAATGAATTGGAATCCGTTTGCTGTCAAGATGGAGCCTGTCGTGGTTACCGTGCTCGTCAGGGTGTTCGTCGACGTGCTAGTCAAGGTGCTAGTCAACGTGTTTGTCGATGTCAGTGTCGTTCTGGTGCCCGACTCGTAGACGGTGGTCGACGCAAGGACTATTGTCAGCGCCACGAAGACGCCCAGCAGCGCGGACCTGCCGTTCAACCTTAGCTGCTCGGGTCGGCGGAGCCTCTTGAAGCTTTGGATACTTTGTTCCGGCCGCCCCGTCGGGAGCGCAATCAGCCTTCATGCACGGCGAAATCCTCGGACCCTTGGGCCGCCGCTAACTTCCAGTGACCACAGGACGTGAACTGAGTATTTAGCTCGACATCGATGCACTTCGGACCATGTATTCGCGGGTTCAACCCGACAGTGCAACGTCGACCCAAACTCCCGGGTCGGAGAGCCGGCTAGCCCTGATTCACAGAGTTGTCGTGCCGAGCGAACCATATCCGAAGGAGTACGTCATCAAGGTGACCAACAAGTGGTCTATCTTTATTCTCCAGGCAAGGACCAGGAACGGCTTCGTGCTGCGCGGTGAGATGAGGTACGGGACTGCGCTCGTCACTGACGTCGTCCCCAAGACTTTGGAGGACTACGAACAGACGAACGTAGATTCGCTTGCGACCGAAGTCGGGAACTTTGCAGTCCCCCACGAGTCGGTGGTCTTCCTGACCATGAGGAAGGGCGAACCTCAGTTCCGCCTCCGTGACCTGTTTGTCTGGCTTACGATGAGGCGGCAGGGCGAGACGTTCCAGGTCTACAACTTCGAAATGGATTGGCAGACGGTCTCCGGTAGCAATGCGAGGTCGACGTTTTACGCGGTGCTCCTCGGGGCGTACTTCAAGCCGAGGAGGCAGACACAGAGCAGAGAAACGATCCTCCGAGAGTACGCGCTCGATGTGCTCAAGACCTTCCGAAAGGTCCTGCCGGCCGGGACCGTGCGCCAATAAAGTGCCTCGGGAGAGGTGTGACGAACCGCTGGGCGGACGGAGAGCTCGCCATTAGCGCAAATTATCTCTGTTTCTCCGACTCTTCTTCAACGATTTACTGAATTCCAATTCCTGGAGGGCCCGTATTATAAATCTGGACCAGAGATCCATGCTCATGACTTCCCGGAGGCTTTCGCTGTCCGTCCTCTCGCTGTTGCTCCTTTCTGGCGTCACCATCGCGCTCGCCCAGTCAGCAAACGCCCAGACTCTCTCTGTGGCGATCTCCGGGCCGGGCTCAGGCGCGGTCTTCAACCGGGGAGAGGTGGCCGCCATCACCGCCTCGGTGACTTTGGCGGGAAGTCCCGTCTCCGGGGCTGTGGTCACGGCGACCAATCCGACCGGAGGACAGATTTCACTGTCGCCGACCGCCACGCCCGGGACGTATTCCGGCCAGTACGAGGTGCAGGCCTCAGACCCGGTAGGGGCCTGGACGATCAACGTCCAGGCCGTCAGCGGCGCCCAGGCAGCATCCGCGCACACGACCGTCTCGATCTCCGGCTCGCTCGTGGTCTCTGTCGTCTCTCCCCCCATCGGTTCGGTCTTCAACGTCGGCCAATCGGTGACCGTCGATGCGACGGTCACCTACCAGGACGGCTCGCCGCTCCCATCCTCGGCCATCGTCGGCTTCGCCAACCCGAAGGGCGGGGTGGTCCCCATGACCGTCGATTCCGCGGACAGCTCGGGAAAGACCTGGACCGGCAACTACACGATACTAGCCTCCGACGTGCCGGCGAACGGGGTGACTTGGCCGATTACCGTGTCAGCCACCTCTTCCGGGAACACGGGTTCCTCGGTCCTCAGCGTGAGCCTCTTCAAGACGCTCCTGGTGGGCGTCTCGACCTTCGGGTCCTCGACCTTCACCGCGCCGCAGACCAACTTCCAGATCGGGCAGACAGTCTACGTCAAGGCCGCGGTCACCCTTCATGACGGCACGACTGTCTCGTCCGGGGCCGCATTCTTCACGATAACTGGCACCACCATCTTCTCGACCTCCATGCCCATGACCTACGTGTTGCCGATGAACGCCTGGACCGGGTCCTACACCTTCCAGCCCGCAGACCAGCAGGGCGCACAGACCGTCACCGTATCGGCCGCTGACTCCAACGGGAACACGGGAAGCGGCAGCCAGCAAATCACCGTCGGCGCCCAGAGCCTCTCGGTCTCGATAACGAGCCCTTCCGCCGGCTCCGTGTTCAACAACGGCCAGGGGGTGACCATCTCGGCGTCGGTGTCGGTTGCTGGAACGCCTGCTACCGCAGCGACCGTTACGGCGAACAGCCCGTCGGGAGCGACAATCTCCCTGGCGAACACTGGCCTGGGCACGTATTCAGCCCGCTACACGATATTCAGCATTGACCCCACCGGGACTTGGCTGATTGCGGCAGACGCCGCGCAGGGCGGGCTCAGCGGGTCTGCCCAGGAGGCAGTGACTGTTTCGAGCGCGCTTAACGTGGCCGTCTCAACCTGGAGTTCCTCCTTTTTCACCGTCGCCCTGACCACCTTCAATGTGGGCCAGACCGTATACGTGAAGGCGCTGGGTTCGCTGCAGAACGGCGCCATAGTCCCCGCGGGGGTCGTCACTTTTGCGATAACAGGGACGAGCACAGCGAGCTCCCCAGTGGCGATGACCTTCAGCAGCTCGCTCGACGCGTGGATAGGTTCGTACACGATTCTTGGAAGCGACCATGTGGGGGGCCAGACCATTACTGTGTCCGCGGCTGACACGACTGGGAACAGCGGGACCGGCACCTCGCAGATCACTATCGGCGTACAAGGACTCTCTGTCTCGATAACGAGCCCCGCCTCCGGTTCGTCCTTCAACAGGGGTCAGACCTTGACGATCTCCGCTTCGGTGGCCGCAGCCGGGTCGCCCGCCACGAGCGCTACCGTCACCGCGAACAGCCCATCCGGCGGCATGATTACCCTGGTGAACCAGGGCTCCGGGACCTACGCTGCCCTTTACACGATACTAAGCACCGACCCCACGGGGACCTGGACGATCACCGTCCAGGCCACTCAGGGCGGCTTGAGCGGCTCCGCCCAGGTGGCCGTCACAATCGGGGCAGTGCCCCCAACCTCGCAGGCCCTCGAAGCCATAATCACGCTCAACCCCTCGACCCACAACATCGAGGTGAATGCGGTCTGCAACACGACCGCGGGATGCGTCGGGCCCACGACCATCACCAACTCCTCGACGTCGACCCACGGCGGTCACGGTGACGGTGACGGCGTTGGCGACGCCAACGACCACGGCCAAGGGCAGGGCGATGGCCAGGGCAGTGGGCAAGGCCACGGTCAAGGAGGCAACGACCAGGGCCAGGGCAACTGGATGGGCGGGGCCACCCTGTTCACTTTCGTGATAAAGGATACCGCCGGGCACAGCCTCACCCTCAACGTGAGCCTCAATAGCGACGGCAATCATGTGATGGCGAGCGTCGTCAGCATCCGGTACGGAACCGCTACCCCAATCACGGCGGAGTCGAACTTCATCGGGTTCGACCTCGCGAACGGGTGGGGCGGGTGGGGCGACATGACCACATTCACCGAGTGGGCCAGCGTCAACGGGACGAGCTACCTCGGCCAATTTGACGCGCAGAACGACGCGACCACCATCACAACGAGGACCGATTGGCAGCCGGGGACCAACACCACTAGTTCGGGCCTCTGGCTCTTCGAGCTCGTCACCACTGGCGGCACCTTGAGCATGAACCCGGTCCCGGTATCGGCGGCCTCGACGACGACCTCGGTCTCATGCGCGGCCGCCCAGTCCGACCAACACGGCTCGCGAGGAAACTCGGGCGTCTGGTGCACGGCCACCGTGACGGGCAACGACCCGACGGGGACGGTCAACTGGAGCAGCAGCGTCACCACAGGGCAGTTCATGCCATCCAGCTGCCAGCTCGACCAGAACGGGACGTGCAGCGTCCGGTACATCCAGGGAAGTACAGGGACGGCCACCGTCACGGCAAGCTACTCCGGCGACGGGTTCAACGGGCCTAGCTCGGGGACCGGCACGGTGACCACCGCTCCGCCCACTCCCGGGACCTCGATCACCACAATCTCCTGCAGGGTGGTCGAGCAGCAGCTTGGGACGAGCGGGCAGGAGCTCAGGTGCAACGCCTACATCTACGGCAAGAACCCCTCGGGAACGGTCACCTGGTCTAGCAGCTCCTCCGGGACCTTCTCCTCGACCACCTGCACGCTAGGGAGCGGAGGAGGGGATTCGGGCTCGGGATCATGGCCGCAAGGGGACCAGTGCCAAGTGACCTACACGCAGACCTCGGCAGGGACAGTCACCATAAGCGCGAGCTACGCGGGAGACCAGAACAACCTCCCCAGCTCGGCTAGCGTCACGTTCTCAATCGCGTGAGACACTTAACATCGTGCCAATTGAGGCCTACCGGGACCTACTCGCTTGCCGGCCAAGTCCTTCACGCTCCACTGGTCTAAGAGCCTAGACCTCCGAGTACAGTATCGAGGCCGGCACAAGCCACTCCACGCAGCGCACTCGCCGCACGGCGACCCTAAGGGTCTCGACCGCGATGAGAAGGTCGATGCCCCAGCTCGAGCAGAAGGCCGCGTGGTTTGCGGCTGCCCGGAGAATCCCAGGCTCCACCGCGCCAGGAGACACCCTGGGACGATGATAGTTGTCGAAGGCTAATCGACGCTTCCGGCCGCTCACGGCCCGCACGAATAACCGTTCCCAAAGAACGTGAGGTCGGAAGCTGACATCGGCTGGACAGTCGGGTCGTTCAGCTTCCACCCAAAGTCCGCCCACTGCCCGCCTAGGCCTTCGTAGACCCCTGTTGCGTTGAATCCGACCAGTATCACGGCTGTCGTCGTCCTTGCGTAAAGGCTCGAGTTACCACACAGACCCTCCACGCCCCCGTAAGTGAAGAAGTAAAGGTCCAGGCTACAATAGACCGGGGCGGCGAAATGGCAGCCAAGCCCGGAGACTCTTCCGAAAAGGAACTGGGAGCCGTTCTCCGCGGCGACGAAGGAGGAATTGGTGTCCGCCGCCACGGCCATGGAATAGACATCGGTCGTGAAGTGCACGCCGTCATAAGCCAGGGTAGACGTGTTCATCGGACCGGGCGCGGGCTGAGGACACGAGTAGCTGGAGAAATATTCCTGGGTCCCGTTGGTGTAGGTCACGGATTCTCCTTTGAAAGTCGAGTTGACAAAGAGGTCCGTATGAGCGTTGGCAGGGACCTGAATCAAGCAGTAGAGGCTAGACCTGTAGGTGGGCAGCTGCGTAGTCAGGGTTGTCGTCAAGGTCACGGTCCGAGTGCTGAGCAGGCCGCTCCCGATGAACGACTGCAAGACAAGGAGAATCATCAGCGTGAGCCCGGCGCCTACGCCGATCAGAATGCCCTCGCGCTCCTTGATTCTCATTCATCAAGCATTTCGTTCGTGGCTCAATTTACGGATTTGGGTGCCCGTGATTCAGGCATGCCAGAGCCCGCATCATTCCGTGAGGCGCGTAGGAATATTTAGGTCAAGGAATTATATATAATAGGAATATCCACCGAAGACCATGAAGCCGTCCTTCCTCGTGGTCGCAAGAAACGGTGATCTGGTCAACAAGTTCGAGCAGGACTCGATGCTCAGGGCCGTGAACATCAAGGACTTTGGAGGGGCTCGGCGACTACCAGGACGTCTCAATCTTCCAGCTTTCCCTGAACAGCCGTCTCAGCAAGGACTGGGTGAAGCTGGCCGCGTTCTAGTCATGAGGCGGACCCGCGCCTACGAGTACACCCTGGCGATGGCTCGCAGCTGGGCCCTCGACATCTTGACAGGCGGGGTCCCCAGGGACTGGACCAGCAGCTGCTGCGGGCCTTCGCCGGTTCCGGCCTCGCTGACCCGCTCCCCGAAAGTCTCGCCCTGAGTGGCGAACATGCTGGCTAGGAAGGTCGTGTAGCCGTCCGGCTTCTGCCATTCGACCTTCTTCCCTAGCTCCTGGAAGACCTCCCAGAGGAGCGATGGCCGGGACAAGTCCTGTCTGGCGGGTGGGATTGCCGCCTTTGCATCGCCGCTCCCTTCCGAGCTCTTGTAAGCCCCGACCGCGTGCACGAACCCTCCCCTCTTCGCCTCTATCGACAGCAGGTCATAGCCCGTCGTCGAGAGGGCCGAGGGCCATCCCTTGGAGTCGAGCTCCACCGCGTCGACACGGCGGCGGAGCAGGCCGCCCGCCGCCCTTTCCGAGTCGACGGGTAACAGGTATGCGCCCAGAGGCGCCGAGATCCGGGCCAGCTCAGCGAACCTGCCGAGGAGCGACTCCTCCGCACCCCTCATGCTGAGGGAGGCCGTCCCAAGGACGACGAAGACCGAGGGCCCGTCGCCCGCCAGGGTGACGAGCAACGTCTCGTCTATTCCGCCCAGCGCCTTGCCGGCCTGCCTGGTCGCGAGCTTAACTTCCGCAATCGCGAACCAGTGGATGGGATCGAGGCTGCTCCTCAGCAGGATGGACTCCTTCACAGCGCGGAGAGACCCGAGCCCTCCAAGCCTGACGACCGGGGTCCCCCACAGGAGGAGGACGAGCCCGAGCCCGCCGAAGAGGAGGGGCGAGAAGGTCCCGCCCTGGGTCAAGGCTATGGCCGAGAGGCCTAGGAAGAACACTCCCGCTATTCGGCGCGCGGGATGGCCTACGCGGCTCTTGAAGCTCACGGGAGGGGCCACCGGGGCGCCCTGCTGCACCGGCGCCTGAGCGCCCCCGCCGGCCGCGGCCCTCCTCTGCCCCCTCCTAAGGCCGCGGGCGAGAAAGCCGCTCGCCGCGTAGAGGAATAGGAGCGCCGAGATGGGCCAGGCGCCGAGGGAAATGAGCATCAGGCCGACGAGTACCGCGAGCCCCTTAAGCATCAATCCCATGGCTAGTGGAACCCCTCCCCGTCCACCCTCGCGTACCCGAACTTCGCGTACTCGCCCATCGCGGGGTGCCTCTGCACCCAGATGCGCCTGAGCTCTTTGTCCTCGTCGTCCCTCTCCTCCGGGTTGATCTCCTCTGCCTCCTTGTTCCTCTTGGAGGCGCCCTTGGTCAGCTCGAAGCTGAACTTGGCCTCGTGCCCAAGCATCACGCCCCCGTATGGCCTCCTGTCCCACTCGTGCATGGGGTCGATGGAGACGTGGCTCACGACCACGACCGCGATGCCGAACTCCACGCAGAGCCTCTGGGCGTGAGAGAGTATCATGGCCATCCCCGCGCTCCTCGCCGGGAGGTCCTGCGTGTTGGGGAAGGTCGACTTGAACGGCGCCGAAATCGAGTCGTAGATTAGGAGCTTCGCCTTGGTCTCCTTGATCACCTGCCTGAGCACCGAGTCGTAGACTGGGGTCCGCTTCAATCGTAGGGTGACGCGTCCCCCTTCGGAGACCTCCTTCTCCGCGACCACTCCGTGAAGGCTGAGCAGGTCGATCACGTCCGGCTGCTGGATGACCATGGCTGTCGGCCCCTTCACGTCGTCGAGCTGGAGCTGGAACTCGGGGCAGACGAGGTCCGCCATCGAGGATATTTCCGACTCGCTGTAGGTGATTCCAAGCTGGTTGAGGGCGTTGGTCAGCGACGTGATGACCTGGCTCCTGCTCGCGGGCTCCTTCTTCTTGTCGCCCCGGCCCGCGGTCGCCCTCTTCGGGACCTTCTCGAGCTTCAGGTTCTTGAGCTGGAAGTCCTGACCCAGCTTCGCGCTCAGGCGCGGGACCCAGTACGGGGCGAGGTAGCTGAAGTAGGACTGCTCGGTGTCAAGGATGAGCGCGCTACTTCCCTTCGAGACCGCCGAAAGCGCGGCCTGGAGCGAGAGTATGCTCTTCCCGAGGGCCTTCTCCCCGAAGATCTGCGTAATGGTCCCGGTGGCGAGGCCCCCGTCGGTGAGCGTGTCGAGGACCTTGCAGTTGGTGGGGAGCCTCTCCAGCCCGCCGACCGGCCCGAGCTCCGCCCCCGCCGACGTCGCTTCCTCCATCACTTGCTCATCTCCAGGAGGCTCTTCCCCTTCTCGGTGAGCGCGAGGACGCCCATGGGCCGTCCCGACTTTAGGTCCTTCTGCACGACGGCCACGTACCCCTCGCTCTGGAGCTTGTCGAGGGTCCTCTCGACCGAAACCGCGTCGTAGGCCTGGGAGAGGAACGCCACCACGGACTGCCTCGTCGGCGCCTCGTAGGAGTCTATGTCGAGCAGCATCTGCGAGATTAGGTCAGCGCTCTCTGCCTCCGGCTGCGGGGGCTCCGTCCCCTTCGGCGGCCCGCTCTTCTGCTCGAACTCCCTCGGGATGAACGCGACGTCGTGCCCGTAGGGGTGGTTGCGGACCATGAACATGTTGGGCAGGAGCGCCTCCTCCCGGCGCAGGTCGCCGTTCCACACGGCGCTGGACAGGATCTTGATGAAGCCCGTCTCCTCGAAGTGCTCGTCGAGCCCGTAGGTGGACTCGGCGGCGAGCACCTTCGCTATCGGCGAGGAGACGAATGACGCAAGGAGCCTTTCCGTCCTCCTGAAGACCGGCCTGACCCGGAAGAGCCTCCCGGCCTGCGGGATGATGACCACGTCCGGACGGCTCTGGCCTGCCTCGACGCCCTCGATTCCTGCGAGGAGCTTAGCGATGACGAGCGCCGCGGCGGTCTCGACGGCCTCGGGCTGGCCCGCGCCCGAGAAGTTCAGGACGGCGCTGTCCTCGAGCGTCGCGGCCAGTGCCCCCGTCTCTCCGACCATGTTGAGCGCGGAGAGGGAGGCGAGCCTCGAGATCAGCCTGTCCGCGGGACGCCCCCTGAACTTGTCGCTCTTCTCGACCATGAGGTCGCTCACCGCGGCCGGGCTGGCCACCCCGCGCTCCGCCGCGATGATCTGCATCGCGGCGTTGATTATCCCCTCCTGCTCGAAGGAGAGGTCCAGGGCGCAGGAGTATGCCGAGGCTGCGAGCTGCCCGTGCACGCTCGCGGCCGTGCCCGCCTCGTCGATGCGCAGGGCGTCGTAAAGGAAGTGCGAGAGGTCGTAGGAGTCGACGTATCCCGACAGCCTCCTCGAGACCCGACCACTGAGGTCGAGCACGAGGGTCTTCAGCCCCGCCTCGTCGCAGGCATAGGCCATGAGGGTCGCGACGTCGTCTGCCCCGTGCCCCAGAATGGAGATTCCCCGTCTGAGGTCCTCTCGGCCCAGCTCGAACCTGCCGGCGGTGCTCATGTACCCGAGCCGCACCGGCCTTCCGCTTGTCTCAGAAATCATGAGCAGAAAGGCCGGTCCAAGCTTAAAGAGAATTCCTCACCTAAGATACTAATCTTAGGTAAGTCGAGTTTGCTTAATTACTCTCGGGGCCGCGTTCCCCATAGTTGAAGAGGAGGCCTAACATCCTCATCTACATGGAGATCCTCGACCTGCTCCTGGACGGGCCGAAGGGGCCCTCAAGGCTTTCTCAAGCGATGGGCCTCAACTTCAACAAGTTCTTGGAGTTCGCCGCTTTCCTGAAGGCGAAGGAGCTAATCAGGAGCGAGGACCAGGAGGGCCACGAGCTCTATTTCATCACCCAGCAAGGGGCCGAACTCAATCATGACTGGAAGAAGGTCTGGGGCAAGCTCGCCCCGTAGGGTCGGCAACTTATCATAGGTGAGGAATGGTTTTATGCCGAAAGCGCCTTTCGCGTCTTCCGTGGCCGAAGAAAGAGGGGATCGAGCGAAGGTGGCCATTTTAGACGCCCACGAGGAGTTCGTCCAGCACATAGAGAGCGGCCAGGCTCGGATTCGCGCCCTCTCGATAATCACCATGGTAGTCGCCTTCCTCCTCCTCGCCTCTTACTTTGACCAAGTGCTCACCCCCTTCACGACCGGGACGAAGACGGTCACCGTGAACCTCCTCGACCCCACCCTCCTCGCGCTCGAGGTCGTCCTCATCCTCGTGACCTTCGCGTGGCTCTACGTCGGGGTCGTGAACTACCTCTTCGCCTCGCGCCTCGGGAGGCAGATTAAGGAGGCGCGCGCCAAGGAGAGGGAGATTGAGAGCAAGCTGGGTCAGTAGGGAACCAAGCATACGATTCTTCAAGGCACGTCAGAACTTCCACGGACGCTTTCCCGAAAACGACGCGATCACCCAGCGGAATTTCCTTCCGCGATTATCCTGAAGTACGTGTCTCCGTTGTCCAAATCGTACGGAAGCCCCAGAACATTCCAAGGACTTGACTTTGGAATGGAAACTGTGCAACCAACTCCTGGGCTGTAGTCCGGCATCCCATTTCCAGCCGTGATTTCTCCATAATCTCCGCAAATCTCGACATCCCCGCCTCCCAGTCTGAAGGCGCTCAGCCCGCCCTGAACCTGAGAGTGCAGGTCGAGCTCGTAGGTCCCGCTTGCGCCAGGATTGGCTGTGATGGCGACCGCGACCACGGCTCCTTCATTCTCGTTGGTCGGTCCGCCCAAGACGAGCTGATCCTGGCTCGCGGTGATCGTGAAATTCGAGCCTCCATCAAAAGACCTCACCGTCCCATTCCCGTACTGGACCGCGTAGATGTCCAAGAAAGCGGTCATGTCCAACGTGACTGGAGGAGCATCCTGGTTATAGTAGTAGAGTTGAAGGCAAATGATGGCGGGGGCGCTCGTCCCAACCAGGACGTCTCCGTTAGCAGAGGGATGCGAGATGTCCGAGCAGTCCGCAGGGAGGGTCTGGTTGACCTGAGAAGACTGCGAAGTCGAGCCGTATGACAACGCAACGCTGGAGTTCGTCGCGCTTGCGGTGGTCGGGCCAGTCGATTGCTGGGTCGAGCTTGACGCCCGGGGTCCACTCTCCTCTTGTTGCGATGTGACTGCGAAGATAACAGTTGCAGCAACAACGAGAACGACGACTAGGAGGACGACCATGGAGGAGACTCCCGCCCGGTCGGTTCTCATTGTGTCTCAAGCCGGCCATTTTGATTAATACTTTTGTCCGAATCGAGATAGGTCCAACACGCCCGATCTCGCTACGCTTATCTCGCTGGAGCCCCCCGAGTTGTTATGGAGTCGGAAGGGTCGGCCGTCGCCTCGCCGACGCCTCGCTCCAGGGGCCGCCCCCTTCTCGGACTCGTCTTCCTTCTCGCTGTGGCCTTCGGGCTGCTCTCCACAGTCCCATTCTTGGCCCTCGCGCTGGTCTATGGGCCGAACACCGCTGAGAGCATAATCCAGGCAGACATGACGGAAATCCTGTGGCTGCTGAGGTCCTGGGAGTTCGTGTTCTTCCTGGTCTTCTACCGGCTTGGAAGCCGTTTCGACTTCCGACGCCAATACGCCTGGCTGGCCGCCCTGTGTCTAGCCGGGGTCTTCATAGGGGCCCTCCCCGAGCTCATCTCGATACAGGCAGCGCCCGGCACCTCGTCAGCCACTTTCGGCTTCGCGTTCCAGGGTGTTGGCCTCGGGAGCGCTGTCTCCGTTATCGTCGCGTTCTTCGACAACGCTTTCCAGGATTTCCCCTTTCCGTTCGCCGGCCTCACGTTGGCCTTCGTCATAGGGCAGGCGCGTCTCAGGGTCTCTTCGGGAGGCCGTCTCCTTCCGCCACGAGCCTTGGCCCTGGGGTTCGCAATCACCACGACGGCGTTCCTCGCCTCCGGAATCGCCTATGTCGTCGGGTCGCGATTGGCAGGCTTGTCCGCGTTCGTTGTCTCCCCTCCATACAACTCCTACGCCTATGATTTCTTCTACCCGTTTTTCTTCTTCTTCGCGTTCTACTTTGTCGGCAAGAGGCTGCTTGAATCCCAGGGCGGAATGGTCGCGTTCGCAGTCTGCGTCTTCGCTGCCGGAGTGCTCGGTTACCTGGTCGGCGATCCGCTCGCCTACTACCTTAGGACCTTCGCCTCCCCGGGCCAACCCTTCCCTCCGTTCGCCTACGGTGCCTCATTCTTGGAGGCCGCGCTCGTGCGAGGTGGCTACGTGCTGACCTTGGGGCAAGCGGGTGCGTCCCTAGGGTTCGTCCGTAGCATGCGACGCCGTTCAGATATCATGGTCGCGTAGCCGTTCCCAGTCTGGCCTGCGCGGCCTCGCTTGCTTCCACCCGGCCGCGACTCAGGCTTTTATGCATCCTTCCTCTCGGTGCGTGGAAATGGAAGCGAAGCTCATCTACACGGGGATAAGGGTCAAGGACATGGAGAAGTCCATCGAGTTCTACACGAAGCTCCTCGGGATGAGGGTCACGGGAAGGACCAAGATCGAGGCGACGAAGGGCGAGACGGTGGGCCTCGTGAGCGAAGAGGGCGGGCACCTCCTAGAGCTCAACTACTACGGAGAGGGGAGCGACTTCCACACCAAGTACGCCGCGGGAGACGGGCTGGACCACCTCGCCTTCCAGGTCGACGACCTCAAGAAGGCCCTGGCGGAGGCCGCGAAGGCGGGCTATCCAGTGGTGCTCGACATGAAGACGAAGACCAGCCGCTGGACCTACATAAAGGACCCCAACGGGATCTACATCGAGCTCTTCGGAAAGTCTTGAGACCATGAGATACCTCCTCGGCATCGACGACACTGACTCCAGGTTCGGCCACTGCACGACCCACCTCGGCTACCTCGTAGCCTTGGAACTCGCCCGCATAGGCTGCACCTTCCCCGCCTACCCGCGCCTGGTAAGGCTCAACCCCAACGTGCCCTTCAAGACGAGGGGGAACGCGGCGGTCTGCGTAGAGTTCGAGGCCAACACGGCGGGCCTGTGCGACAAGGCCTTCGCCGCCGCGGAGCGGCTCCTCGAGGAGGAAGCGGACGTCGAGAACGGCGCCAACGCGGCCCTCTTGATGGCCTCCAAGGAAACCGGCGACGCGGAGTTCTTCAGGCGGGTCTACCTCAGGGCGGTCAGCGGCATCGTGAACTACAGGGGGGTAATCCGCGCCGTCTCCGAGATAGGTATCCGCCACAGGCTCCTGGGCAACGGGATGGGCGTCGTCGGCGCCGCCTCGAGCATGGGGTTCTCCTGCGATTCTGATGACCACACATACGAGCTCATCGCATACCGTAGGCCCGAGAACTGCGGGACGCGAAGGGCAGTCGACCCCGGGTCGGTGGTCGAGATGGAGGCCGCGACCTTCCCTCACACTTTCAACAGCTACGACCACGAGTCAGGGCGGGTGCTCTTGTCCCCGACCGGCCCGGACCCCGTCCTCGTGGGCGTGAGGGGGGACTCCCCCAAGGCCGTGCTCGAGGCGTTCCAGAAAATCCGGACTGGGGAGGAGCCTCTGGGGCACATCATTTACGCGACAAACCAGTGCACCGACGCGCACCTTAGGAGCCGGCTCTCGACGCCCCTCAAGGCCTTCTCGGCGGGCTGGCTGGAGGGCGACGTCGCCTCGGTCCAGCCGTCCCGGGGCGGCCACCTGATGCTCCAGCTTCGAGCCCACGACTCCACACTGTGCTGCATGGTCTACGAGCCCTCGGGGGACCTCAGGCGCGTCGCCCGCCTCCTGAGGCCCGGGGACTCCGTGAGGGTCTCCGGCGGGGTCAGAAGGGCGTCGTCGAAGAACCCCGCGGTCATCAACGTCGAAAAAATCGACGTCCTCTCGACCTCTCACCAACATATTAAGGCCCCCCAGCGGTGCGTCATCTGCGGGTCGGGAATGAAATCCGAGGGAAGAGGGAAGGGATACCAGTGCAAGAGGTGCGGTCGCAAGAGCGCCGAGGGGGCGGGAGCGCTCAAGCCGACCTCCGCGGGAGTCCACCCCGGCACGTACCTTCCGTCCCCGCGCGCGCAGAGGCACCTCACCAAGCAGCTGATACGCTACGGCAACGAGGCGGTTGGAAGCCACGCCTTCGTCGAAGGCTGGGCGACGATAGGGTCGAGCTCCAGATGACCTTCCACAGCATCTTGTTTGAAAGGCCGGAGGATCGCACAGAGCCATGGCCGGCGGCCCCAGACTTCTTCATCGACCTGAACCTGGACCAGGTGGTCGACGACATCATCGCCGGAAGAGAGGAGTACGGCCTGAAGCCCTTCTTCCTCGCCCCCCTGAAGAGCGTCGGCGCGATTGAGTATCGTCACGAGATAATGCGGGAGCTCGAGGCCGCCCGCACCCGCGACGCCATCCAGTCCTTCGCCCAGGCTATGAGCAGGACGCGCCGATACTGGGGCATATCCGCGAAGATCATCGACAAGAACGTCAAGCAAGGGTGGTTCCTGAACGCAGTGGAGGCGTACTGCGATGCGGTTGGAGGCCTTGCGCGCGACCTGGAAGCCGCGGGTCCCAAGTCGCGGGGGCTCTCCTCCTTCCTCGAGTATCTGAAGAAGTACGCCGAGTCGAGCGAGTTCACGTCTCTGTCAGCAGAGACCAAGAAGGTCAGGGCAGACCTGTCCACGGCCAAGTACTGCCTGCTCATCAGGGGCAACCAGTTCTCCGTCCGCAAGTACGAGGGGGAGGCGGAGTACAGCGCGGAGGTGGAGAGGACGTTCCAGAAGTTCAAGCAGGGGGCGGCGAAGGACTATCGCATCGAAATCCCAGACTTCCTCGACGTCAACCACCTCGAAGAGGCGGCCCTCGACTTCGTGGCGAAGCTGTATCCAGAGATATTCCAAGGCCTCGACGCCTACTGCGCGAGGCACCCCAACTTCCTCGAAAGCACAATCGCCACCTTCGACCGCGAGGTCCAGTTCTACGTCGCAAACCTAGACCTGGTGGCGCAGCTAAGGGCGACTGGCCTGCAATTCTGCTACCCCGAGGTCTCGGAGAGCAAGGAGGTCTCCAGCCGCGAAAGCTTCGACCTGGCCCTCGCCGTCAAGCTGATGCGCGAAAAGTCGTACGTCGTCACCAACGACTTCTACCTCAAGGGTGACGAGCGGATATTGGTGGTCAACGGCCCCAACCAGGGCGGCAAGACGACCTTTGCGCGGGCGTTCGCGCAGCAGCACTACCTGGCCAGCCTCGGCTGCCCCGTCCCTGGGAGGGAGGCGCGGCTCTTCCTCTTCGACAGGATCTTCACGCACTTCGAGCGGGAGGAGGACATCAGCGACCTCAGGAGCAAGCTGGAGGACGACCTGGTAAGGATCCACGCCATCCTCGACAAGTGCACGCCCAACAGCATCGTCATAGTCAACGAGCTCTTCAGCTCCAGCGCCCTGCCCGACGCCGTCTTCCTCGGGAAGAAGGTGCTCGACAGGATAATACAACTGGACTCGCTCTGCATCTATGTGACCTTCCTCGACGAGCTCTCCTCTCTGGAGAAGACCGTCAGCATGCTTAGCACGATTAGGGCCGACAACCCCGAGGTGTGCACGTTCAAGATCGTGAGGCGCCCCGCGGACGGGCTCGCGTACGCCCAGGCGATAGCCAACAAGTACCAGCTCTCCTACGAGCGCATAAAGGAGCGAATACGGTCATGAAGGTCCTCCTCATGCACAGGGATCGCACATTCGACACCCAGCGGAAGATGCCGCCCAACGAGCTGGCCCTGATGCAAGACCTGGAGCTGGGCGTCCTCCTGAGCGCCATGGCGGGCGAAGACAAGTTCCTCCAGGAGGTGACGAGAAGGGCAATCCTTTCGGGCCTCGCGGACATCGACGAGATACTCTATCGCCAGAGCACGCTCAAGGACTGCCTGAAGAATCATCGCGTCGTCAGGGACATCTACAAGGTCGCGGAAGAGACTACCGCGAGCGAGAAGGGGATCTGGGGCTGGTACAACCCCTACAAGTCCACCGACCAGATCCTCGGCAGGTCGGTGAAGGTCCTCCAGCTCTGCGTCGGGAAGCTCAACGAGCTCAGGGGCATCGTCGACCAGCACTCCGGCGAGTTCGAGTCGGAAGGCTTCAAGGCGCTCTTCGCGATGCTCAAGGGGGAGCTCTCCGACGAGTACCTCGCAAGCGTCCAGGCCCTCCTGAACGGGCTCGAGTCCAGCGACGGGACCCTCATCAAGGCCGAGCTGGGACAGGGCAACAAGGGCACTAACTACGCCCTCTGCAGGCAGCCGGAGAAGAAGCAGGGCAGGATGGCCCGGGTTTTCGGCACCAACGAGCCCCGCCAGTTCACCTACAGTCTGGACACCAACGACAACACCGGCACCGAGATGCTGTCGAAGCTCCGCGACAGAGGGATAAACGAGGTCGCCAACACGCTGGCTCAGTCCTCCGACCACGTCCTCGGGTTCTTCACCTCTCTCCGGACGGAGCTGGCCTTCTACGTCGGCTGCCTGAACCTGCAAGACCTGCTGACCCGCAAGGGCGAGCCCACGTGCTTCCCAACTCCGCGGGCGAGGGGCGGAAGAGCCCTCTCCTTCGAGGGGCTTTACGACGCTGCCTTGGCCCTGAAGCTGAACCAGAGGGTGGTGCCGAACGATCTGAACGCCGAGGGAAAGGACCTCGTGGTCATCACGGGCGCGAATCGGGGAGGCAAGTCGACCCTTCTGCGGAGCATAGGCCTGGCCCAGCTGATGATGCAGTGCGGCGCGTTCGTCGCGGCCAAGTCCTTCGCCTCAGACCTGAGCGAGGGCCTCTTCACGCACTTCAAGCGGGAGGAGGACACGACCATGAGGAGCGGCAAGCTCGACGAGGAGCTGAGGAGGATGAGCGAGATAGTGGACAACCTCTCCTCGGACTCCGCCGTTCTGTTTAACGAGTCCTTCGCCGCCACGAACGAAAGGGAGGGCTCGGAGATCTCTAGGCAGATAGTCGGCGCCCTCCTAGAGAGGCGGGTAAAGGTCTTCTTCGTCACCCACCAGTACGAGTTCGCGCACAGCCTCTACGAGAGGAAGATGGCGAACGCGGTCTTCCTCAGAGCCGAGAGGAAGACGGGCGGAGAGCGCACCTTCAAGGTGGTCGAGGGGGAGCCGCTGGAGACCAGCTACGGCGAGGACCTTTACGACCGCATATTCCTCGGAGCCGCGCCCGCTC
This sequence comes from Nitrososphaerota archaeon, assembly GCA_027886905.1. Classification (GTDB taxonomy): domain Archaea; phylum Thermoproteota; class Nitrososphaeria; order Nitrososphaerales; family Gagatemarchaeaceae; genus Gagatemarchaeum. The sequence continues at coordinate 36,719 of JAPCJO010000012.1, forward strand.
CCGCGCCGGCCGCGCCTGCGACGACCCGATGAGCCGGCCGAGCGGTTGCGTCGAAAAGCTTAAGATTGAATCCGCTCCAAACGACTGTCGGCGGTGGGGCTCGCCATAACCGCTCGCAATAGAAATGTGAGCCAATAGCTCCTACAAGACAAAACAAAAGCGAGCGGGAATGATACACGATGAAGTATGACCTACTATACCTGGCGGCGGGGGCACTCGTAGCCGTCTACCTTCGCTACAAGGTCACCGGCGACAACCTCTTCGTCGGGAGCCTCCCAGTCTCGGTCCTGCTGATCAACATCTTGGGGAGCTTCATCCTGGGGGCGAGCTCTACCGCCGTGACCGAGCTTGGCCTCGACGAGCGCTACACCCTTCTCATAGGGGTGGGCTTCTGCGGGACCCTGACCACAATGTCCACCTTCGCATTCGAGACGGTGAACATGGCGAGCGTCGGGGAGTTAGCCCTCGCGGGAGTGAACGTCCTCCTCAACGTCGGCGCGTCGCTCGGCGCAATCATATTAGGAAGAGCGGTCGTGACCCTCCTGCTCGGTCTTGGGTAGATCTTCACATGGTCGCTGACTCCAGCCTCCCCGCGCCTAGGAAGATGTTGAGGCTCACCGTCATAGTCAAGGCGAGGGACTCGTTCAATGGGAAGCCGATGGTCGACGTCCTTATCTCGCTCTTCAAGGACGCAGGGATCTCAGGCGCGACCGTGACGCACGCGGCTAGAGGCTACGGCGCCCGCGGGGTCGCCAGGGCGGACATCTTGGGGCTCTCCGTCAACCTTCCCACGATCATCGAGACCGTCGCCGACCACGACAAGGTGGGCGAGCTCCTCCCGGAGATCCACCGCATGGTGGGGAGCGACGGCTTGATAACGACGGAAGAAGTCAACGTCTACTGAAAGGTCAACAGCGACAGCGGAGTTTGGAGGATAGGCCGGTCATTCTTCTATCCCTTCAAGGAACCACTTTGCGAGGGTCACCTCGTTGGAATTCCCGCGCCTCTCGACGTGGACGATGCCCCTCTCCGCCAGGGCCGCGACCACCCTGTGGGTCTTCAGCCTTGAGAGCCCCGCCTCCCGAGTGATGAACTTCTGGACGTAGCTGCCGCCGTGGACCTTGATGACGCCGACCACCTTCCGCTCGTCCGGCTTGAGGGTGCGCATCACGATGGCGCTCGCGTCCCTTCCCGCGGGATCGGCGCCGGTGGAGTAGTAGCCCTTCATCTCGGGCAAGACGAGGAAGTAGATTACTCCGACCATGCTCGCTAGGACCGTGAACAGGAACAGAAGAGTCGAGAGAGGGATCACGAGCGGAAGTCCGGCGGGGAAGCCTTGGGCGAGGATTTGCAGAAACTCCTGCAAGGGCGACGAGGTCGGCGCGAAGGTCAGGCGAGGAGATAGAGCGAGAAGGCCAGCCCGAAGGCCGCCGCCAGCAGGAGTATCAGCAGGACCTTGAGCTTGTCCAACCTGCCTCCTCGCTCGTCCCATGTTGGCATCTGCCTTTGGCCTTTCCCGAGCTAGGTGACCGCAGGCGGACCTAGGCTGCGGCGGCGGACGGCTTCCATGTCAGCGCCATGATTCCCCCGATGATGCCGAGGATTGCCCCGATGATG
>JAPCJO010000012.1:38435-49048 GCA_027886905.1 Nitrososphaerota archaeon
CTTCCATGTCAGCGCCATGATTCCCCCGATGATGCCGAGGATTGCCCCGATGATGCCGAGGATTGCCCCGATGATGAAGCCGCCGAACCCGAAGAAGCTTAGGCAGGAGAAGACCAGCACCAGCGCCCCCCAGAGGGTGCGCTGATTCGGGCTGCTTGTGCGGAGCATGGCTCCCGAGACCAGGACCACGATCCCTGACACCAGACCGACGCCGCCCACGAACGCCGTAATCCCTGACACGAACGAGGGAATCCCCGTTTGGAATGGGAAGGTCCCGTTGAAGCCGTGGTTGTTCCCCGTGAACGTGTAAGTCGTGCTGTTGTTGAGGATCATGGTCGTGACGTTCCCGGACGTGATGAAGTGGGCGTTTGAGAAGTAGGAGCCGATGAATGGCGAGATGAAGACGGAGAACGCGAGGATGAGCAGACCGCTCACCATCATGAGTGCCCCGCCAGCGATGGCGAGGGTCGAGGCAGTGCCGGGATATTCCGATTTGTTCTGCATCATTTCAGTTCCACTGCATCCGTATTCTCAGGTTGGGGTAAATCACTTGCCTGAAACAATCACGATACGCGTCGCCGGAAGGGTGAAACGATTCCGAAACGCCAGACGCGCTTCGCGTTATCTATCGTGCGCTGCGCTAGCCCGGCTGAGATGATAGTAGCGAGGGGTGGCTAAATACGGCTAGGTGTGTCCTGTGTGTTGCCGACTACCACCGAATCTTGGTTCGTCGGATTGATTGATGGTGAAGGGTGCCTCACGGTCGGAGTCTACAAGCAGCATCGGCACGCCCTGAAGTTCGAACTCCGATTCAGTGTATCCATGAGAGAAGGTGCATGGGTAACGGTTGCATCGGACTTGCTTCGACACCGCGGCATACCGTTTCACACTCGACGGAGGAAAAACCAAGTCGAGCTGAGGGTGAATGGTCAAGAGTCGGTCAAGCGGTTGATTTCGCTCATACTTCCGAGTCTCGTTGTGATGAAACCGCTCGCAGAGAAACTTCTAAAATTTCCAGCCACCCCTCGCAGAAATCGGTATACTGAACTCGACGACTCATATCTTGACGCAATGTGCAACGTTGTCGATTTCACGCGGGAGTTCAACAAGGGAAAGAACCGGGAACACAAGTGGAACGGCGAGAGCATCCGCTCTTACGTGGGGAGTTAATAGCGAGGGGTGGAGTTTCAGAGGGATACCCCTCCTTTGAACCACCGCTCTGCGGGTTATGAGCCCGCCGGGATAACCTTGCCCCTTCAGTTGAGGAGAAGGTCTGGCTTCCCCACCTCGCTGAAAGGGACGACGTATTTTTGACCCTTATATCCTTCTCGCAGAAGTCTGGCCTGGGGCTTGGGCTCGGTCCCTGCTCGCTAGCCTCTTGACAATATCAGCGCTTCGGCGTCCGCGCCGACCGCCGCGTCAACGTCCTCCTTGAGCTTCTTCAGCCTCTGGACGTCGTGCCCCTTCTTCACGAACCGCTTGACCTCCTCCTCGAAGGGCCTCGCCCTGTCCCCGTCGAGCAACTTGTCCGCGAAGCCCACTATCTTCTGCTCGACCGTCCTCGGGATGTAGTCTCCGGGAGGGAAGCCAAGCGCGACCGCCTCCTCCGGCGAGATGCCCGCGCCGACGTGCCTCCTGACTATCTCCACGACGACCGGGTCGACGCCCTCCTTCTCCAGGATTCCCGCGCCAACATATCCATGGGCCACCGTCTGGACCTGGCTCCGCCCGATGTCATGCAGGAGCGCGCCCGCGACCACCGCCTCCTCGTTCACGGGGTGCCCACGTTGGACAGCGCTCTCCGAGAGGGTCTTCGAGATCTTGGCGCAGGCCTGGCAGTGGCTCACTACCCTGTCGTTGCTCCCGTACTTCCTGTGAAGGGCCAACGCCTGCTGCGCGCTGGGAATCATAGGCTCACGGCCTTCGTGGGGCGTCTATAAGTCCGCGGCGGGGATGCGGCTACTTGGTGATCGTGATGTCTTCTTCGAGCTGGTTTATCTTCCATCTGAGCGCTTCCTTCAGCTCGGTGTTGTCAATCCTGTTGAGCGGCCTCTGGCAGGTCGGGCACTTGAAGAAGGTCTCCATGGCCTCCTCGAACGTCCGTGTGAGGCAGGTCGGCGTGCCGCAGAAGTAGAACTCGCGCGTCTCCTCGTGGTCCAGGCGCTGCTTGAGCCTGTTGAGGATCTTCTTCTTCTGGGTCTGGATGAAGCCGTCCGTCTGGTCGCGCTGGGCCTTCCACCTGTAGACGAACCAGCCCCTCTTCGGGTCCCTGACCCTGACGCCCGAGATGAGGCTCCTCCCGAAGAGGTCGTACAGGGCCTTCCTCACCGTCTTGATCTTGAGCCCGGTCGCCGAGGCTATCTCCTCGTCCGTGGCGTTCTCGTTGTTTAGCAGAGCCCGGGCTACCCTGACATAGTCGGGGCCCCCGATTAGGCCTGCGACCTTCACGAAAGTGTCTTCGTATTCTATTTTCACGTTTTCTGTTCTACCCGTTTTCCTTTAGCAGAAGGGACTATCCTTAGCTTATAATCGCCGAACACCTTCTTAAGCTCTTCCCCCTCCTGCAGCTCGTGGATGGTTATCGCGAGGGCAGCCACCTCAGAGTGGGGCTGCGAGGTCACGGCGACGTTGTAGTCCGCGAGCCTGTAGACCTCCCCGGGCACCTTTGGCCCTCCTACCGCAATCAAGAAGCTGTCGTGCTTCCTCAGGTCGGCCACATCGTCCTGCAGGGGGGTGCCGTACATCGTCAGGTGGACTATCGCCCTCCCATCCGCCTTGGCGTCCTGGAAGGCCCGCCTCCACTTCCCCTCGACGACGGCGAAGTCCCCGCCCCAGGTGCGGTTCACTTCGCCCACCGTCTCCTGAAGCTCCTTCTCGACCTCCTCCAGGTAGATCGCCTCCGCCCCTAGCGCCCTCGAGACCAGGCACAGGTGGGTCAGCGTGCGGTAGTCCCGGACGTATCGGTGCCCGACCCTTACGACCCTGACGCTCTTCAGGCCCAACTCAGAGGGGCACCTTGCCCTGGATCCCCTCCTCCTCGGCCACCTCCCTGAGCTTGGCGTCGGCGAGCCTGAGCAGGTCCTCCACGCCCTGGCCGGTTTTCGAGGAGACCTCCACGACGTCGACGGGGCCGAGCTCCCGCTTCCTCTCCTCTATGAGCTCCGCCGGCGCGAGGTCGCACTTGTTGAGCACGAATATCGCCCTCGAGGGCTCGACCATGAGGTCGGAGAGGGCCTGGGCGGAGCTCTCGTAGCTCCGGATGAACTTCTCGGCCGACTGGCTGACGTCGAGCAGGAGGAAGACTATGCTCGCATAGGATATCTCCTCGAGAGTGGACTTGAAGGACTCGACGAGGTACGCGGGGAGGTTGCTGATGAACCCGACCGTGTCCGTGAGCAGGGTCTTCCTCTCACCCACCATGACAGCCCTGGTCGTGGGCGCGAGCGTGGTGAAGACTCCCGCGTCGACGCTCTTCGACTCCCCGGTGAGGAGGTTGAAGAGGCTGGTCTTCCCTGCCGCCGTGTAGCCTGCCAGCGCGATGGTCGGAAAGGCGAGCTTCCTCCTGTGCTCCCGGAATATCTCCCTCCTCTTCGCGACGCCCTCGACCTTCTTCTTCAGGGTCGAGACTCGGCTCTTCATCATCCTGGTGTAGACGTCGGCCTCGTACTTGCCCAGGCCGAAGAACCCGGGCTGCTCGCCCCGCCTCGCCATCTTGACGCTCTCCCTCGCCCTGGGGAGCTCGTACTCGAGCTCCGCGAGCTGGACCTGCAGCTTGGCCTCCGCGGTGGAGGCCCTCATCGCGAATATCTCCAAAATCACCTTCTCCCTGTCCTTGACCTCCACCTTGCAGAGCTTCGCGAGCGAGTAGGCCTGCGACGCCCTGAGCGCCGAGTCGAAGAGGACGATGTCCGCGCCCTTCTCCCTCACCGCCCGGGCTACCTCCTCGGCCTTCCCGGAGCCGACCCCGTACTTCGCGTGGTGGAGGAATCCCTGGGTGACTAGGCCGACGGGCTCGTATCCGGCCGCCTTCGCGAGCGCCTCCGCCTCCTCGACGGTGTCCTTGTCGGGGCGCGTGACCAGGAGCGCCTTGTTGGTGCTCAGATCCCAGTCGGCCTGCCGCCCTCGAGCTCCGAGAGGGTGACTAACAGATTGATTTTCAGCTCGTGCATCAGCTTCCTCGTGAGCGTGATGTCCGGCTTCAGCTTCTTCGACTCGACCATCTTGATCACGGAGGGCTTCTCGTTGAGGAGCTTCCCCAGCTGGTCTTGCGAGAGGCCCAGCTTCTCCCTGGCTTGGCGTATCAGAAGGTAATATTCGGGGTCGATATCATACTCCTGCTCTGTGGGCCTCTGCGCCATGGTCCTGAGGGCGCTCTGCGCAGGGTTTGCCCGCGTCGGGTAGGAACGCACCACCCTGTTAGAAATGACCGACATGACCGGTGCGCCCGGCCCTATCTGTTTGCCCAGCTTTGCGCAGTTGTTGCAGACGACCATTATGGCTCCGTCTATCTCGACTCTGTTTGGAGAGGCTCGAAGAGGGGAACCGCATACCTCACACGCGGCTTTCACGTTTATGTGTGCCTCGGAACTCGCCTTAAAGGCTTCCCCCAAGGCCGTCGCGTCGCAGACTTTTAGATGGGCCCGAAACACCGGAACCAAGCAAAAATGAGACTACTCGAGGGCAGGAAGCAGTTCTCGATCATGCTCGACTACGAGTTCGGAGTCGGGACGAGCAGGGCCCTGCCCAAGGAGGGCCTAAGGTTTGTCTACTCGAAGAAGTCGGACAGGCTGAAGCAGGTCTTCCACGGCGACTCTCTCTTCGCGACCATCCGGCCGAACGGGACGATATCCCCGACCTACTACGGCGCCACGGTGCTGATCAAGTCAAAGGCGTACGCGCAGAACTCGGTCGTCGTGGAGCAGGACGCGGTCGAGTTCGTTGGCGAGGGGAGGTCCGTGTTCTGCAAGTTCGTCGCCCGCGTCGGGAAGCACGTCCTCCCGTCGGGGGAGGTCGCCGTCCTGGACCCGGCAGGGAGGGTCATAGCCGTCGGGAGCGCGAAGGTCCACGGAGACTTCATGCGCCAGTTCAAGCACGGCGTGGCCGTCAAGACCAGGGACAGCGCCAAGGGAGCGCAGGGCGCCTGAGCTCGCCCGGGCTCCGGCAACGATGACTTTAAGGCTGGACTCACGCAAAGCGGAGGCTAGGCGCTCTGGATGGGAATGAAGATCAACGACAGGAACGCGAGGCGGATGATGGAGCGGATGGGCATCAACCAGAAGGAGGTCCCCGAGGTCGAGGAGGTAATCATACGGACCCGCACCAAGGACATGGTCATCGCCGGGGCCTCTGTGTCTGAGGTCAACTTCCAGGGGAACCGCGTCTTCCAGGTCGCGGGAGAGGTGGAGGAAGTCGAGAGAGAGGTCAAGAAGTTCTCCGACGACGACATCACGCTCGTCCAGCAGCAGGCGAACGTGACGCGCGAGAAGGCGGTCGCGGCGCTAGAGCAGTCCGACGGCGAGGTCGCGAAGGCGATTCTGCTCCTGACGTCCTGAGCCTCCCGGGCAGTCGGTCAGTCTCCGGTGTAGCCCTTGGGCGCGTCGAACTTGCGCTCGGTTTCGTGGGCCTCCGTCCACTCGTGTCCGCAATGCTTGCACCTGTAGGTGTACTGGAACTCCTCGATGTCGACGACCACCGGCTCGTCCTCCGTCATCAAGGCCGGCGCAGGATTGATGTATCGACCGGCCGCCCTCCTCACGGTCTCGGGGATGTCTTCCTTGTCCACAGACTCCTTCCTCACCAGCCTGACCTCGAACCTCCTGCCGCACGACGGGCAGTGACGGAAGAACGTCCTTACGCCGGACACGCCTACGCGAGCGGCCCCGGCCTTACTTAAGGGCCTGGGGGCGGCCCGTTCGAGATTTTGCGCAATTAGAATTAGCAGAACTGCTTACATTTGCATAGATATCCATAAATACGGTTCACCAAAGGAACGGAAGCACAGAGTTTCAAATGGCAGTAGTTAGTCCTGAGCTTGCACTCGCCGCAGCCATCGTGATGGCCGGCGGTCTGATAGGAACCGGTATCGCCCAGCAGGGCATCGGCGCCGCGGGCATGGGAATTATAGCTGAGAAACCCGAGAAGTTCGGCCAGGTTCTCTTCTTCTTCGTCATCCCGGAGACGCTGTGGATCATCGGCTTCGTCCTCGGAGTAATCCTGCTCCTCAACATCCTCTAAGGGGCTGTCTATCCCCATGATGGGCGTAGACGCACTCCTCAAGGAGGTCGAGGACCGGAGGAACAAGGCCCTCGAGGCCATGGATTCCGAGTACAGCGCGAAGAGGGACGAGGTCAAGAAGCGCACCGCGGAGCAGGTCGCATACCTGATGGACTCCGCCAAGACGGAGGCTCTCTCCCTCTCCCAGAAGGAGGTCACCAGGCTCGAGGGAGCGTCCAAGCTCCAGGCAAAGAAGATGCAATTCGACGCTACCGAGAAGCTCCTGGAGAGCAACATAGCGAGCCTGGAGCAGGCCATGGCGGAGTTCGCCGCGTCCCCCGCATATCCGGAGCTCCTCGCGGGCATGGTCAAGTACGCTGGCAAGAGGCTGGGCGGGAAGGTTGGCGTGGTCTGCCGCAAGGCCGACGAGGCCGCGCTCAAGGCCGCCGGCGCCAAGGTAGTCTCCGCCAGCCTGAACTCTATGGGCGGGTTCAAGGCCGAGAACGAGGACAGGACACTGGAGCTCGACCTCACCTTCGAGGAGATTCTCCGCGGGCGCGAGGACGACGTCCGCGCAGCCGTGCTCGGGAAGGAGTAGGCGGTCCCCGGATGGTCTCCACGCAGTTCGCGGGCCTCGGAAGGCTGCGTGCCCTATCGCTCTCGTTTCTCAGCAAGGACAAGCTCGACGAGCTTGCCAGGGCCAAGGACACCGCGGAGATCGCGCAGCAGCTCGAGTCGACCTGGTACGGGCCAGAGGTCGAGGCCGCCGCCTCGGTCTACAAGCCCCCGGAGCTCATCGAGGTCGCCGTCAACCGCCACCTCGTGGGCGTCAACAGGACCGCGATGCAGACCGTCCCGCTCTTCGGGAAGGCCGCCCTGACCGCGTACCTCTCCAAGTGGGACATCGAGAACATCGAGCTAATCCTCGCCGCCAAGAGCCTCGGGAGGACGCTCGAGGAGACCGAGGCGTTCCTAATCTCGTCCCGAAACCTCCCGGTCGGCCTCTCGTTCACGGTCATCCCGCTCTCCGAGCTCCAGACGCTGCTCCAACAGCCCGACGTTGAGGCCGTGATCAACTACCTCGTCAAGTACGGGTACGGCGCCATACTCCTCCAGCAGGTCGGCGAGTTCCGCAAGTCCGGCGACCTGGGGGTCTTCACCGCAGCGCTCCAGAACCAATACTACTCGAAGCTCCTCTGGGAGCTGCGGTTCCTGCAGGGGGACGAGGGCGTCCTCAGGGAGTACGTCAAGTCGGACATCTCCAAGAGGAACCTGCTAAACTTCCTAAAGTCGCGCGAGTCCAAGCTGGACAAGGAGACCTTCTCCAAGCACCTTATCGACGGGGGCCTGGTCCCCATCGCGAGCCTCCAGGAAGCGTACTCCTCCTCCGACGTGGGAGACGCGGTCAAGAGGTTCGAGCCCTGGTTCGACCTCAACCCGGCCCTCGAGGCCTACAAGCAGTCGGGAGACCTGACCCAGTTCGAGGTGGCCTTCGACAAGAAGATAGTCGCGAAGTTCCTCCCGAGGTTCCGGAGCCTTCCCGTCTCGCTCACCGCGGTCTTCGGCTTCGTCCTCCAGGCGGAGATCGAGAGGCAGAACATCAGGCGCATAACCTACGCGAAGCAATACCAAATGACCGAAGAATACATTAAGACGGTAATTCTGGCAGGCTAATAAAATGAGTTCGAGAACCGCGGCCCAGACCGGCAAAATCGCCGTCGTGGGGGAGAACGAACTCGTCCTCGGCTACCGCCTCATAGGCGTCGAAGACGCGGTGATGGCGACCAAGGAAGACGCCCAGAAGAAGGTCTTGGAGCTTTTCAACTCTGGCAAGTACGGCCTGGTAATCGTCGGGAGCGAGGCGAGGAAGGGCATCTCGCCCGCCACGATGGAGAAACTGGAGGCCTCGATCGTGCCGCTCGTGGTCTTCATGCCCTCGACGAAGTCGACGGTCCAGGAGGAGTCGCTCTCGAGGCTGGCGAAGAGGGTCCTCGGCGTGGACCTAAAGGTGGGCAATTGAGATGGCTAACGGGGTAGTTTACAGGGTCAGCGGTCCGGTCGTCGCGGCGCGCGGGCTGGAAGACGCCAAGATGTTCGACGTCGTCAGGGTGGGCGAGCTCGGCCTCGTCGGCGAGGTCATCAGGCTCCAAGGCCCCACCGCGACGCTCCAGATTTACGAGGACACGACAGGGCTGAGGCCGGGCGACAAGATCGTCAACACGGGCCAGGCGCTCTCCGTGGAACTGGGCCCCGGCCTGCTAAAGTCGATCTACGACGGGATTCAGAGGCCGCTGGACGTCCTGAGGGCGCAGAGCGGCGACTTCATCAGCAGAGGGCTGGTCATCCCCGCGCTCGACGAGAAGAAGAAGTGGGACTTCACGCCGGTTAAGAAGAACGGCGACAAGGTCGTCGAGGGAGAGGTCATCGGCGAGGTGCAGGAGACGCCCCTGGTCTCACACAAGATAATGGTGCCGCCCGGCGTGACCGGCGAGCTCAAGGACCTGAAGGCGGGCAGCTACACCATCAGGGAGAAGGTGGGCGCGATCAAGACGGCAGAGGGCGAAGTCGACGTCTTCCTCGCCACGAAGTGGAGGGTCAAGACGCCCAGGCCCATCAAGAAGAAGCTCCCGCCCGACACGCCCCTGCTCACGGGGCAGAGGGTCTTCGACACGTTCTTCCCATTGGCTAAGGGCGGCACGGCCGCCATCCCCGGGCCCTTCGGCTCCGGAAAGACCGTCGCCCAGCAGCAGCTCGCAAAGTGGAGTGACAGCAGGATCATCGTCTACGTCGGGTGCGGGGAGAGGGGCAACGAGATGACCGAGGTCCTCGCCACCTTCCCAGAGCTCGAGGACCCGCGCTCGAAGAGGCCTCTCATGGAGAGGACCATACTCGTCGCGAACACCTCGAACATGCCCGTCGCCGCGAGGGAGGCGAGCATCTACACGGGCATCACGATAGCGGAATACTACAGGGACATGGGGTACGACGTCGCGCTCATGGCGGACAGCACCTCCAGGTGGGCCGAGGCCCTTAGGGAGATCTCGGGAAGGCTCGAGGAGATGCCCGGCGAGGAGGGATACCCCGCGTATCTCGGCCGCAGGCTCGCCGAGTTCTACGAGAGGGCAGGGAAGGCCACCGTCCTGGGCCCGGACGCGAGGACGGGGTCTGTCACGGTGGTCGGGGCGGTCTCGCCCCCGGGAGGGGACTTCTCCGAGCCCGTCTCGCAGAACACGCTCCGCGTCACGAGAGTATTCTGGGCGCTGGACGCGAGCCTTGCCGCAAGAAGGCACTTCCCGTCCATCAACTGGCTCAACAGCTACTCGCTCTACACTGACGACCTCCGCGCCTGGTACCAGACCAACGTCGCAAAGGACTGGCCCGACCTCCGCGCAGAGGCGCTGGAGACGCTGCAGAAGGAGGCGGAGCTCCAAGACATCGTCCAGCTCGTGGGCTACGACGCGCTCCCAGAGTCGGAGAAGGGGGTCATGGACGTCGCCAAGTCGATCAGGGAGGACTACCTCCAGCAGAGCGCCTACGACCCCGTGGACACCTACTCCTCCATCAGGAAACAGTACCTGATGATCAGGACGATACTCGCCTTCGGGCACAAGGAGGCGGAGGTCCTGAAGACGGGCGCGCAGGCGTCCCAGGTGGCGGCGATGCCCGTCAAGTCAAAGATATCGAAGATAAAGTGGACCCCCGAGGACCAGACGGAGGCCTTCATCAAGGAGATAGAGGGCGACATGGAGATGCAGTTCGGGACGCTCGCCCAGGAGATCAAGGTGTAGGATCATGGTGCAACCGATATCATACAAGACGGTAGACCAGGTCGCAGGCCCGCTCCTCTTCGTGAACAAGGTGGAGAACGCGGCCTACGGCGAGATGGTCGAGATCACCAACGCGCTGGGCGAGCGCGTCCGAGGGCAAGTCCTCGACTCCCGGGCCGGCCTCTCGATCGTCCAGATCTTCGGCTCGACGATGGGCCTGAGCGTAGGGGGCACCTCAGTCCGCTTCCTAGGCGAGACGGCGAGGATATCCGTCTCCGACGAGATGCTCGGGCGCGTCTTCGACGGGCTGGGCAATCCGAAGGACAAGGGCCCCGCCATAGTCTCGAAGCAGAAGGTAGAGATCACGGGCTCGGGGATCAACCCCTACAGCAGGGAGGAGCCCTCGGAGTTCATCCAGACGGGGATCTCAACCATCGACGGCATGAACACCCTTGTCAGGGGGCAGAAGCTCCCGATATTCTCCGCTTCGGGGCTCCCGCACAACGCCCTGGCCGCCCAGATTGCGAGGCAGGCGAAGGTGCTCGGCGGGTCAGAGAGCTTCTCGGTAGTATTCGCGGCGATGGGGATCACCAGCGAGGAGGCCAACTTCTTCATCCGCCAGTTCGAGGAGAC
>JAPCJO010000032.1 GCA_027886905.1 Nitrososphaerota archaeon
GCGGCGGAGATGGCGGCCTCGGAGAGCGAGTCGAGGAAGAGGTTCTTCACCCAGAGGGACGTGGCCAACTGCGTGAACGTGGCCGAGTACACCGTCAGAGAGCAGTTCTGCGAGCTCTTCAGGCCGAGATGGGACGGGATATACGACGAGCTGAGGCCTATGTTGTCGTCCCAGAGCCGCGGACCGTCCAGTCAAAGCTTCCAGCCGGTCCCGCCACTCCAGGCTCCACAAGCGTGACCCAGTAGGTCGCCGAACAAGCCGCGCCGGAGCCCCAGCCGGCGGTCAGGGTGAAGTGCAGTGCGGATGCATCAGCGACGAGCCCTGGGAGCACCGCGTCGAAAGCCGCCTGCTCCAGGGTGGAGTTGCAAGGCGAGCGGGAGAGCGCCGCCCCAAGGGAGCCTAGGGTCGCGGCGCAGAGCGAGGACACAGAGTCTACCTCGACGGGGATGTTGAGGTCGTGTGTCTCTTGCCTCTCGAGCGAGACGGACCCGCCGCCCCCCACCTCCCTGACGCTCAAGACCTCGCTCAGGTGGAGGACGCCGGGTGGCCATCCGGCGAAGGGGGCGACGATCGTGAGGTTATCGCCGTCGGGAGCCACGAGCGGGTTGCCGGGCACCTCGACAGCGCCTGCGTTGGCCGCGTACGCGATCCCAGAGTCCTCGCCGGAGGACGTGCCCGACGCAGATATCGACGAGAGGTATTCTGGTAGGTTGTCGCACTCCGCGGGGTTCGACGAGAGGTACCCTTGGACCTGCGCCAGGACTTGGAGCGAGACGCCACCGGCCAGGGACTCTTCCAGGAGCACCTCCCTGGATTCGAGGTATGAGGTCTGCGCGCTCGAAGCGAGGTTGTCCTGAGCGGACAGCACCGTCGCGTCCGCGACGACGAGGACGGTCAAGAGGACGACCGACGCGAGCGTGGCGGCTACTGCCTTACGAGCCAAGCCTCTATCACCACGGAGCGGGAGGGAAGGTCGAGGGTCAACGACGAGGAGGCGAGCGGGTCCGAGGGCGCCACGACGGAGGCGCACCCTTCCCCCTGCAGCGACACGTCGAGCGCAAAGGTCGCGTTGCTCGCCTGAGCGGCCGAGGAGCAGACCGCGGCGTCCGGAGCGGTCGCAAGGAAAGGGAGGCCCACGCGCTCGATGTAGGAGGACATTGCGGAGTTGAGCGACGACTGCGCGCGCGCCTCCACCGCGGCCTCCCGGGGCGCGACGGGGTTCATCAGGACTATGAGGGACAGACAGAGGGCCGCGTAACCCGATGCCACCGCGATGTCGATGAACTGCATCCGCCCCTCCTAGCCGCCAACCGCGACGTGCGAGAGCACGACCGAGAGCGCGAGCAGGGTGGTGGCCGCGAGCATTGCCAGGGCGATGCAGACCTCCACGTAGTCCTCAACCATCCCGCGCCTGCGCAACCGCGACGTCGCCTCCGTTCAGCGTGAAGCTGTAGGTCGCTCCTGTGATCAGGTTCGCGTGGGGGAGCTCCCACTTGACCTGGGCCGTTGCCGTCGCGCTTCCGAAGGACGCGGCGACGGTCGTGCCGGAGAGCGAGACGGAGAGTTGGACTCCGGGATAGCCCTCCAGACTCGTGACGACCGTGGTGCCGGGAGTCATCGAGTCGATCACTGCCTGAAGGCCCGAGGCCACGACCTGGGCAGACCTCTCCTGCGAGGCGGAGTAGACGAGGTACACCGGACGCGCGAGGAGCACCGAGAGCCCGATTATCGAGATGAAATAGATGGACTGCGCCAGCTGCGAGGAGACTGCGACGGCCGGCACCTTAGCAGGCCACCTCGAGCTGGAGGGCTTGGGCAGGCGCAGAGAAGACGAGCGCGCACGCGCCGTTCAAGCCCTGAAAGTCGAAGGAGCAGGGGAGACCCACCTCGTAGGACCGGGAGTCGCTGCCGACTGAGACCGAGAGCGAGCCTGACGCGCAGGATACCGCGGCGTCCCGGAGCGGGGCGAGCACTGTCACGTTCCGGTCCTCGACCACCGCGAGCCTCGCAGCGCCGGCGAGCTGGTCTGAGGTGGACGCAGAGGCCACTGCGTTCAGGCCCGGCAGGGCCTCGTCGACGAGCATCACGCTCGCTCCTGCGACCCCCGCGGAGATCGCGAAGACGATGACGTACTCGATGAGCTCCACCATTTCGAAATTCAGCTAAGGACGCGCCGAGGAGATTTAAGCGTCCACGTATTGGTGCTTTATTACCGGCTCGCGCTAATTCTTGCATGATAGGCCGGGTCGAGAAGGCCCTCCTGCTTTTCGCCAGGAAGAAGGATGGGAAGAGCCCCCAGCGGGGCCCGCTCCTCGTCGAGCTCCTCCAGTCTTCCGACGCGGACCTCCTGGAGTCCTATCCGAACGGGCTTTTCAGGTGCGACATCAGAACGGGCGGGGGCGATTCTGGGGCAAGGGCGACCCTCTACGACATCGTCCCCGTCCTCGGGTCCGAGAACCTCGCGCTGCTTAGGACTGCTGTCTGGAGGATAGCCGAGCACTTGTCGCCGGAGCAGGTCAAGCCCCTCACGTTCACGCGGCTGATAGAAGTCCTCGGCCAGATGGCCGCCCACGAGCTCTCGAGGATCCGCGACCTCGGGATGGTGAGGGAGCTCTCGCGCCTCGCCGCCTTCGAGGCGGTGGGGCTCCCGACCGTCTTTGCTCTTTCCAGAGACAGGAACGTCCAGGAGTTCTACCTCGACTCCCCCAACTCCCCCGTCTACCTCGACCACGCAAAGTACGGGAGGTGCGAGAGCAGAATATTCCTCACCGAGAGGGAGAGGCGCGCCCTCGAGACCCACATGGACACGTTCAAGGGCTACACGCTCGACTATGCTAATCCGTCTCTCAAGAACGAGTTCGACATCTTCGGCACGAGGCTCCGCGTCTCCCTCGACCTCGACCCACTCGCCGTCAGCGGGTTCTCCCTCGACGTGAGAAAGCTGACGTCCAACGTCCTGACCCTGCAAGACCTCGTCGGGATGGATGTGCTCTCGGTCGAGGCGGCCGCCTTCCTCCTCGCGTCCCTCGAGGCGGGCGTGAACGTCACGATAGTCGGCGAGACCGGAACGGGGAAGACCACGCTCCTGAACGCGCTCGATGAGGCGCTCGACCCCAGGCTGAGGCGGATCTACATCGAGGACGCCGTCGAGACGAAGGACCTTCTGGAACGAGGATACCACCAGATGAAGCTCCGCGTGGACCCATTCGAGAGGGGAGGCGAGGCTCAGCGCACAAAGTCCGCTGAGATCACGAAGATACTCCACCGCTCGCCCGACATGGTGATACTGGGCGAGATCCAGTCGGAGGAGCACAGCAGGGCGTTCTTCCAGGCGCTCTCGGCCGGGGTGAGGGGACTGCAGACGTTCCACTCCTCCTCCCCCGAGCAGGCCATCCGCAGGTGGCTTGAGCTCCATGGGATATCCCAGGCCAACCTCCTCGACCTGGGGATCATAGTCCAGATGCTCAGGCCCCAGAGGCTCTCCTCCCGGAGGTGCGTGCAGAGCATATCGACGGTCTCCGGTCGACCCTCGCCAGAGGAATCGTCAACGGCCGTCGAGCAGTGGCTCCGGAGGATGTACGTCCGCGCCCCCGAGGGCCTGCTTCGCAGGACGGGCTCGTGGGAGGAGCTCGAGCTTCCTATTCATTCGACCACCAGAGAGGCGTTCCTCTCGAGCCTGGAGGCACAGATCGAGAGGATCGGCGAGGCTCAGGGCGCGAGGGCCGCGACGGGTTGAACGTCAGGTCGTGGGAGCAGGTCGGCCTCGACCCGAGGAAAGCGGTCGCCTTCACGTTTGGCGTGGCCGCGTCGTTCTTCGTCCTGGTCGTCGCCATAGGGGAGGAGCTTGGCGTCGGCTCGTTGGCGTTCGTCCTGGCCGCGCTGGCCGCCGCCGGGGCGGGTTACCTTCTCTCGACAGCTCCGCGGCGCATCGTAAGGGTGGCTGCCTTCCAGCAGACGCTCGAGGCGCCGGCGTTCGCCGCCGCCTCCAACATCTACCTAAAGTCCACGTCATCCCGGAGCAAGACCTTCCTCGCGCTGCGAGCGGAGGAGCCTCGCCTTGGCTCGTTTCTGGCTGAGGTGAGGAGGCGGGTCCTATTGGGATACGACGCCTCGTCCGCGACCCAAGGCGCCCAGCCAGAGAGCCACGTCTTCTCAGAGTCCGTGAAGACAGTCGTCGACTCGCTTGTGGGGGTCGACGGGGCGAGGGTCGAGGAAGGCAGCGACGAGCTGGACGGGATACTGAACTCCAGCGGGCTCGACGAGGAGACGAAGATGCCGCTGCTGATAGCGGTCTCGTTCTTCCTGCCCATCATGCTGATGCTGTTCGCGGCGACGACGAAGGAGACGGGCTACGCGGCCATGGGAGCGCTGGTCGTACTGGAGGTCATAGTGCTCGACCTGACCCTCGCGATCTCCGGGAGCTCCATCAAGTGGGGAGGCCAGAAGGCTTGACCGCGACCCCTCCCCCGGCGACCACCGCCGAGGAGCTCGAGCTGATGAGGAGCCTCAGGGCGGTGCTCAAGCGCTCCTCGAGAGGCCTCGGGCTCGCCGCCGCCTTCGTCGGGGTCTTCTCGGACTCTAAGGACGGCGCGGAGCGCGGAGCGGTCAAGAGGATCCTCCTCGGCACCCCGGTCGAGATGGCCATTGCGGGCCTCGTAAAGGAGTCGGGCTCGTCCGGGGAGCTCCTCCAGTTCATCGCGACCCTCGCCAAGGTAAGCTCCGCCGAGGCGAGCAGGGGGGCGGAGAAGCTCTCCTCGATGTTCGACAGGTGGACCCTCCTCAAGGAGAAGCGCGCCATGGAGAAGAAGGTCATGGCGTTCAGGGGGCTCATCGTCTCGGTCGTGGCCGGGGTGGTCGTCGGGATGCTCTCAACCCTCGCCCCAGTGATATCGACGTTTCAGATCACCCTGGGGACGGCGCCGCAGGCCGCCTCGGGGTTCTCCCCATACGAGGGCGCGGCCTTCCTTCTTCCGAGCGCCATATGCCTAGGGCTGTTCCTCTCGCCGCAGAGGCCGTACGTCAACGTCGCTGTCTCCCTCGTCGCGTTCGCGGGCGTGGTCTACTTCTTGGGGCCGCTCGCCTCGTTCAGCTTGGGCGCTTGACCGTGACGCCGTGGGAGGTTAAATAATCGCCCGAGCTATTCTGGAAATGACAATCGAAAGGATTCTCCCAAGACTGAAGAAGAACAGAAGGGCGGCGCAGCTCATCGAGGAGGCCCTCCTCCTCTCCGTGGCGCTCGTGGCCCTCTCGCTCCTCGTGGGGGGCGTGGACTCGATCCTGAAGCAGGCGAGCGGCCTCACATCCAACATCTGGACCTCGATCTCCTCGAGCCTCAACGACCTATTCAGCTCCGCGTTCCACTGGTGAGGGTGGAGACCATGGTCGCCGAGGAGGGCGCCGTCTCGGGTCCGGGGCGAGGCGCGGGAAACCTCTTCTCTCGCTTCAAATGGCGGCTGACGAGCAGCGTCCCGATCAGGCTGGACTCGGTGTCGGTGGTCGAGGGAAGGTACCTGGCGACGACCAGGTCGAACAACATCAGGCTGTTCTCACTGCTCCGCGTCCGCCTGTCGGACTCGGTTGAGGAGCCGAAGCTCGACTACTCCGCGGCGGTCAGGATCACCTTGCAGCAGCAGAGGATGAAGGGCCTGCTCGACGGGCTTCACAGGGCGAAGATCCCGTTCATCTACACAATGATGGTGAAGCCCTCCAACCAGGACGAGGACGAGGAGAACCAGGTCTTCGAGTTCGACCTCGTCGTTGGCACGTGGGTCGACGCGCGTGGGAAGGAGGCCCAGGACGCGAGGATCGAGTGCGAGCAGAACGCGGCCACGTTGGCTGCCACGCTCTCGGTGGGGCTCCCCAACTCCTCGGTCAGGCGGCTCACGAGGAGCGAGCTCGTCGGGTTCGCGCAGGCCCTGCTCCTCCCCTCGGAGCCGAAGCTCCGCCAGGTGGCAGACTCGGCGACGATAAGCTCCCTCGAATCTTTCGAGGGTCACGGCCCCAGCGTGGCCCCGATGGGGGCAGTAGCCGACTTTTACGTCCCGAACTCGAAGGAGTCGGGGGAGCGGGGGGAGGGCATTCTGCTCGGGCGCGTAAAGGCGCGGTCCGGGAGCTCGCACGAGTTCAGGCTCCAGCTCGAGGACCTCAAGCGCCACGTCACCCTCATGGGGATGACGGGCTCAGGCAAGTCGACCACGGCCGGGGTGATAGTGCGCCAAGTCGCGGCGATGGGCCTGCCTGTGATGATCCTGGACTGGCACAACGAGCACGCCGAGCTTGTCAAGTCGGTCGGCGGCCAGGTGCTGTCCCCGGGAAAGGACGACTTTGCGATAAACCCGATGGACATGGGCCCCGGGACCGAGCCCGCAGAGCACGTGGAGATGGTCACGGACATCTTCTCCGACACGTATCACTTCACCCACCCCCAGGCTTACATGTTCAGGAACGCGCTCCAGCGTTGCCTGAGCGAGGCCGCCGACAGGGAGGTGCCCACGCTCGCCTCGCTAGTGAGCACGATAGAGAGCTACCCGCTGAGGTCAGCCTACGACAACGAGACCAAGGTGGCGCTCCTCAGGCGGCTCGTCCCCCTCACGCAGGGGCACATCGGGCGGGCGTTCAACTCTCCCTCCAGCCACACCGTCGACGAGCTGCTCGACAAGGTCCTCTGCGTAGAGCTCGGGAACATCCGAGAGACGCTCTCGAGGGGCATCTTCGCGGACATCCTCATGAAGCTCGTCTACGAAGTGAGGATGGCGAGGAAGGTCAGGATGGAGCACCTCATGATGATAGAAGAGGCGCGGAACATCGCCCCGGTCAGGAGGGACGAGGACCCTCCGAGCGTGGGGGAGAGGATGATATCGGAGCTGAGGAAGTTCGGCGAGTCTATGCTCTTCATCGCCCAGTTCCCCAGCCAGGTGGCGTCCGAGGTGGTGAAGAACTCGGGAGTCAGGATAATCCACAGGGTGGCTTGGGCGGAGGACCTGAGGCTGGTCCGCGACTCGCTCAACCTCACCCCGGAGCAGCTTGCCTATGTCTCGAACCTGGGCGTGGGGGAAGCGGTGGTTAGCCTGACCAGGCTCCAAAAGCCGCTGCTGGTTCAGGTGGAGGCCGGAGGCTCGCTTTCGCCCCCCAGGAGAGACCTCAACTTGGTGGAGGAGTCGTAGCGAAGGGTCCAGTCTATCCATGCTGGCCGCCCTCTCGTCGGCACCCTAGCCGCCTCCGCGTCCATCGCGATCTTGCCCGCAACGGCCTTCGGCGAAGATGAGGTCGTGTCGTACTCGCGGACGAGCCGGCTCCCGAACCGCCCCACGCACTCGTCGAGGACGACGCCGATGAGCTCTGCCTCCACGTTGGCGGTGACCTTCGCGCGGGGGTAACCCCTTCTCACGAGCCGCTCTCGGAGGACGGCGGGCTCGCACCTCAGGACAGCGACGAGCGCCGCCTCGGGCTTCTTGAGGACGTGGGGGAGGAGATGCCCGAAGAGCACGGTGCGCGGAGGGTCGAGAGCGAGGAGCCTCCGCCGCATGAGCGCCGTGTCAACTTCTGACTCGCCCTTGGGCGCGAGGGAGTTGATGGATATGGGCGCAGGGAGCCCCATGAGCTTCGCGACGACGGGGCTCACGGTCTTTTTCCCCGTCCCCGGTGTCCCGCAGACCCCTATCATCTCGCGCACACCGGGTCGGCGAGGCCCGGCCGTAAAAAGGGCCTTGTGGCCTTAGGAGGCCTTCAGCATTTCCAAGTATTTCTTCCTCAGCTTGGAGACCTTCGGGCGTATCACGAACAGGCAGTAGGGCTGGAGCGGGTTCTTCCTGTAGTAGTCTTGGTGGTAGTCCTCCGCTTGGTAGAACGCCTCGAAGGGCTTCACCTCGGTGACGGCCTTTGCGTCCCAGACACCCGACTCGTCGATCTCCCTTATCGCGTCCTCGGCTGCCTCCTTCTGCGCCCCGTCACGATAGAAGACGATGGAACGGTATTGCGTGCCGACGTCGTTGCCCTGCCGGTCCTTCGTGGTGGGGTCGTGGAGGGTGAAGAAGACGTGAAGGAGCTCACGTAGCGAGACGACCGCAGGGTCGAAGGTGACCTGGACGACCTCCGCGTGGCCGGTGGAGCCCGTGCAGACGTCCTCGTAGGTGGGGTTCGCGGCCATTCCCCCCGAGAAGCCTGAGAGAACCTGCTCGACCCCCTTGATGTCCGTGAAGACGGCATCGAGGCACCAGTAGCAGCCCCCTCCCAGGGTGACGACCTCCCCCTTGCCAGACGACACTTCGAGAGAGCGAGGGAGTGGAGGGCTATAATCATTGTTCAAGATTGCGCGCGGCAGGTCCCGCCTCCCGCCACCCGCAGCCCCTTCCCGTTCAGGTCGACGACGACTACCCGCATCCCCTCCCAGACGGGCGCTGCCGACGGGAGCGTGGCCGTGACGACCTCGCTGGACCCGTCCAGCTTGACCTTGCAGGTAAGGATCTCCCCCGGGAGCTGGACGTGCATGTCCCTCCCGTCGACGGCCTGCTTGTAGAACCTGCTCTGACTGAAGCTGAAGGGCACCCTTTCGCTGAGCTGGAATGTCCCGTCGTCCATCCAGGAGACCTTGTCAAGGTCCTTCAGCTCCACTCCTTTGAGCGAGAGCCCCACCCTCAGCCCCCTTCCCACGCTCTCTTGGTCGACGTCGCTGACCTGTATCCCCCGCACCTCCGCCCTCTTCCCGTCGGTGCTAGGAATGAGGCGCAGCTCGTCGTGGACGCTCACTGTCCCCCCGAGGACGAAGCCCAGGACGACCACGCCGACGCCCTTTACGCTGAAGGCCCGGTCGATATAGATGAGCGTCCCTTTCGGCGGGACGTTGGGACCCGCCTTGACAGCGGCGAGGTCGAAGACCGAGGACTTTGAGCTCCGGCTGCTCGCCGAGTAGCCCTCGAGCCGTGTCCCCTTGAAGTACGACCCGATGGCCGAGGGAGGCTCCTCGTCGACCGCCAAGATGGAGCCGTCAAGCCCCGCGGAGTCGAGGACGACGGCCAGCTCCCCGTCGGGGGGCGAGATCTTGCCGAACTTCGGGAGGACGTAGAGCGCGTAGTCCGCGATGGAGGCTATCCGCGAGTAGCCCTGTATCTTCTCCGGGAACTGCGCGTCGTCGAGGAATGAGTAGTTCACGCCGGCCTCCACCCTCCGATGGACCGCTAGCCCTCCCTCCGCCTCGCTCTTCTTCGTGATTGGGTCGAGGAGGCCGGCCTTCGCGCCCGCGTCCGTCCCGAAGACGCCGACTATCTTGCCTTCCAAGGCACTCCGCCCGGGTCCAGCTCTCTCAAAGCTCGTACCCCCTGGGGCGCCTCTCCTTAATCAAAGCGGCGAGGTACCAGAGGTTCAACCCGGAGAACGCGAGCCCTTCGAGGTAGAGCAGGACGTTGCGCAGCTCGTTGATCGAGGAGATCAGGTTGGCCTCCACCTGCAAGGCGTTCGGGTAGACTGGCGAGACGAACCTGATAAGGAGCAAGTTGTTCGTGACGATGGCCGCGACGACGACCACAGAGACCGCGTAGAAGAGCCTCATCCTCTTCGGGTTCCAGAGGGCGGCGTCGATCAGGAGGAGCGCGAGGAGGTAGACCGAGTACTGCTCGTTCACCTGCCCGCGGACGAGGAGGAAGGCCAGGGTGGTGAAGAGCAGGGACTGCACCAGGCCTCGAGCGGTGTCTGACCCGAACCAGCGGCTGGCCGCGATGCTGGCCGCTGTCACCGCGGGGATCCAGAGGTACACGCCCCAGCCGATGACGCCCTGAAAGGTCGCGTCGGAGATGAGGTTCATGGTGTGGAGGAAGACCCACGTCCCCCACAAGGAGAGAGGGAAGCCGTAGACCTGGAGCGTGTTCAACAGGGTCGTGACGACATTGTATTGCTGAGTTATCGCGGGCCATCCGGCGAGGTAGACAATGATCGCGGTGAGGAGCACCGGAAGTCCCAAGGCGATGGCGAAGTTCCTCCATCTGTTTTCTCGCGAGTAGGAGAGCGGAAGGACGAAGATGACCGGGATGGACTTTACAAAGGCGGCCAGCCCGTCCCAGGCCGACCTGGCCCGCCCCGCTGGCGCTAGGAGGGCGGCCATGACGAGGAGCATCGCCATCGAGTCGAAAGTCCCCCATATCGCGGAGATGATTATCGTGATGGGGGAGAAGAGCCAGAGCTTCAAGACCTTCGGCGCCAGGTCGGGGTTTTGTCGCTTCACGTAGACATAGAGGGCGAACGCCAGGAGGACGTCCGCGAAGATCATCGGCTGCTTCAGGAGGAAGTAGTACGCGAGCCTATTGCCGAAACCCACCCCGGAATAGAGCTCATAGATCCCTCCCAGAAGGAGGGGCCAAAAGGGGAGGTATCCGATCGCCGGGTTGAGGCCGTTGCCAAAGTCGTTCGCGAAGCTCACGCCCGGCGCGAATGGAAGAGGCGCGTAGGGGCTGAGCCCCCGCACTACCCAGTAGCCGGTCCTCACCCAGATCTCAAAGTCGAACGGGTGGCCCGTCCAGAAGCTGAACGCCTCGCGCACCGCGATTCCCAGGATTAGGAGCGTCCTGACTTTCATCGACTCACCCGGACGGCGGCAACGACGACCTCATCGACTCGTCGGGCCCTCGCGAGGGCGACGAGGCAGGCAGGAGGCTCTAAGGCGCAGAGACGGGAGGGCCCTGGCCGGATCACTATCCAAATGCGTCCCACCACCGTCCCAGTGCCATCGTACTTGAACATAAAACAAGCGCGAAGCTCGTACCGCACGAGCGCGTGTAGGCCGGCCTCACAAAATGTCGACTAGGTCGCCGCGTTCGCTGGCGCAGCCCGTCTCCTGCGGCGGCGCACGTCCAGCGCTATCGCGGTAACCAGCCCGACCAGTATCGCCACGTCGACCGCCGCAAACGCGACCACGTTCGAATTCACCGCGGGCGCTTTTGCCGCGCTCGAGACCACAGAGTCTGACGTGGAAGTGGCAGTAGACGAAGGCGTGCTCGAGGTCGTAGTCGAGGTCGAGGATGACGAGGGCGTGGTCGTGGTGGAGCTTGGGGAAGCTCCGATGACGGAGACGGTGTTCCCGTCGACGTTCGCCACGAAGACCTCGTCTTTCGACGAGTCGTACGCCACGGCGAACGGTCCTTTCCCGACAGGCACCGTCGCGACGACGGAGTTGTTCGCGTCGGAGACGACGGAGACGGTGTTGTCTTGAGAGTTGGCCACGAAGACGTCGCCGTTGGATGAGTCGTAGCCGACGGCTACAGGACCTGTCCCGACGAGCATGGCCGCGACGACGGAGTTGTTCGCGTCGGAGATCACCGAGACGGCGCTCCCGTCGTCGTTCGCCACGAAGACCTCGCCCTTGGAGGAGTCGTATGCTAGAGCGATGGGCTCCGTCCCCGCGAACTTGAGTCCGTTGCCCGCGCCCGACTCGGGCGAGGTGAGATGCACAGTGGCGACGATGGAATTGTTGACGTCGGAGATGACCGAGAGCGTGCCATTCGCGAAATTCGCCACGAAGACCTCCCCCCTTGAGGAGTCGTATGCGAGGGCGCGGGGCGTGTAGGTTTGGAAGATGCCGGACACGCCCACGCTCAATGTCTTGACTACGGAATCAGTGGCGTCGGATATTATCGAGACCGTGTTGTCGTTGTGGTTGGCGACGAAGACCTCGCCCTTAGATGAGTCATACGCGAGGGCGATTGGACCTGACCCCACGGCCACTGTCGCGACGACGGAGTTGTTCGCGTCGGCGATCACCGAGACGGTGGAGTTGCCATTGTTGGCGACGAAGACCTCGCCCTTAGATGAGTCGTACGCCAGCGCGAAGGGGTCAGTCCTGACGGCAATCGTCGCGACGACCGAGTTGGTCGCGTCGGAGATGACCAAGACGGTGTTGTCTTGATAGTCGGCGACGAACATCTCGCCCTTCGACGAGTCGTAGGCAAGGGCCACGGGGTTAGGCACCTTCCCCACGGTCGCGAGGACCGTCTGGGCATCGGCGAAGGACACCGGAAGGGCCGACGGAAGAACCAGAGCAACAAGTAGGAGAGCCGCTATGGGAAAGGGGCGGAGACTTGTAGGCCTTCTCATCGGGAACGAGGAAGCCAGAAACGCCGAACGCGCGTTATAGGTCTATCGCGATACGGGTCCATCGTTACGTCTTCTTTCCTCGATCCTTTCCATATCGCGTCCTCGTCCCGTGTAGAAAGGCTTCCTCGGATTTGATCCGGCGAAGGCTTCAGAGAGACGGCTCTTCGTTTTGCGTCGTGCGTCCCTCTTGTCTGAGAGATTCGAGAAGCAAATAGCTGGTGCACCGGCCGGGAATCGCAACCCATCGGACTGATCCAGAGCAGATTGCTTTTGATGCCGCGACCTAAGAGATTTCGATTCTTAAGGCGCTTGCGCCCTAGAATGGCAATCGTCGCACAAGACGCCACCCCCACTGCTCCACCGATGACTCGGCAACGTTTCGGTGCCACACCGCCGACAAGAATAGCTGATCTGGGGAATTATCATCCTTGTGAGCCGCTTCTGAATTTCGTACTCCCTTAGCGAGATTCGCCGTTCCATTTGCATCCCGCATCTCCCGTCCATGACTTTTAAGAAGAGAGGATAACTTGTTCACCCGACCTAGACGCTCGGCTTTTCGCACTCTGGCTGCGACGCAAGTCCAATAGGCAGGGTCTGCCCCGGCCGGAATTTACAAATCACCGGGCCGGGACCAGGCGAAAGGCGGGCAGGGTTCCCAGCCTCTTCCGGGCGGCTCGTGGTTCCCCGCTGGAAGGTTTCACGACTGCTCCTTTGCGCTCACTCCTCACGGAATGCGACCACGATGATACCCAAACGCTATATATGCCGAACTCACAACTTTGCTTCTTGTTTGTTGCCAAATCTAAGTATCTCCCCGATAACATGTCATCTTTTCCTGGCCGAGCGACACGGCCCACGAGTTTCTCGCAGTCTGAAGCCATGAGTTTCATTCGTTTTGGGACCAGAATCGATGTCTTCTCAAAGCGCGAGCCCAAGATTCTCATGACGCACTCGGACTTCGACGGAGAGACAAACGCGGTGGTCGGAGGTTCTGCGCAATGAGTTTGGACATAGTCCTCGCGACATTCAGCGTGGTTCAGCTCGTCTTGTCCTTGGGGGCGGCTATCATTGCCTTCAACCTCAGGAAGACGTTCGAAGGGGGAATATTTGAGAGGGCCTGGCAGGTGATCGAGATAGCCCCGATTATCTACGCACTGGCGCAGGCCGTAGAGATCTTAGCGGCGACGTACGGAGAGACCGCCTTCATCGGGTACCTGGCGAGCGTGGTCGAAGTGGTCTTCCTCGCCATATTGGTTACTGGTCTCTTCATGTTTGCGTCCGCCTGGGGAGGCAACAAGAGACAAGACCCCGGGCCGCCTGGTGCGCGAGAGGAAGCATACGCCAAGGCAGCGAAGGGTGCCATGGTGTTCATCCTGGGACAGAATGGCGCCCGTAAGACAGTTTTCTATACAGGGGAGCCGCGCGTGGAGGACTTTGAATCAAGACTTCACGCAGTGTTGGGGAAAGGTGCGGCCACCGTAATCCGACACATGGCGGAAGAGAAGGCCGACAAGAGCAAGAATGGAGGGTAGAGCAAAGGATCGGGGGGAATTCCTTCGTGAGAAGGGCATTTTGGCCGAGAGCGCGTCCTGACTCCGATGAACCGGCAGCCGCCTCCTGCGCGGCGCTCGGCTTGCCCGCCATCGCCATCCCTACCTCCCGCGTTGTAGAGGAATATAGGGTGAAGTAGCGATGGTGCCCGGCCGGGGTTTAGGCTTGATCAGGTTCTTTTGGACTGCAGCCACTTCGGGCGAATGATTCGCAGTTATATATTGATTAAATATTTAATCAATACTGCGTGGATTTAGGCTGCCCCGAACCAAACGAGTCAATAGGCAGATTCGAGAGGAGACGGCAGAGAAGATCCTAGCCGCTGCGAGGGAGGTGTTTGCCCGCAAGGGGATGGCCGCCAAGATGTCCGACGTGGCCTCTGAGGCCGGCGTCAGCCCGGGATTGGCATACCACTACTTCCCGAGCAAGGAGGCGATCTTCTTAGTCTTGGCGAGGCAGTCGGTCCGACCCGCGGAGGAGTTACGTGCAATCGTCCAGCGGATGCCAGGCACGCCAAGAGACCGCTTGAAGCGGATGTTGGCCGGAATGCTTGAGCGCAGGCGTGAAGACCCCGAATTCTACCAGTTCTTCTATCAAGCGATGGCCAGTGACAGTCTTCCAGCGGACCTCCGCGAGCAGATCAGGCAGCAGGGCCTGTCTATGCGCGAAATCATGCGAGGACTAATCGTCGAGGGGCAAGCGACAGGCGAGATCACGGATGACGACCCCGACAAACTGGTGAGCACGCTCTTGGCGTGCCTCGACGGACTATCGAGGGTGGTGCAGCTTTCTCCAGAGGACGTGGAGAAGCAGATGCCTGATGCGGAGATAATCTTGCGTATCCTAGGACCTGGGCCGAAGTGAGTCTGGGTTGAGACTGAAAGGCGTCTGTTACGATGTCGGAGCGGTGATGGGCTTCAACTGGCGTCCAGTCTTCGACCCGAAGGTTGTACACCGGGAACTCGAGATCATCAAGA
>JAPCJO010000073.1 GCA_027886905.1 Nitrososphaerota archaeon
CCGACTACTACCAGAACGTCAACTACTACGCGAGCCTCGCCGTCTGGGCGGTCATTGCCGTCGTCATCGTCCTCCTCTACTGGCAGCTGACCAGCGTCATGCCGCGCTCCGGTGGGGACTACGTCTTCATCTCCAGGGTGCTCTCGAGCCCGCTCGGGTTCGTCGCGAGCTTCCTGTTCTTCGTGGCGATCCTGATCTCGGCCGGGTCCGGGTCGTACTGGGCGTTCTCCGAGTCCGGGACGCAGCTCTCGTTCGCGGGGCAGGTGCTCGGAGACAAGGGCATTGAGTCCCTCGGGAACTTCATCACCCCGGGAGTGTCAAGCTCGCCCGCGACGCTGATGGCGTGCGGGATCGGCATCCTCGCGATAGGCGCGGTGCTGGTTACGGCGGGCGGGAGGCTCTTCAGGCTGGTGGTCTACTCCTTCTTCGGGTACGGCGTCTTCACCATGCTGCTCGTCATGGCCATCTTCCTCACCAGCAGCCACGCGCACTTTGTCAGCGCATACAACGGCTACTTCCAGGCCCAGGGGGGCGTCTCGAAGGTCTTCTCCGACGCCGCCTCGGCCGGCTACTCTCCCGGCGCTAGCCTCGCCAACCTCGGGGCGGTGGTCCCGCTCCTCTTCGTCAGCATAGGCCCGTACCCCGTGATGCAGTTCGTCGGCGGCGAGATCCGGAGGCCTCGCACGTCCCTGCTGTACGGCCTCGTGCTGGCCGAGGGCGCCTCCATAGCGATCTGGTTCGGGCTCACCTATATGCTCGACAAGGTCGTGGGGCTCCCCTTCATCGAGGCCTGGGCGATCCAGAACGGGGGCGGCACCCCGCTCTCGACGGTCCCCACCGCCTTCGCGACTGTGCTTGACCCTAGCAGCCTGCTCCTCTGGCTGATCGTCGTGGGCCTGTTCATCGGAAACATCGGCTGGTCGTGGCTCAGCCTGGTCTTCATCAGCAGGCTCTTCCTCGCGTGGTCTTTCGACAGGGTGATGCCCAAGTGGCTCTCGAACGTCAGCGACAGGTTCCACACCCCTGTCAACGCTATCGCCCTGGGGGCGGTCCTCGCGCTGATACCGATGTATCTCCAGTACTTCACCTCCTTCATCTCCGCCCAGGTCAACGCCATCTTCTTCTACAGCGTGGTGTGGTTCCTCGCCGCGGTCAGCGCAATCCTGCTCCCCTTCACCCGACGGGGCGTCTACGAGTCGGCCATCGGTGGTAAGAGGCGCGGCGTCCCGACAATTTCGGTCTTGGGCGCCGTCGGGGCCGCGCTCTTCGCCTACCTGGGCTACAACAGCATCGCCAACCCCGCGGTGGGGCCGTTCGAGGCCTCCGCGCAGACGGTGGTGGGCGGGGTCGTGCTGATTCCCATCATCATCTACGCCCTGTCGTATTGGTATCACAAGAGGAGGGGGATCGACCTCCGCCTCGCGCAGTCACAGATCCCGCCTGAATAGCAAGACAGAATTAGACCGCGGGACGGGCTGGCACGAGGATGTCTGCGCCGACCAAGGTCATCGATGCGCACGCCCACGTCGGCCGGTTCGGGAGCTGGGCGAACGTGTCGGGCTCCGCCGGGGACCTCCTGCGGAAGATGGACGCCGCGGGAGTGGAGAGGTCGATCCTCTTCGCGCCCGACAACCTGCTCGTCCGGAGGACCGTGAAAAGGCACCCGGAGAGGTTCGTCGGATACGTCTGGCCCAACCCCCACGACCGCGGGGCGCTCCCCCTGGTCAGGAGGGCCGTGAGGGAATGGGGCTTCAGGGGGATAAAGCTCCACCCCCTGATCCACGCGTTCCTCCCCACGGACGAGGAGGTGCTCCCCATCGCGGAGTTCGCGCTCAAGGAGCGGATACCGCTCGCGATTCATTCGGGACACCCGCCCTTCTCCCTGCCCTGGAGCATCGGCGAGCTCGCCGAGATCTATCCGGACGTGAGGATCGTGATGCTGCACATGGGCCACGGGCACGGAGTCTACATCCAGGCGGCGATCAACACGGCGAAGAAGCACGACAACATCATCCTCGAGACCTCGGGCGTCTCGATGCACTCCAAGATCAAGGAGGCCGTAGAGACGGTGGGCGAAGAGAGGGTGGTGTTCGGGTCGGACTACCCCTTCCACGACTACTCCGTCGAGCTCCAGAAGGTCGAGGTCGCGGGCCTGACCGCGAACCAGAGAGAGCTCGTGCTCTACGCGAACGCGCGCAGGCTTCTCCTCTGACCGCCTTCCCGGCCCGGTTGGGTCAGGAGAGGAGCCTCTTGGCGAGGGCTCCAAAGCGGGAGAGCGACTTTGGGAGGAGCCTGCCCAGGAACTCAAAGTCGCGCTCGTTGAAGGCCTTCAGTGACCTCATCACCGCGAGGAAGACCACGAGTCCCAGGGGGACCAGCGCGACGCCCAGGCCCACGCTGGCGAGCCTGCCCAGAGGATGGGCCCTCGTGATCAAGAAGAGCAAGGCGTAGATGGCGCCCCCCATCACGGCGGAGGATGCCAGCGACTTTGCGTACGCCGGGGCGTCCAGGACGAGGTTCCCGGACGCCCTGAGGAAATAGGCGAAGGCGCCCAGCGTGACGAAGAGCATCGTCGCTCTCCCCAGCGCCACGCCGAGCAGCCCCACGGAAGGCACGAGGACGACGGCGACGGCGATCAGCGTGATGAGCGCTATGACGTTTCCCAGGAAGAAGTGGTACGTCCTCTTGCTCGAGATCAGCTCGGAGGAATACACGCCCGACACCGCCGTCGCGGCCACGGAGATCGACATCACCCCCACCAGGGGGCTCGCCGCGACGTATTGGGTACCAAAGACCTTGAGGAGCGCAGGTGCGACCGCCGCGAGCATGAACCCGATGGGAAATGCCACGAAGCTCACGTACCTCGTGTAGTTCCTCAAGACCTCGGGCTTGGCGGCGAGGCCCGCTCCTGCCATCGAGCCGAGGATCGGGACGAGGACGTTGGTCAGGGCGATGGGGGCCATCGCGGTTATGTTCCCTCCGACGGACACGACGTTGTATATCGCGAGGTCTCCAAGCCCCTTCTGCGCGAAGGCGAGGAGCCGGTCCGCCTGGCTCACCGCGAAGACTATGAGCCCCGAGCCCAGCATGGACAGCATGTATCCGAAGAGGTGGCGCGAGTCCTCCTTCGAGGCCCCAGAGGCCGGTATGCCCCTCAGCGCCATCGGGATGCTGACCGCCGGGAGGATGAGGTCGCCGATGCAAAAGCCGAGGAAGACGCCCGCGCCGCCGAGCCCGTGGAGGACGAATATCGTCGCCATCACGTAGCGGGTGACCACCGACGCGGCGATGACAGTGCCCGCCCTCCCCGCCCTCCCCAGCCCTATGAGCGCGTAGGCTCCCAGCTGGCCGAGCGAGAAGATCACCGCGTCCAGCCCTGCGAATGCCACCGGCGCCGGGCTGAGCGGGGAGGCTATGGCCCTCTCCAGGGGGGCGTACGACAGCACGAGGAACGCCGCCAAGGACACACACGACGTGACGGCGAGCGAGATGAGGAGGACCCTCCTCGCCGCGCGCCCCTGGCCCTCGCC
>JAPCJO010000074.1 GCA_027886905.1 Nitrososphaerota archaeon
CTGCTCACGAGCCCGGTGCTCACGAGCAATCTCAACAACAGCTGGACGGCCGCTCACAAGGCATACGACGGCGGCAAGATGGACGGCTTCATTTCCTCGCAGGACGGGTCCAACGTCACGATGGGCTACTACGACTACCATCTCATCCCCTACTACTGGGACTATGCGTCCCAGTTCGTCCTGATGGACAACTTCTTCACGTCGGTCATGGGCCCGAGCCTCCCGAACCACGTGTACCTCGTAGCGGGACAGTCGGGCGGCCTCGTCGTCGACTCCCGGTACGGGGGTTTCAACTACAGCTCCAGCGACGTCAACGACAGCACGTTCTACTTCCCGTCAATCGTCAGCGAGCTCCAGGCCGCCAACGTCACGTGGCGCTACTACGCGGGCTTTTTTGGCGAGTTGAACAACTGGAACCCGCTCCCGGCCTTCGCGTCCGTGCAGGACAGCAAGAGCCTGATGAGCAACGTGGTGGAGGCGGATCAGTTCGCTTCCGACGTCAAGGACGGCAAGCTCCCCAGCGTCTCATGGCTCATGCCCGAAGACGACAGCGTCAGCGAGGAACCCCCCGCGAACGTCACGCTGGGGGAGCAGGCGACGGTCGCCCAGATAGATGCCGTCATGTCGAGCCCATATTGGAACTCTACCGCGATCTTCCTCACCTGGGACGACTGGGGAGGCTTCTACGACCACGTCCCGCCTCCTCAGGTGGACGGGTACGGCTACGGGTTCAGGGTCCCGTGCATCATAATCTCCCCCTACGCGAAGCAGGGCTTCGTCGACAGCACTCAGGGAGACTTCACCTCCACGCTCAAGTTCATAGAGACCGTCTTCGACCTGCCCTCGCTCTCGACGCGCGACGCCCAGGCCAACAACCTGCTCGAGGCGTTCGATTTCCAGCAGAGCCCTCGGGCTCCTCTGGTCCTTCCCGGGCAGTTCTTCCCGAACCACTACCCGCTCGAATACCCGAACGGGACTATCTTCGGACCTCTCCCCAAGGGGCAGCCGGGAAAGCCGCTCACCAGCGCGTCGAGCACGGACCTCGAGTACGCGGGAGTATTGATCGCGGCCGTCGCTTCGGTGATAGTCGTCGTGGCGTTCGCGGCGCGAAAGCCGCGTGAAGTCCAGCCATGAAGGCATGGCAGGCCTCGCAAGATAACCCACCCCATATCCGCGGGGGTAATTTTCATTCTAATCCGACTATTCTGTTACTCATATTCCCGTCAACTCGCCTTATATAATTTGGTCCGGACGTTCAACTCGTGAAAAGCAGCAGCTCACACGCGCAAGCGACCACAGCCGCCAAGCGACCAGCCAAAGGGACACTCTTGTCAGAGGTCGCCGACGCCGAAGAGGTGGTGCTGGGTCAAGAGGTAATAGAGCGCTTGAAAAGCTGGTGCTATGTGTAGCTTATCTACAATCGAGCAAATGGGGGAAGGCAGTTCCGAGCTATGACTGACATCAAGCCAGAGCTTCACACTCCGCAGGAGGACTGGTCGGGCCCCGAGAAGGCAAAGCTGGCGACCAAAGGCCTCACGGTAACCATACGCGACATAAACAGTCCCGCCAACCTGTTTCACCAGTTTCGGGACACGAGCTTCGAGGACCTCCCGGAGATAGCCGAGACCCTCGCCAAGTCGTGCGGAATCTACACGGACTTCAACAGGGCGACGACCGGCGACGAGAAGGAGTACATGTACATGTTCCGCATCGCGATACCCAGCGGCGGCCCCATCGACGCGAGGCAGTGGGCCATCCTGGACGACATAGCGAGGAAGTACACCGCGTCCGACACCTACACGGGTACTATGCAGCCGTCCCTCAGGCTGACCACGCGGCAGGCGATCCAGCTCCACTGGGTGAAGAAGAAGGACGTCGTGCCGGCGATGCAAGAGATAGCGAGCTCGGGGTTCTACACGCTCAACGGTTGCGGCGACAACGTCCGGAACTTCATGGCGTGCCCCCTCTCCCACTACTCAAAGTACTTCGACGCGGTCGCGTTCTCAGAAAGGGCGGCGAAGTACTTCAGGCTGCCCACCCAGTCCTACATCGAGATATTCGAGATCGACCCGAAGTACCTTAGGGACGAGCGCAAGACCGGGGAGAAGTTCGAGTACGGCGACAGGCTCCTCAACAGGAAGTTCAAGGTCGGCATATCCGCGGTCGACCGCGACGAGAAGACGGGCGAGTACATCCCGGACAACTGCGTCGAGGTGAGGACGGACGACATCGGCGTCGTCCCGCTCCTGGACGGCGGGAGCAAGGTCGAGAGGTTCCAGATATTCATCGGGGGGAGCCAGGGGGAGAAGGCTGGGTTCCCGACGTTCGCGACGATGGGCAAGCCCCTGGGCATAGCGACCGGGGAGGATGGGGCGATGAAGGCCCTCGACGCCATCGTCGCGACCCACCAGTACTGGGGCGACAGGAAGAACAGGAACTGGGCGAGGCTCAAGTACGTGGTCTACAAGATGGGCGTCCCCTGGTTCAGGGAGCAGGCGAAGGAGAGGGGAGCCCAGCTGGAGCTGCCCCAGGAAGACCTCGACTACGGGGCCAGGCGCCTGCACCAGGGCTGGAACAGGCAGGAGACGGACGGGAGGTGGGCATACGGGGCGTACATACAGACAGGGAGGATAATCGACGGCGGCGCGGACGGGAACCTGATGTCGATGGTGAAGAGCCTCACGGAGAGCTACCCCAAGGTCCTCCTCTACGTGACACCCAACCAAGACCTCCTTTTCGGAGGGCTCGAGGAGTCCGAAAGGGAGGGTTTCATCGCTCACATGCAGAGGTTCGGATACGGCAAGAGGAACGGCAAGCCGTTCACCACGCTCAGGCTCCTCTCGGGCGCATGCGTCGGCAGGGACACGTGCAGGCTGACCTACACCGACTCGGAGAAGTTCGAGCCCTTCTTGCTGGACGACCTCGACCAAAGGTGGGGCCACATGACCGAGTCAATCGGGATCACGGGATGCGAGCGGCAGTGCTTCCGGCCGGCAACAAAGACGATAGGGTGGATGGGGACGGGCTACAACATGTACGCGCTCAAGCTCGGCGGCACCGAGGACGGGCGCCACCAAGGAGGGTACATCATCGACCCGCAGACCAAGCAAATCTACATGCGGATGGTCCCGAGGAAGGACGTCCCAAAGGTCACGAGCGCGCTCTTCGAGTTCTATGTGTCCAAGGGCTCTGAGGAGGAGCTCAGCAAGCCAGGGCAGATGGGCTACTTCTTCAGACGCGTCGGGCTCCCGGGGATAATCGGGTACCTGAAGGGGCATCCCGACACGGCGGAGCTGATGAAGAGGACGAATCCGAACCCCCTGATCTCGGACCCGTTCTACTCGAACCAGAGCCTCCAGAGTAACGGCAAGGCCTAAGAGCCGACCAAGGCAAAGAGAAGGGGCTTGAAAGAGCAGTCGTCCGCTTCCTCGCGTCCTCTTGAG